>JAFUMW010000018.1 GCA_017482465.1 Clostridia bacterium
GATATAACCCAAAAGCTTGAGATCAAGGGAATAAAAGTATACTACAGTCATGAAGCGAAAAATGTTGAAAAATGTGATGCGGTAGTATATTCCGCGGCTATACATGAAACTAACCCCGAGCTTGCTCACGCACGCGAGCTTGGTATACCTTTGATCTACAGAGCCGATTATCTTGGGTATATCATGAGCAAGTACACACACAGAATCGGAATTTCGGGTATGCACGGAAAAAGTACGGCGACGTCTATGACGGCACATATCTTTCTTGCGGCAAACGCCGATCCTACTGTAGTATCCGGAGCGATAATGAAGGAGCTCGAAGGCGGTACATACAGGATTGGAAATAATAAATACTTTATCATGGAAGCTTGTGAGTACTGTGATTCATTTTTATCTTTTACGCCTAATATAGCAGTAGTTTTGAATGTGGAAATGGATCATCCCGATTATTTTAAGGATATTGAGCAGATAAAGAACTCTTTTGAAAAATATGTGTCTATCGCTAATAACGGATATGCTGTAGTAAATTGGGATGATGAAAATGTTCGTGAAGCGGTAAAAAATTACCGCGGAAAGACAGTAAAGTTCGGTATTACCGGAGACGGGCTTGATTATAAGGCAGAAAATATAAGCTACAAGGGAGCAAGTCCGGTTTTTGATATAATCAGAAACGGCGAGTACTTCATTACAGCCGAGCTTTCGGTAACAGGCGAGCATAACATAATGAACGCACTTGCGTCGGTATGCTCGGCTGATCTGTGCGGGATCGACGCTGAAAGTATCAAAAAGGGCTTAAAGAAATATAAGGGCGCGTCACGCCGCATGGAATATAAGGGTCAGCTTGATGGAAAAGCAAATATATATGAGGATTATGCACATCATCCCACAGAAGTACGCGCGACGCTTTCGGGAGTGAAAAAGTTTGCAACCGGAGACATCTGGTGTGTATTCCAGCCTCATACTTTTACGCGTACATTCAGTCTCTTTGATGAATTTACAAAATGTTTTGACGGAGTAAAGACGATATTTGCCGATATCTACGCGGCAAGAGAAGTAAATATAAGCGGCGTGAGCTCGAAGGATCTGGCTGAAAAGGTCAAGGATTCGATATACTTGGAAAGCTTTGAAAAAATAGCCGAGTACCTTAAGGAACAGGTTAAAAACGGTGATATTATTATAATTATGGGTGCCGGAGATATAAACAAGGTCTGTGCGCTTCTTGAGGAGAAATAATGATAAAAAAATTAATGCCTGACAGAATGTTTAACAGCTACAGAGATATAACGCCGGAAATCTTAAGCGGTCTTGGTATAAAGGCACTGCTTCTCGATATCGACAATACCCTTGTCACATACGATGACCCCGATCCGACAGACGAGGTTACAGCATGGCTCAAGCAAATGAATGAAAGCGGAATACTTACGGCATTCGTTTCAAACAACAGTGATCCGTCAAGAGTGGAAAGATTTAATAAAAGTCTGGGCTATTTTGCCGTCAGCCGTGCGAAAAAGCCTTTGCCAAACGGGTTTAGGCGAGCGCTTGAGTATATGAAGGTCGATGCGTGCAACGCAGCTTCTGTAGGCGATCAGATATTTACAGATGTATGGGCGGCAAAAAATGTCGGAGCTTACGCGTTTCTCGTTCCTCCGATAAAAGATAAGACGACCTTGTTCTTCAAGGCTAAAAGATTTCTTGAAAGACCGATAATAAAAAAATATAAGTCTAAAAATCAAAAATAAGAATTTAATCAGTAAAGAAAGGTAAAATAATATGGCAGCATTATTCGGCCCGGGCGGAAACAGCGAAAGCTTTTATGCCGACGGACATAAGCATACAACAGAAGCACCGTCCTGGTTAAAGCAAAAAGGACTTGATGCATACGAGTACCAGGCCGGCAACGGAATAACCGGAAGTGATGCGACGCTCGCGAAGATAGGAGAAGCGGCGGCAGAAGCGGGGATAAAAATGTCTATTCACGCGCCGTACTATATTTCTCTTTCCGGTATTGAGACAGAAAAGAGACTCAAGAGCATCGACTATATAAGAAAAAGTCTTCATGCGGCAAAGCTTCTGGGCGCGGACACAATAGTCATTCACGCGGGACGTGCGGCAAAGATCAGCCGAGAGGAAGCGATGTACCTCGCATCGGATACGCTTTATAAGGCGGCAGAGGAGTTTACGGGCGAAATCGTGCATTTCGGGATAGAGACAATGGGTAAGGTCAATCAGCTCGGAACGCTTGAAGAGGTAATAGAGCTTTGCAAGGTAGCTGATATATACTATCCCGTAGTTGATTTCGGTCATCTTAATTCGCGTAATATCGGCGGTTTTTACACGTCAGAGGATGACTACAAGCGAACATTTGACCTCATAGGAGACAGGCTCGGCGACAAATATGCACAAAAGCTTCACTGTCATTTTTCAAAGATCGAGTATACAGGCTCGGGAGAAAAGAAGCACGTGCGCTTTTGTGACGACGGATTTGAGCCGCCTTTCGAACCGCTTTGCAGTTATATCGCAAAGGCAGGACTTGAGCCGAGGATCATCTGTGAATCGGCAGGAACGATGGCGGATGACGCTCTTATGATGAAAAAATGTTACCTTGAAGCCATAAAATGAGGCAAAATATACTGTAAAATGTACTAAACAGAGAAAAAAACATATTTCTTTTTGTGTTTTTTCACTTTTTTTAGCAATAACTATTGAAAAATACTGAAATATATTGTAAAATATAGATAATGGAATAATGTACACGCTCAAAATATGCGGCGATGAAGATTATTCGAAAATATTTGGAGGTTTACTCATGGTAGTAGCTGGAGATTTTAAAAACGGAATAACTTTTGACATGGACGGAAATGTAATGCAGGTCGTTGAATTCCAGCATGTCAAGCCCGGAAAGGGAGCGGCGTTTGTAAGAACCAAGCTCAGAAACGTAATTTCCGGAGCGGTAATTGAAAAGACTTTCAGCCCGACTGATAAGTTTGAAAACGCGATCGTTGAAAGAAAGAAGATGCAGTATCTCTACAGTGACGGAGAGCTTTATTACTTCATGGACAACGAAACATTCGAGCAGATCCCGCTTGATGCAAATAAGCTTGGCGACAACTTCAAGTTCGTTGCTGAAAATATGGACTGCACTATCGTATCCTACAAGGGGAACGTATTCAGCGTAGAGCCCCCCATTTTCGTTGAGCTCGTGGTTGCAGACACTGAGCCCGGCTTCAAGGGTGATACTGCAACAGGCGCATCCAAGCCCGCAACTCTTGAAACAGGCGCACAGATCAAGGTTCCGCTCTTTATCAACACCGGAGACGTTCTCAAAATTGATACACGTACCGGAGAATATATCGAAAGAGTATAATCAAACAAAGCAAACGGGAAAGTTTCATTTCATTAGAGATGAAACTTTCACTTATATAAAGCCGCAAAAGCGGCGGATTGGAGAAAATTATGACACTTACTGAAAAGGTTGCTTACCTCAAGGGACTCATCGAAGGACTTCAGATCGACGAAAGCAAGCCCGAAAACAAGATCATCAAGGCAATGGTCGATGTTATCGACGACCTTGCGCTTACTGTTACCGATCTTGAGGACGAGGTAGACGCACTTGACGAGTATATCGAGGAGATCGACGACGATCTCGCCGCTATCGAGGACATCGCCTACGAGGACGACGATTACGAGGACGACGAGGATGTCGAGGACGATGAATTCGAAGAATGGGACGAAGATGACGACGAAGAAGACAGTGAGTTTTATGAGGTAATGTGTCCTCATTGCGGTGAAGTCGTATATCTTGATGATGATATTGATCCCACTTGCGTTACATGCCCCGCATGCATCAATAAGTTTGATATCACAGAGGACGCTTGCTCGCCTGAGGATTGCGAAGGCTGCAGCGGTTGCTCGGACAAGTAATTAATCGAAAAGCAAAGCCGAAACGGTTTCCGTTTCGGCTTTTTCTTTATTCCTTTGTGCCACAAATGTGCTTTTGAAGCAGGTCGGGGAAGTTTACGGTCATTCCGTCGACCTTAAGCTCACACATTTTTTTCATAAGCTCGGTGTTACTAACACCCCATGCTCTTACTCCCAGATTTTTTGATCTGAGCATTTGCATAAGTTCTTTTGTAATGTTTTCTGCCTTTGGAGCTATTTCCTCGCCGCCTATTTCGAGCAGACGCTCTACGCTTTGCTCATCCGGATTAACGATGAGCCAACCGATGCGGGCAGACTTGTCGGCGTCTTTTATGTTTTTCAGATAATCAAAAGCAAACGAGGTGAAAGTCGTTTTTTCCATTATTCCAAATTCTTTTGTAAGCTTAAGCACGTCTGCCTCGATACCGTTGTCCTTAAGCTCAATGGCGAAATTGATATCATATGAGGCAAAATGCTCTAAAAATTCACGGAAGGTTACGATCCTGTCATAAAATCCGATATTCGGAGTTTTGTATATCTTTATCTGCTTCAGCTCGTGCAGAGTAAGATCATTAACGCGTGAGCTTATTTCAGCAACACGCTCAAGCGTATCGTCGTGAAACAGTATAAGCTCTCCGTCCTTGCTGCGTCTTACGTCGGTTTCTATTCCGTTAGCATTCTGGAGCAGACCGAGATAGAACGAGGAAAGTGTGTTTTCGGGTGCATATTGGCTTGCGCCGCGGTGTGCGTAGTTGATCATTGTGTCATACCTCTTAAAACAAAAGGGAGTCAAAAGACTCCCTTTTAATTAGAATTATTATGCCATTGCGTTCGGGAAGAGAGCGTAGAACCATTCGTTGTATTTGAAAGCAAGACCTTCTTCATCCTCGAAGGAGATATACTTTGTTACAGTAGGATCAGCTCTGAGCTCTTCGATTGCTGTTGCCAGCCATGTATCAAACTGTGCATATGAAACCGAATCAAGCTCAGCGAAATATTTTTCGCTGATTTTTGCGATATCATCCATAATAGCTTCATCTACAGCATCTTCATGGAAGAAACCGAAGTAGGGGTCGTCGACGATCTCAAGGTTCTGAGCTTTGCAGTTATCCCAGATGTCGGGTGACGAGCCTTCAGGCGGGTATGCAATAAACATGTTACCGGTATACTCAAGAGGAGTGTCGTAATCGGAGTTAAGAGTTCTTACAACTCCGTCAGCATCGAGAGTATAGTGAACATCTTTAATGCCGTAAGCAAAGATATTACGCAGAGTCGAGTTTGTGTTAAGTGCGGTAAGCACTTCCATGGATCTTGTGATATCTTTTGTGTATGTGGATATAGCAAACATATTTGAGTAAACGGTATTGTCAACATGAGGCTTCTGAAGAACCACTACCTCGTATTCATCCTGATACTTTTCAATGTCAGCGGCATTACCCTTTACTATACCAACGGCAAACTCGCCGATGTCTGCTGTACCGTCGCCTAAATAACCGAGTGACTGGTACTTCTTGAGCTGCTTAATGTGGTCAACATAAGAAGTGATAGTAAAGAGAATTCTCGGTACACCGTATGCGTCGGCGCTCTTCTGAGCGGAAGCCGCGAGCATGTTACCTACGACCGACTTTTCTCCGTCCTTTGTGAAGTACTGAATACCAATGGGGTCGAATTCGCCGAGAACGGGAACTATACCGGGTTCATTTGCCGCAACGTCCATTATGAACTCATCAGCGGTGCTGAACAGCGGGATATCAGCCGCATCATAGTAGTACTTGTCAAGAAGTGCCTTATTAAGGAGCATGTATGTATATTCGCCGATCGGCTTATTGTTGATTATACCGTATGTAGCGTTGCCGATCTTGGAAGCTGAAAGAATATTCGGATGAATATATGTTTTCATAAGCTTGCCGGTGGAATTGAGCTCAGTGTCAAGAACCGAAAGATGGCCTGCTTCCTGGTATTCAACAAATGTGTGGTAGTCGGGAATAAAGAAAATATCGAGCTGAGAGGGATCGGGTTCGGGATAGATCACCTCAACGATACCGATCTCGTTTATAGAAGTAAGATCCTCGGAAACTGTTTCTACCGACTCTTCCTCTTTATTGTTCTTGTAAAGCATTGCAACAGCCTTCTTCTGATCGGCTTCGGCCTGTTCAAGCTTTTTCTGATCGGCTATCTCTTCAAGACGAACTTCAAGGTTTTCCTTATATTCGTCGTATGTGAAAAGGTTGAGCTGTAAAGCTGTGTTGAATTCAGACTGTGTTACAGCGCTCATTGCTTCTTCAACAAGCGCAACGGCTTCGTCTGTAGTGTTATCGCCCTTGATACCCCAAAGAGTGACCGTCATGGCGGGCGACTCGTTCGAGCCATCGTTAAGCGTTATTGTGTCAATATCCTCTTCTCCGCCGCAAGCTGTGATAAAGCAGGTTGCGAGAAGAACCATAGCCAAAAGCAGACATTGTAATCTTTTTTTCATAATTTAAAAGAAACCTCCCGGAATAAATACTTAGTATTATATTAATTATAATACTTCGTATAACTATAGAATTACTATTATATTTTACAACAAAAATATGGCAAAGTCAAGCATGAATTTTGCTTTGAAAACGATAAAAATCTCGCTTTTACATGCGCTCGGTCAAATTGCTCAATTTACGGCGCGTCATGTTGTGCAACAATGACAATAAAACCGTCAGTATGAACATAACACGCACTTTATTTTTGTTAAAATGGTTAAAGCGGAATTTATTCAAGGAAATCCTTGAGTTTTTTTGATCTTGTGGGATGTCTGAGCTTGCGAAGAGCCTTTGCTTCGATCTGACGGATACGCTCACGTGTGATCTTGAATTCCTTGCCGACCTCCTCGAGCGTACGCATTCTGCCGTCGATAAGACCGAATCTGAGCTTGAGAACAAGTGCTTCACGGGGGGTGAGCGTGTCAAGCACGCTTTGTATTGCTTCCTTTAAGAGTGCGTGGGATGCCGCTTCGGCGGGAGCGGGCGAGTCATCATCCTGAATGAAGTCGCCGAGATGGGTGTCCTCTTCCTCACCGACAGGGGTTTCAAGAGAAACGGGATCTTGTGCGATCTTCATGATCTCTCTTACTTTATCGGGAGTGGTATTCATCTTTTCGGCGATCTCTTCGGGAGTAGCTTCGTGTCCGAGCTCCTGTAAGAGCTGTCTTGAATATCTTGAAACCTTGTGGATGGTCTCGACCATATGAACAGGTATACGGATAGTTCTTGCCTGATCTGCGATAGCACGTGTGATAGCCTGTCGTATCCACCATGTAGCATATGTCGAGAACTTGTAGCCCTTACTGTAGTCGAATTTTTCAACCGCCTTCATAAGTCCGAGATTACCCTCTTGGATAAGGTCCAAAAAGAACATGCCCTTACCGACGTATCTCTTTGCTATACTTACTACGAGTCTGAGGTTTGCTTCAACGAGCTTGTCCTTTGCCACCTCATCGCCGTGAGCCATTTTTACGGCAAGATCCTGTTCGGTGTCTGCGTCAAGCAGAGCGACCTTACCGATCTCCTTGAGATACATTCGTACAGGGTCGTCGATCGAAAGACCTTCCTGCAGAAGCATCTTTTCCATGTCCTCCGCGCTTTCGTATTGCTCAACGTCTTCGGCTATATCTTCAAGGTCTACCGGTTCTTCGTCGAGATAATTTATCTCGATACCGTTGTTTTCGAGCTCTTCGTAAATTTTGTCGATTGTCTCAATATCAAGATTCTCCTCTGGAAAGGATTCGAGTATCTCGCTTGTTGTAAGCGAGCCCTTTGTGCGGCCTTTTTCAAGAAGTTCCTGAAGATTGATCTCCTGATGATTTTCCATAAATCCTCCGTTTTTATATGTAAGAAATATTATATTTATTTTTCTGTGTCCGCTCGCTTCCGTGCGAGAATTTTTTCTATGTCTGAAAGCTCTCCTGTTGAGCTGTTCTCGTTTTTAAGCTTGTTTATGCTGTCAAGCAGTATATCCTCCGAGTTGAGAGTGAGCTTTTCACGCCTTATCCGAAGCTCGGTTATTCTTCCCATCTCGTCGGGGGAAAATTCTTCGCCGAGCATTCCAAACTCGAATTTTCCGGTCTCGTCGGTAAGGTCGAGTATTTTGGCAAAGATCTTTTTATTGAACGCGGTAAAGAAATCATCCTGCGTCAGCTTTATTTCCCCTTTTTTGACCTTTATAGTGTATTCCGGGTATAAAAGCATGAGGCCGAGAATAGTATCTTCGGCGCTTGATGCGGCTTTGTTTTTTGCGGCATCGGTATTTATCCTGTCGCCGAAGCCCGCTGTCTGCATGATGATCTTTCTCTTTGTATCACGTTCTGCTTCTTTGTTTTTTCGCCGATGGGCGCGTTCGGTGTCGGTCTTCAGACTTTCTCGGCTGACCCCGAGTTTTGCGGCGGCAGCACTGCAGGCAAGCTCTCTTTCAACATTTGAGTATATGTCGGCAAGCATGTCGCATACCTCGGTGCTTGCCCGGAGCTTTTGATCCGGTATTGCAAGATCGTATTTTTTTAATATTGATTCGAGCCGAAAATCAAACCTTGACTCACTGTTGTCAAGAAGATGCTTGAACTTGATATTGCCCTTGTCACCGTTTTTGCGAATAAATTCATCGGGGTCCTTTGCTCCGACGACCTTCAAAACGCTTCCGTCGATGCCTACCTCATGAAGCAGAGAGAGCGCTTTGGAAGCCGCTCTTTGACCGGCTTCATCACTGTCGTATGAAACGATGACCTTTTTTGTATATTTTGCCATAATGCGCGATTGTTCGGGGGTGATGGCAGTGCCGAGCGTGGCAACAGCATTTTCAAATCCCGCCGCGTGAAGCGCGATAACATCCATGTATCCTTCGCATAGGATCAGGCGTTCGCTTGCATTTGCTTTGGCGAAATTGAGTGCAAACAGGTTGCGGCTTTTCTTGAATACCGGCGTGTCGGACGAGTTCAGATATTTCGGAACCGAATCGTCAAGAACACGTCCTCCAAAGGCAATGACATTTCCCGAAACATCTATTATAGGAAACATTACTCGGTTTCTGAACATGTCAAAGTTCTTTCCCGTTTTTTTGCTTACACCGCACAAAAAGCCGATCGCCATCTCCTCGTCGGTATATCCGCGTGCACGCAGATAATCGCTCAACGCATTGAAGCTGTTCGGCGCATAGCCGAGACCGAAGCGATTTATTATAGCCTTTGAAAGGCCGCGTTTTTTATACAGGTAATCTCTTGCCGTTGCGCCTGTTTTTTCATCGTTTAATGACATATGGAAGAATTTCGCGGCGTCGCGGTTCATCGCAAGCAGTTTTTCGCGCCTTATACCCTCGCGTTCCTGTTCGGGCGAAAGCGGTATTGTGATACCCGCTCTTTTCGCAAGGAATTCAAGCGCTTCCACATATGTCAGATTTTCTGCCTTCATAATAAATGTTATAACATCGCCGCCTGCTCCGCAACCAAAGCAATAAAAGCTTTTAGAGGCGCGGAACACGGTGAATGAAGGCGTTTTTTCGTTATGGAACGGGCACAGACCGTTATAGTTTGAGCCCGCGTGCTTTAGTGTGACGTAAGAGGCAATAACATCTTCGATGTCGCTTCTGAATTTTATTTCTTCAACAATTTCCGGTGAAATCAAAGCTTATGCCCCCTTTTTATACTTTATTTGCCGCCCGTCCAGACGTTTGGCATGAAAATTTCTTTGTAGACCTCGATAGCATGCCTGTCGGTCATTCCGGCTATGTAATCGCAAACACAGCGCTCCACCGGCTCGTTTTTCATATTTTCACGGAAAAACGCCGGCATTTTTTCGGGATACTTCACGAAGTGCTCAAAAAGCCTTGCGATAAGCTCACACGCTTTATTATCTTCCGATTTTACCATCGGGTTTGTGTATATCTTTTCAAAAAGGAAATCGCGGAGCTTGTTTGTTGCCTCGGCAACATGCGGCTCCATAGATATCTCGTTTTTGTCAAAGCTTGCAGAGATAACACTGCGTACCATATTATTGATACGCTCCGAGTGCCCGCGTCCCAAGACCTCAAGTATATCTCGCGGAATATCGTCTATCTCGAGCACACCGGCTCGCACTGAGTCGTCTATATCATGGTTTATATAAGCTATTCTGTCGGCAAATTTTACGATTATTCCCTCAAGCGTAGAGGCCTTGTTTTTGCCCTGATGATTTACTATACCGTCGCGCACCTCCCACGTAAGGTTGAGTCCCTCGCCGTTATTTTCGAGAAACTCCACAACACGCAGGCTCTGGCGGTAATGAGTAAACTCCTTTGAATAGCATTCCTGCAACGCGGTCTCGCCTGTATGTCCGAACGGAGTGTGTCCGAGATCATGTCCGAGACATGCTGCCTCACACAGATCCTCATTTAACATCAGCGCGCGGCAAATTATGCGTCCTATCTGTGTTACTTCAAGCGTATGAGTAAGACGTGTGCGGTAATGCTCTTCTATTGGAGAGAGAAATACTTGTGTCTTATGCATCATACGTCTGAACGCTTTACAATGGATGATCTTGTCGCGGTCGCGCTGGAACTCTGTACGTATGTCGCAAGGGACATACGGTTTGTCTCTTCCTCTCGTGTTTTCGGTGAGAAAGGCGAATTTTGAAAGATCCTCTTTTTCGCGTTCAAGTATTATATCGCGGATAGTCTTTTCCATAAGGCTCCTTTTGACATATACGTTATTGATCCATTATATAAGTAAATATACGCAAAAAAATCGAAAATCACTTTTCTTTTTTCAAAAATTTTATCTTTTTTTCTCCGCATCGAAGCGATTGGTCAAAAAATCAGGGACAAGCCTGCCGCCCGATAGCTCGGCGATACGGCGCTTTACGCTCTCTCTTATATCGTTTTTGACCGCAAACTGCAGTGTTACCTTGTCGGTAAAATCACATTTATCGATTATTGCCGAGACGGTTTCCAGCTCAAATGATATCTTGTTGTACTCCCCGTAATCGCAGGACAGAGTAAATACCGAATACTCCTCATAGGTGACGATGTGAGCGGCTTCGAGCGCGATACCGGCTGCTGCGGCGTATGCTCTTACAAGTCCGCCTGCACCTAAAAGTATGCCTCCGAAATATCTTGTTACCACGACAGCACAGTCGTCACATCCGCTTTTCTTTATTACTTCGAGCACGGGAGGGCCTGCTGTTCCCTGAGGCTCATTGTCATCGCTGTAGCGCGCCATTGCGCCCGAACGCAGATAATATGCGTAAACATTGTGTGTTGCATCCGCGTGCTTTTCTTTTATCTTTTTTATGAACTCCAGCGCTTCCTCATCTGTTTTTACAGGCTTTGCGTGGCCGATAAATACAGACTTTCTTTCTATAAGCTCGGCGCTCGCTTCGCGTTCTAAGGTCGTGTATTTTTTTACACCGGGATCAGCCGGCTTTTCATTTACAGCCATTCTTCGTCCTCATTGTTTTTCGCAGGCTTGTCAGCCATGAATTCTTCGAACATACCGCGCGCCTTGGCGTCGGCCACTGCGCTTACGGTAACATTTTCAGCACCGTACTCAACCTCTGTGACCGTCATATGCTCATACATTCTTGAAAGAATACCCTGTTTTGCGTTGGGGATGATGAAAATTTCGTTTGATTTACCCTCGTGAATGATCTCTTCGAGGCGCTTTACAAGAGCCTCAAGACCCATTCCCGTCTTTGCGGAAACAAAAAGGGTGTTGTTTTTGCCGCTTGTCGATATATCAAGCGCGGTATCAAGTCCGTCGCACTTGTTAAATACAAAGAGCGTCGGCTTGCCGTCAGCACCCAACTCATGTAACAGCTTTTCACAAACCTCGGTCTTTTCTTCCTGTTCGGGGTCGGTTGCGTCAATAAGAATGATTATGATATCGGCGAACACTGCCTCGTCAAGAGTTGATTTGAATGCTTTTATAAGATGATGCGGAAGACGCCTGATAAAACCGACCGTATCGGTGAGCAGGATTTCGTCGCCGCAGGGAAGAGTGTACTTGCGTGTAGTAGGGTCAAGTGTGGCAAACAGCTTGTTTTCGGCAAGTATTCCCGCACCTGTAAGAGTATTCAAAAGCGTAGACTTTCCCGCATTAGTGTAACCGACGATCGCGATCTTTTTGATGCCCGAGCGTTCGCGTGCTTTTCTTTGAGTAAGCCTGCTCTTGTCAAGCTCGCGTATTTCGTATTCGAGCTGTTCCATTCTTCTTTTGAGGTGTCGGCGGTCGCTTTCAAGCTTGGACTCGCCCGGACCTCGTGTACCTATACCGCCTCCGAGACGTGACATCTCGCTTCCCTTGCCTGTAAGTCTGGGAGCAGTGTACTTTAACTGAGCAAGCTCCACCTGGAGCTTACCCTCGCCTGTTACGGCGTGTTTTGCGAAAATGTCAAGTATCAGCATCGACCGGTCGATAACGCGTGCGCTGTCAACCTCTTTTTCTATATTTCTTATCTGTGCCGGGGAAAGCTCGTTGTCAAATATAACTACGTCTATGTTATTGTTGCGGCAAAGCTCCCCGAGCTCGGCAAGCTTACCGCTGCCAAAGCAGGTGCGCGGATCGGGACTTGATTTAGCCTGTACTACTCTTGCAAAAACCTCTCCGCCCGCAGTATCCAGCAGACTTTCAAGTTCATCCAGCGAGCGCTCGCACTCACCGTCCTCCATCTCGGGCAGATTTATTGCCGCAAGAACGGCTTTTTCGAATACAGTTTCATTTAATTCCATAATTGATGCTCCTTTCTCCGGGGCAAAAAGGATAAAAACGTTCAAGGTGAGACAAAACACAAATGGTGGGCACACGCGTTTAGACGCAGTTTGCCCACCATTTTGTTGTGTCGTTTCCTAAAGCGGATAGCGCAAGCCTATTACTTGGCAGCCTTGTTACGACGCTGATTGAATTTATCAACACGTCCGCCGCTGTCTACGAATTTCTGCTTGCCTGTGAAAAAGGGATGGCACTTGGAGCAGATATCAACTCGCATATCGCCCTTGGTAGACTTAGTTACGACAGTTTCGCCGCATGCGCATCTTACCGTAACTTCTTCATACTTAGGATGAATTCCTTCCTTCATTATTAACACCTCACTGTATACGTATTCACAATGCACTTTAGTATATCACAAAAAATATGATTTTGCAAGAGATTTTGCAAAAAAAATTATAATTTTTCTGATTTTTTTAAAAAATATCAGTATTTTGCCTCTAATTTGTCCTTAAGATCTGCGATTATACGCTTTTCAAGGCGCGAAATATATGACTGAGAGATGCCGAGCATGTCGGCGACCTCCTTTTGTGTACGCTCCTTTGCGCCGTTCAGTCCGAATCTTAAGGAGATTATCACACGCTCACGTTCGGTAAGCTCGAAAAGAGCGCGTCTTATAATGCGCTTGTCCTCTTCGATCTCTAAGTCTGAGAATACACTGTCGCTGTCACTGCACAGAATATCTGAGAGCAGAAGCTCGTTTCCGTCCCAATCGACGCTCAGCGGCTCGTCTATCGACATTTCGGTGCGAAGCTGAGAGTTTTTGCGTATGAACATGAGTATCTCATTTTCGATACATCTCGAGGCGTATGTTGCAAGCTTTATGTTTTTGTCGGCTTTGAAGGTGTTTATCGCTTTTATCAGTCCGATCGTACCTATAGAAATGAGATCCTCGATGCCGATGCCGGTGCTTTCGAATTTTTTTGCAATAAAAACGACCAGCCTGAGATTGTGCTCTATAAGCGTCTGCCGTGCATTTTCAGGGTCATGTGCGAGTTGTTCTATAACGTCGCATTCTTCGCATGCGCTCAGAGGCGGCGGAAGTGTCTCTGAGCCGTTTATGTAGTTTACAGAGTGCGATACCCTGAATTTTTCTATAAGACTGAATAGGCGCGCAAAAAGAGAAAAGCCTGTTTTGTTCATAACCGTATCCTTTCGTTTGTTATATTAGTGATGCCGGAACGATAGCAAATCGGCGGGAGATGCCGTCATTGCTTTTGTCAATGGCAATTATAGCGTCAAGCTCCCGTACATTTTTGTCACTTATCATTATTTTGTCCGGTATCACTCCGAGCATGATGCTTTTTCCGCATACAGTGGATGCGGGCAGTAACCTCAGACGTCTGTGTATTCTGTCTGTACCGATACTGTTCAGATCAGGATCGGTATCGAGAATGTCGCTTGGTAACAGCGCACTTAGATAACGCGCGCTTACAATCACAGCGGGCTTGCCGCTTATCGGCTCTCTCAAAAAATTACCGCTGTCGCAAAAATAAGGGATGATTGCACGTTTTCCGTCGATCTCAAGCGTCAGCTCTCCGTGCGAGGTGCTTTTGCTTGATGTGACCAGTCTTTCAAAGACGAGTGCGGCAACTGTCACCGCAAACGAAAGAAGGATGAACACAGCTGTTGAAATATCGTTTTGCTGTTGCAGTTCTATACCGGCACGATTGAAAAATGAGTATATCAGTGTAAGCGAACCGCCGATCGTTATTCCCGAGGCGAAAAGGCAGGTACACATTTTTATGTATCCGAAAAAGCTGTATGCCTTGAACGCAACGGCGCACATCAAAAAGGTGGAAGCTATTTCTACAAGCGCGACGGTCGGCGTTTTCGAAAAAAATACGGTGATGATACCCGCAAGCGCGCCCAGAGCAGCAGCGGACAGCATTTTTACGGCAGAGCTTTTAAGCTTCATTATTTTTGACGTCAGGATAAGTGAAAACCAATTAAGGCTGAGATTGACCAAAAATAAAATATCGGCGTAAACTGTCACTTTTTTATCCCCTTTCTGCCGTTACCTAATTATATAACGGATAAAAGGAGAAAAAAGTCGTAAATTTACACCGATATTAAAATTATATGGTTCTGTTTATTTAACGCCTACATTTTCACCGTCCGAAACAAAAACGATGTTTCCGTCATAGTCTGTGCGATACCATTCTATGCCAAGCTCGTCAAATAAAGTACGTGTTTCTTTGTGAGGATGACCGTAGTTGTTGTCAAGCGCACATGATACCGCCGCGTATCTCGGAGCTACTGCCAAAACAAAGTCTTCACAGCTTGAAGTCGACGAGCCATGATGTCCGGCTTTGAGAACGTCGCATTTAAGAAAATCACTGTCAAACTTATCAAGTATCTCCTGCTCGGATAATGTTTCTGCGTCACCTGTGAGCATAAAGGAAGTGTTTTCATATTCGACCTTGAGCACGATACTGAAGTCGTTTGTTTCATCATAATCATTGCCCGCGGGAGCGAGTACTGTGAAATCGAGTTTTCCGAGGCTGAAATTATCTCCGCGCTCGGGCACGGTAACGCCGAGCCCTTTTTCTTCCATAGCATCAAGCACATTTTCAAACGCCTTTGTGGTCGCGGTGCAATCGGGCATAAGTACTGTGTCGATATCAAATGTATCTATAACGAGATCCGCGCCGCCGATATGATCCTCGTGCGGATGTGTAAGCACGAAACAATCAAGCCTGTCAACACCTGCGGAGTTTAGGTAGGATATGAGCTCGTCCTCGGCGGAATTAGGGCCTGCATCAACGAGAATGTTGTACTCACCGCTCTGCAAAAGGATACTGTCACCTTGACCGACATCAATAACGTGCATCAGCGCACCGGTTTCGGTGACCGCGGCAAAAGAAGAGTCATCGGACTGACCGAATATGCCGTAGTTTGCGAGAGTAGAGCGGAATTCGGGTGAAAATATGTAGAATAAAATGAGTATTATTATAAATACAGCTATTGATACAAGATTTATTTTGTTTTTTCTTCTCATTAAGTGCCTCCGTTGTTACTGTTTAATACAGTATACCATAAAAACACCGAAAATGAAAGTATGGGACGTGATTTTCTTTTATAATGAAGAAAATTTTGCGTAAGGGTATAATATTTGCGTAAAATTATTGACATTGGGTACGAATGTTTGATATAATACAATAATGGAGAAAAATGTGTAAAACGTGGTGCGCGGATAAGCGCCGCGTACTGTGAAAGGAATGATAAAATTATGAAATGGACAGGCCTTAATGAGCTTCGTGAAAAGTATCTGTCGTTTTTCGAATCAAAGGATCATCTCAGACTTCCCAGTTACCCTCTTGTGCCGATAAACGATAAGTCGCTTCTTCTCATAAACTCGGGTATGGCTCCGATGAAAAAATTCTTTACAGGTGAGGTTGAGCCTCCGCGCAAGAGAGTCACCACCTGTCAGAAGTGTATACGAACTCCCGATCTTGAAAGAGTAGGACACACCGCACGCCACGGTACTTACTTTGAAATGCTCGGTAACTTCAGCTTCGGCGATTATTTCAAGGATGAGGCTATAGCGTGGTCGTGGGAGTTTCTCACAAAAACGCTTGAGATACCCGGCGATCTTCTCTGGCCGTCGATCTATGAAAACGACGAGGAAGCGTATAAGATATGGACAAAGGATATCGGCGTTCCTGCTGAGCATGTTGTAAGACTCGGCAAGGAGGATAACTTCTGGGAGCACGGAACAGGTCCTTGCGGACCTTGCTCGGAGATATATTTTGATCGCGGAGAAAAGCGCGGTTGCGGTTCTCCCGACTGTAAGCCCGGATGCGACTGCGACAGATTTATGGAAATATGGAATAATGTTTTCTCGCAGTTCAATAATGACGGTAACGGCAATTATACCGAGCTTGCACAGAAGAATATAGATACAGGTATGGGTCTTGAGCGTCTTGCTTGCGTAATGCAGGATGTTGATAACATGTTCGAGGTCGATACTATCAGAAAGATACTTGACGCTGTTTGTGCTATCGCAAACAAGACCTACGGCGATGAAGCTAAGGATGATATTTCCATCCGTGTTATTACCGACCATATCAGAAGCGCCACCTTTATGATCTCGGACGGAGTTATACCCTCAAACGAGGGTCGCGGATACGTTCTCAGGCGTATTTTGAGACGTGCGAGCCGTCACGGTAAGCTTTTGGGTATCGACAGAATGTTCCTGCCCGAGCTTTGCAAGGTGGTTATCGGAGAAAACAAGGCGGGATACCCCGAGCTTGAAGAAAAAATGGACTATATCCTCAAGGTCATCTCCATTGAAGAGGAGCGCTTCAATGCTACTATCGACTCGGGTCTTTCGATCCTCAACGGTATCATCGAAAAGGCAAAGGCTGACGGTGTAAAGACCGTTTCGGGCGAGGATGCGTTCAAGCTTTACGATACATTCGGCTTCCCGATAGACCTTACACGTGAGATACTCGAGGAAAACGGTCTTGAAACAAACGAGGAAGAATTCAAAAAGCTCATGGCAGATCAGCGCGACCGCGCGAGAAGCGCAAGAGCTAACATAAGCGGCTGGAGCGATCAGTCAAAGACTCTTCTCACAGGCTTTGCCAAGACAGAGTTTACCGGATACACCGAAACCGTTACCACGGCAAAGGTGATCGGTATCATCGGAGACGATGAGGCACGCGACAGCATATCCGAGGGTGAGTTTACGCTCATTCTTGATAAGACACCTTTCTACGGAGAGGGCGGCGGTCAGGTCGGTGACACAGGTGTTATCGTAGGTGAGAACCTGAGCATAGAGGTTACCGATACAAAGAAGTCGGACGGTGTGTATATCCACATCTGTAATCTTGTAAGCGGAACGGTAAAGATCGGAGACACTGTAAGCGCTCAGATCAACGCGGAAAGACGTGACGCCATCAAGCGTAACCATTCTGCGGCGCATCTTCTCCAGGCGGCGCTCAGACAGGTTCTCGGTACACACGTTGAGCAGGCAGGCTCGTATGTTGATGCAGAGAGAGTAAGATTTGACTTTACTCATTTTGCGGCACTTACTGCAGATGAGATCAAGCAGGTAGAAAAGCTTGTAAATACTCATATTCTTGCCGGAGAGGCTGTAGTAACGGCAGAGACCGATATCGACAGTGCGCGCAAGATGGGTGCTATGGCGCTGTTCGGAGAAAAGTACGGAAGCGTTGTAAGAGTTGTAAAGATGGGAGAATTCTCCACAGAGCTTTGCGGAGGAACGCATCTTGACAACACGGGCAAGGCAGGTCTTTTCAAGATCATCGCCGAAAGCTCGGTAGCGGCAGGCGTTCGCCGTATCGAGGGTATAACCGGTACAGGTGTGCTTGATTATATAAGCGAAAAGGATACACTTATAGCTGATACTGCAAAAGAGCTTAAGGTATCAAAGATCGGTGATATCGCACTTCATGCTGCTCACCTTCAGGATGAGCTCAAGCATTTAAAGAGCGAGATCGAAAGTCTCAATTCCAAGATCGCGGCATCCAAGACTGCCGACATCATGAGCGGAGCAAAAGCGGTAGGCTCTGTACGAATAGTTACGGCGATGACCGACGCTATGGCACCCGATGCGGCGAGAAGCGTATGCGATGACCTCAAAGCAAATAATCCCGATATCGTAGTTGTTATCGGAACAAGCTTTGAGGGCAAGCTTAATTTTGTTGCGGCGTGCGGTAAGGACGCAGTTGCGGCAGGCGCTCACGCCGGTAAGCTTCTTTCGCAGATAAGCGCGATCGCAGGCGGCAAGGGCGGCGGACGTCCGGACAACGCAATGTCCGGCGCGGCGGATGCATCGAAGATGAACGATGCTCTCGAGGCGGCTGCTGATGTGCTTGCGGGTCTGGTAAAGTAAGAGTAAGCAGTGTGTGTGAAATTTTGCTCGTACACTGATATTATGGAATATACGGGTTGCCCCCTGTCTGTGTGGACAAGGGGCAACCGTTTTTTATCTGAAAATATCATACCCGAAATTCCCCAAACATGAGAAGGAGAGGGGCTTTTATGCTTCTTGCCACACCCAAAACGCTTTCGCAGATCACATATGAATGAGTTTTTTCTCTCAAAGCTGTTTTAACTATGCCTTTAAGCGAACAACGGGATGCACTCCCAAGCAATAAACAAAAAGGTATACAGGCGTTATGAAAAATCAAACGAAAATGAATGAAGGAGCGCATAAGGCGCTCCTTCATTCGGATATATTCTGATGTAAGATTGAAGTTGTATAATTCCTGTCTACGTTTATTACTGTGTTATATTCGGGTGAGATTTTTTTGAGCTCACTTTCTATCATATCACATATGATCCGGCTGTCGGTCTTGCAGGAATTATTTATGAGAATATCAAAAATCAGATTTGTGTGAGTCTGACCGAATACTACTCTGAAGTCGTGCATCGATATCGGCTCGTGAAGTCTGTGAGTAAGCTCGGCGATGATCTCGCTTGTTGCTTTTTTTAACTCGGTCACGCGGGGATCGTCGGTAACAACAGGGTCAATGTGTATAACAAGCTGTATTCCCTCATTACGCAAAAAATCAAATTCGATATTGTCAATGATATCGTGGCTTTTGAGAATATCCTCGCTTGCAGGTACTTCACAGTGGACCGAGGCGAAGCAACGACTCTTTCCGTAATTGTGTATTATAAGGTCGTGTATTCCGAGAACGCCGTCATAGGACATTATTTTTTCGCTTATTGCATTTATAAGCTCGTCGTCCGGTGCTGAACCGAGAATAGGGTCGGCAGTTTCGATTATAAGCTTTATTCCCGAATAGATTATGAAAATGGCGATGAGCAGTCCAAGATATCCGTCGATGTTTATTTCAAACAAGCGCGAAACTACAGCTCCGGCTAAAACCGCGCAGGTCGAGATGACATCATTACGGCTGTCTGCGGCTGTCGCAATAAGCGAGCTTGACTCAATATGTTTGCCAACCGATTTGTAAAATGACGCCTGCCACAGCTTTACAAGTACAGCGATCACAAGAATTATTATTGAAGCAATGCTGTATTCGGTCACGGTATTTTCGATTATCGCCGAGATCGAGTCCTTGAAAAACTGCACGCCGAGAACGGCTATGATAAGCGAAACGATGAAACCGCTCAGATATTCTATGCGCGCGTGTCCGTACGGGTGTTCGTCGTCTGCCGGCTTTTCCGAAAGCTTAAAGCCGATAAGCGTTATTACCGCAGAACCCGCGTCGGTGATGTTGTTGACAGCGTCAGCCATTATAGATATGCTTGATGACGCGATGCCGATGATAAGCTTTACAACAAAAAGAAGAATGTTAGAAGCTATACCGATAATTCCGGCGGCTTTTCCGCATTTTTGTCTGACCGATGCAGTATTGTCATCAATGTTTTTAACAAACAGGGACAGAAATTTCAGATTCAATTTTGATCACCTCAAAGAATATTCTATTACTATTATTATACGGGGGAAACGCTTTTAGGCGTTTCCCCCGCTAATTTTGATATATACTTAATGCGAAAGTGCAAACAAGCACTTTTGCACGGTGATTGCTTTTAAGCTATATATATCTATAAATCCCTGGCCGAGAAAATTACTTTGCGTAATCAATAGCTCGACTTTCGCGTATCAGATGTACCTTGATCTGACCGGGATATTGCAGTTCGCTTTCGATCTTACTAACAATGTCTCTTGCAATAACGATCATCTGTTCGTCATTGACTTCCTCAGGCTTGACAGCTATGCGTACTTCGCGTCCTGCCTGAATAGCAAATGATTTTTCAACGCCGCTGAAGCTGTTTGTGATCTCCTCGAGCTTCTGCAGACGCTTGATGTAGTTTTCAAGATCCTCACGGCGAGCTCCGGGACGTGCAGCCGAAATAGCATCAGCCGCCTGAACGATGATCGCTGTGATGGTTGTCGGCTCAACGTCACCGTGATGAGCCTCGATAGCGTGGATGATTTCCTTGTTTTCTTTGTACTTTTTGGCGATATCAACACCGAGCTGTACGTGAGAGCCTTCGATCTCCTGTGTAAGAGCTTTACCGATATCGTGAAGAAGACCTGCTCGCTTAGCGGGCATACTGTCCACTCCAAGCTCGTCCGCGATCATACCCGAGAGTATTGATACCTCAATTGAATGGTTAAGTACGTTCTGACCGTAGCTTGTACGGTATTTAAGTCTTCCGAGAAGCTTGATAAGCTCAGGGTTAAGACCGTGAATACCGGTTTCGTAAGTAGCCTGTTCACCGGCTTGCTTGATAACTGCGTCGACCTCGCGGCGAGCGCGTTCAACCGTTTCCTCAATGCGTGCGGGATGGATACGTCCGTCTCCGATAAGCTTTTCGAGAGCGATCCTTGCGACCTCTCTTCTGATGGGATCGAAGCTTGAAAGGGTTATAGCCTCGGGTGTGTCGTCGATTATGAGGTCGACACCCGTCATTGCCTCGATAGCGTGGATATTACGTCCCTCGCGGCCGATGATACGACCCTTCATTTCGTCGCCGGGGAGATTAACTACGGAAACCGTAGCCTCGGTAACAAGATCAGCCGCACACCTCTGGATTGAAAGGGCGAGAATATTCTTTGCCTTTTCGTCAGCCTCGTCCTTGAACTGCTGCTCATACTCTGCAAGACGCATTGCCTTTTCATGCTTGATCTCTTCGTCAAGTCTTGCAATGATCTCTGCCTTAGCCTGTTCGCTTGTGAGTCCGGAGAGCTTTTCAAGTGTTTGCATTTCGCTTTCCTTGAGCTTGGCGATCTCTGCTGACGCGTCTTCGTTTTCCTTGATCTTTGCGGAAAGGATCTCTTCCTTCTTTTCAAGGCTTTCGATCTTGCGTTCGAGAGTTTCTTCTCTCTTGGCAACACGGGATTCCTGCTTGGAAAGCTCGCTTCTGCGCTCTTTTATCTCGCGTTCGGATTCATTCTTCTGCTTGAGAATTTCTTCCTTGGCTTCCAAAAGTGCTTCTTTTTTCAGCGTTTCAGCTTCCTTGAAGCCGTCATCGACTATTCTTTTAGCCTGTTCCTCTGCAGAGCCTATTTCTGCTTCAGCTACCTTTTTGCGATAGATTATACCGCCCAAAAATCCGAGACCCAGACCGACTACGACAGCGATGACTGCAACAATTGCAGACATAATATTAAATTCCACTATTTACACCTCCTTAAGATGAATTTTAATTTATGTAACAGTAAAAAACGAAACACTATCCGCATTTTACATTTACACATACTATAATTGTAACTAAAAATAAGCGTTTTGTCAATAGTTTCTTTGTGCTTACGGCGATAAAACCGAATATTTTTGTTATTCAGGCTTTATATCTACCGTATACATCGTGGCAAAAGCCTCGTCCGCAAGTTCTTTGAAGTTGAGCTTGTTTTCCTGTTCGAGCACCTTGTCAAGCTCGGGCTTTGTACGCGGATGTCGGGGAGTGAATACGGTACAGCAATCCTCGAAGGGCAGTATCGACGTATCGAATGTGCCTATCTTGCGCGCAGTCTGTATGATCTCTTCCTTATCCAAGCCGATTGCGGGACGGAACACCGGAATGCTTGAAGCGTTGTCGGTGACCGCTATTGCCTGCATCGTCTGGCTTGCGACCTGTGCAAGACTTTCACCGGTTATGAGTGCTCTGCAGTTGTACTGCTTTGCAACTCTGTCGGCAAGATGCATCATGTATCTGCGAAGCAAGAGCGTGAAATAATCCTCTTCGCAATTGTTTTTCAGCTCCTCTTGGATATGTGTGAGCGAAATGATGTGTACTTTTATGCCGGATGTGTAATCCGCGAGTATGCGCGCAAGCTCGAGTACCTTTTCACGCGCTCTTTCGCTTGTGTAGGGGAAACTTTCAAAATGAAGTGCCTCTATCTCAACTCCGCGCTTTGCCATCATATAGCCTGCGACAGGGCTGTCGATGCCGCCCGAAAGCAGAAGCAGACCGCGTCCGCTCGAGCCTGCCGGCATACCGCCCGCCCCCTTGAATTTGCCTGCGTGAACATAAGCCGCCTTTTCGCGGATCTCGACCATTACGACGATGTCGGGCTTGTTTACATCTACCTTTATACCGGGAACGCATGAAAGCACCGCACCGCCGACCTCGGCGGATATCTGAGGCGATTTATAAGGAAAGCTCTTGTCGCTTCTTCTTGCGTCTGCCTTAAAGGACCTGCATCCGCGCAGGTATTCCGGAATATAGTCTTTTACAGTGGCGAGAATGGTGTCCATATTCTTTTCGCAGACTGCGGCACGGCATATAGAAACTATGCCGAATATTTTCAAGCATGCCGTGAGCGCACCGTCTATATCTGCAAGCTCGTCTGTAGGTTCAACGAACACCGTGCTCTGTGCTTTGCTGACCTCAAAGCTTCCGAAGGGAGCAACCTTTCGTCTGATATCGCGAAGCATTGTGTTTTCAAAGACGTTCTTGTTCGCGCCCTTGAGTATCAGCTCGCCGTATTTCAGTAATAACACTTCTTTCATTTTTATCATCCTTTATCAGGCATTTAAAGCCTGTTTTTCAAAAATCATAAATCCTTTTTCGGCACTGTAAGCGGCGATCCTGCCGCGGGATACCGGGGAGATATAGTCAAAAAGCATTGGAAGAATCTCATTTCCCTCGGTGTCGTATAGACCGAAGCTTCCGTCTTTTGAAACTACAGCCAGACCCTCATAGTACGGCTCGATGCTGTCGTATACAGGCTGGAGCATCCAACGCTCATTCGCACCGAACACACCGTATTTTCCGTTTTTTTCAACGACTACCGCACCGTCGGCGGCGCTTACGCAGGTGTAATCGCCGGGAACTGCAAGCTTGCTTCCATCGGCGCGTACGGCTGTGCATGTGTCGGAAATGGTGTTTTCCTTGTAAACGTAGTCGACAGTCTTTTCTCTTATAAGTACGATTCCGTTGTCAAAATAGAGAAAGCCTACGGATTCCGGACCCATCGTGTCAGGCACTGCGTATACACGGTCAACATGTCGGTCGGAGGTGTTTCTGTATGTGTCTCGTCCTTCGAAAACTACTTTTCCGCTTTTATCAATGTATGAGATACTTCCATCGGGCAACAGTGCCGCGGCAAGTCCTTCTGAAAACGCATATATGCGCGTGTACTCATAGTTTGTGAGCAGGTTGCCGTCTGCATCTGAAAGCGCGACAAGAGTACCGTCTTCTCCGGTCTGCGAGATTGCGCTCAAGCCGTCATTTTCATTTGCAAGCTCGGGTGTATTCTCATACGCTATCACTCTCTCAAGCGAATGAGGTGCATAGTCGACCTGAACAAATGTGTTATCCTTTATCGCAAAGTAAGCGTTTTTGTCAGTGTACAGCGCATTTCCGTCCACATCGCGCAAGAATGTCGGAGCAAGTGTGAAGTTATCCGAAATAAGCTCTCCACTGTCCGAATAAAGCTCAAGCTTTTCTCCGCGGTCGAGGATTATATTTCCGTCATAAAGCTCGATCTGTATTCGCTCAAGCTCTTTGTCCTCAAACACTGTCGAATAAGTGCCGAATACCTCGTCCGGGATACGGACAGGAACGCTGACCGTTTTTGTCGAAAGCGAAAAGCTCTGAGAAAGCGCATATTTTGAAGTATCGCTCAAAGCAAGGCACATTGAGCTCTTGTCAAATGTGTCCGTAACTCTGGAGCCGGAAAAAACGGGGATGCTTTTCAAAAAAAGCTCAAGCTCGCTTTCGCTTTCGGTGTTGTCGGTCGTTTCCGTAACCGGTCGGTCATCGGTCACGGGCTTGTTTGTCTGCTCAAGCAAAACAAGAGTTCCCGAAACGTATTTACAGATGAAAAGCAGTGCTAAAGCAAACAGTATGATTGCGGCTATATTGCGAAATACAGTGCCGATCTTGCTCATTCGAAACCTCGCCATTAATAGAATTTGTGTTTATTTGTGGTATTTTCCTCCGCCGATGATGTTGTATGCGCGGTAGACCTGCTCAAGCAGTATCACGCGCATCATCCGATGCGGGAAGGTCATCATTGATATCGACATGCGTTTGTCGCAGGCGGATTTTACCTCATCGGCAAGACCGAACGAGCCTCCGATAACAAAACTTACCTCCGAGTAGCCGCTTGTTGCAGCCGTATCAAGAAGAGAAGCGAAATCTTCGCTTTTCATCTGCTTTCCCTCAACGCACATGGCTATCTTATACGAACGCGGGGGTATGGCCGCAAGAATGCGTTCCCCCTCTTTTCTTAACGCGGTGGCGATCTCGGCGTCCGACGGTCTGTCCGAGAGGCGCTCGTCCTTTATGAGGATGTTGTTTATCTTGCAGTATGCGCCGAGTCTTTTTTCATATTCTGCGACAGCCTCTGCAAAAAAGCTTTCTTTAAGACTGCCGACAAATATTACGTTTACTGTCATATTTTGTCTCCGTTTATATTAGCCTTGTAGGCAAAGCGGTTTCAGCGACCGCAAGCGTGATCCCGCGCGATCTGATGTTGCCGAGCGCGCAGTATACTGCGCCGAATGCCGCCTCGGGATCGTTGTTCTGCTCGGAAAGATGCGCGAGCAGAAAATGCTTTGTTCCGTTTTCGGCAAGATATGCCGCGAACTCTGCCGCGTCATCGTTTGACAGATGCCCGAAGCGCGAAAGTATACGTTTTTTCAAGAAGACAGGATAGTTTCCCTCTTCAAGCATCGTTATATCATGATTGGCTTCGAGTATGACCGCGTCGACACCGGTAAGACTGTCTCTTACCGTATCGGAAACATATCCGATATCGGTCGCAAATCCAAGCGTGAGCTCCGGAGATCTTATGATATATCCGACAGACGCGTTACTGTCATGCGGTGTTGCAAACGACGATATTTTTAATTCACCTGTACTTTCCGTGTACAAAAGCGGATGGACGCAGAGCCTTTTTTCGAGATTAGGCGTGAGAGACGTGATCACAGCATCTGCCGAGCGTTCGGTCATGTGTACAGTGACATCATATTTAGCGCATATTGCCTCAAGGCCGCGGGTGTGGTCGCTGTGATCATGCGTAATGAAAATATCGGTTATATTTTCAAGAGATGTCCCGAGACTTTTAAGAGAAGCCTCTATCGAGCGCGGACCCATTCCTGCGTCTATTAATATCTGTGTTTTTTCGCCGGATACAAAGGTACAATTTCCCTTTGAACCCGAAAAAAGTGTGTATACAGAGAAATTTGACATGTTTACCGCCTTATTTTACAAGCGCTTTGATGTTGTTTAATATATCTGTGAAAAAGTCGCCCCACAGCAGAAAGAGTATGTCTGCAAACAGTGTGAATGTCAGCGGAATTATAAAGAAAAGTAACGGCTTTGCGATCTTTTTGCACCTTGTTATTATCGCGATGGTCCTTTCCGCCTTTTCTCGCGGCACACTGTTATCGAACATCTCGGGAGTAGGTACGCCCTTTGATAATCCGCCGTTGAGAATGAAAAACGCCAACAGCAGTGCCGCATCGGTGTACGCATACACCTGCATAATGATGCTGTTCTTAAAACCGTTTGCCGCCTCGTAGCCGATGACTGCGAAATAAACGGCGGCAAACAGTATACAAAGCGCGATTATGGCGATCAACTTGTACGAGTTTTTCTTTCGACGATTAAGTTCTGCAGTGTTTTCCTGAATTTTTTCGTTGTTCTTCATCAGGAGATCTTGATCGCACCGTAAGGACGAACCTTAAGAACGGTCGTTGCGCCCTTGCCGAATGCGCCGTCAAGTACCTTAGTGAAATCGGCGATGTCTTCATTCTTTATAAATGCCTGAATAGTTCCGGCAAAACCGCCGCCGTGTACGCGCCAAGCCGCATTGCGTCCTGTAAGTACCTTTTCAGCGAGGCAGAGCGCGAGTGAAAGCCCTTGTTCTGAAACATTCTTTGTCGTGTATACGTTCTGAAGGTACTTGAAGCTTGAGCTTCCCGATTCATGAACGCCCTTGAAGAAGGTTGCAAGATCGTTTTTTCGAAGCGCCTCGGTCTGGTATGTAACGCGTTTGTTTTCTTCCTTGAAGTGAAGCGCTCTCATGATAGCGCGGTCACCGAATTTTTCGCGCAGGGCGGGGATAGCTGCGATGATCTCGTCCTCGCATACCTCTCTGAGAACTTCCTTTCCGAAATATGCGGCAATAGCCTTCATTTCAGCCGGAACGGAAGCATAGTCATCGTTAAGATCGGCGTGGTTTCCGCCTGTGTTTACGATGCAGAGCGAGTAGCCGGCGCCTGTAAGGTCAAAGTCGAGCTTTTCGATGATCGGGTTCTTGGGGTCCTTGAAGTCGATCGCTACAAAGCCGCCGACAGCGCAGGCGGTCTGATCCATAAGACCGCAGGGCTTGCCGAAGAACACGTTTTCCGCATACTGAGCGATCTTTGCGATCTCAGGGTTTTCGACCTTGCCGTCATTATAGAAGTAGTTTAAGATATTTCCGACCATGTCTTCAAAAGCCGCACTTGAGGAAAGTCCGCTTCCCTTAAATACGTTTGACGTTGTATAAGCGTCATAGCCGCCTATAGAATATCCGTTGTTCAGAAATCCGCGTGCCATACCCGAGATGATCGAGTTGGACTTAAAGAAATTCTTTTCATCGGGACGGGGATCGGTGACATCCACTTTGTCGATAGGGAAGCCCTCACTCTTGATGTTTATCTGCATATCGTCGCGCTTTGAAGCAACGGCGATGATATCAAGGTCGATGGACGCCGCGATAACCTTACCGTAGTTGTGGTCGGTGTGGTTGCCCGAGATCTCGCTTCTGCCAGCAACCGAGAAGAGCTCAAGGTCTCTGCCTTCGCCGAATTCTTTTTCGAATTCGTCAACAGCTTTTATGTAACGTGCGTTGGCTGCGTCAAGGTTTTCTTTGCCGTAAAGTGTGGTGAAGATTTCGGAATAACCGTTTTCTCCGATCTTTTTCTTAAGTTCAAGTGCTTTCATTTTTGTCCTCCAAAATGATGTATGATTAATTAATTTATTATTATCAAAGCTTTTCTGCTTCTTTTCTTGCAAGAGAGAGTGCGTTTGATGCTGCAAGATAGCGTACATATTCGCGGGCGCTTCTGCCGGGAGCGATATTCAATTTAGTCACGCTTTCGCCGTTTTTGGACGATACCGCGACATATACAAGTCCGACAGGCTTTTCATCCGTGCCTCCGAGCGGGCCTGCTATACCTGTGGTGCTGACCGCAAGGTCGACTCCGAGCCTGTCGCGTACACCGCGTGCCATATAAACGGCTGTTTCGGGAGATACCGCGCCATGCTTTTTCAGTGTTTCGTGCGGTACTCCGAGCAGATTTTCCTTTATCTCGTTGGCGTACGAGATGATGCTTCCGAGATAGACCTCAGAAGCCCCGGACAGGTCTGTGATGCGTTTGCCGATGAGTCCTCCGGTACAGCTTTCGGCGCTTGCAAATGTGAGTTTCTTTTCACGCAGAACACACAAGAGCGCATTTTCAAGCGATCCCGCGTCTATTCCGTAAACAAATTTGCCGACCTCTGTTTTACAGATCTTATCTATCGTTTCGTCGCAGAGCTTTTCGCATTCCTCATGTGTTTTTGCCCGTGCGGTCACGCGCAGTCTTACCTCCCCCGTGTTTACATACGGAGCAACTGTCGGGTTCGTCGAGCTTTCCATGAGTCCGCGAAGACACTCTTCCACCGTTGATTCTCCCATGCCGAAAATGTTGATGTTCTTGCTTACGAGCACACTGTCGGTAAACTTCATAAGATATGGCATTACACAGCTACTGAACATCGGTTCAAGCTCTCTGGGCGGACCGGGCAGCATTACTATGATTTTGTTGTTTTCAAAGTCCTCGATGCCGATACCGGGTGCTGTGCCGTACAGGTTCTTGAAAACCACCGAGCCGTCCGGCACAAGCGCTTGCTTTGCGTTATTCGGGCTCATGACGCGTCCGGTCTTTTCAAAATAAGTCTTTATAGCATCAAGGCTTTCCTTATCTGTATGCATATTGCGGCCCATGAGCTTTGCCGCGGTTTCCTTTGTGAGATCGTCATATGTCGGACCGAGACCGCCGCTGGTTATAACAAGATCCGAGCGTTCGAGCGCGGTCTTTAGTGCTTGTGTCAGTCTTTCGGGATTGTCTCCGACGACGCTTTGATGATACTGGCTTATTCCCATCTCGGCAAGCCGTGAGGAGATATAAGCCGCGTTGGTGTTTACAATGTCGCCGATAAGAAGCTCGGTACCAACGCAAAGTATCTCTGCTGTATTGATCTTCGTAAATATCACCTCTTGTTATTGTTGTGAGCGCACAAATGCGACAGCGGACACGCGTTGCATTTCGGCGAGCGTGCCGAACAGGTGTCGCGTCCGAACTGTACTATGCGATGGCAGAAATCGGTCTGAAACTCGGGCAAAACAAGAGCGGAAAGTATCTTTTCCACTTTCGCGGGGTCGGATAAGCTCTCATCGTACATGCCGAGTCTTCCGCAGATGCGTATACAGTGTGTGTCGGCAACGATTGCCGGCTTGCCGTAAATATCGCCGAGAAGGAGATTTGCGATCTTTCTTCCCACGCCGGGTAAGCTTAACAGCTCTTCCATAGTGTCCGGTAGAATACCGCCGAATTCATCTATGAGCATGCGGCAGGAATCTTTTATGTTTTTTGCCTTAGTGTTGAAAAGACCGCAAGGCTTAACTATTCTTGCGATATCCTCAAGCTCGGCGTTTGCAACAGCTTCAAGCGTCGGATAGACTCTGAAAAGCTCTTTGCATACTATATTCACCCTTGCATCGGTGCATTGTGCCGAAAGTCTGCCCATAATGAGAAGCTTCCAGGGCTCTCCGCCGTATCTGAGTGCACATTCCGCGCTCGGGTATACGCCTTCAAGCACACGTGCCGCTTTGTTTATGTTTATTTTTTTCTGTTTTTCGGATAGCTTTTTCATAAATTTACCGTTACTTTTTTATTTGCTCAAGCACATTGCAGCCGAATTCGTCTGCAAGTACGGTACACAGCTTTTCAAGCGGCAGACCAACCACATTGTAATAGTCGCCGTCGATCTTTTCGACAAATATTCCGCCGAGATCCTGTATTCCGTATGCTCCCGCCTTGTCAAGCGGCTCGCCCGTGGCGACATAAGCGTCTATCTCGCGCTGTGATATCACCCGCATTTTTACGGAGGTAACCGCGTGAGTGCGTACGGTCTTGCTTCCGTCCGTGACGCAAAGCCCCGAATACACCTGATGCACAGAGCCCGAAAGCTCACAAAGCATGCGCTTTGCTTCATCTGCGTCTGTCGGCTTGGTGAGTATCTTACCGTCTTTGTATACGATAGTATCAGAGCCGATAACTATATTACCTGAGCCGCACTTGTCTACGATTGCACGCGCTTTTCTCTCCGACAATGTTTCTACTGTGCCGTCGGGTGTGTCGGGAAGACCGTTTACCTCGTCAACGTCTGCGTTGATGGCGGTATATTCAAGCCCGATGTGCGAGAGTATCTCGCGTCGGCGGGCTGACGCCGAGGCAAGTATAAGCTTTCTCATTTTATTTAACACCCGTTGATCCGAAGCCACCGACACCACGCTCTGTCGAGTCAAGCTCGTCGCACTCTGTAAGCTTTGCTGTGAGAACAGGCATGAACATGAGCTGAGCTACACGGTCGCCCGGTTCTACGGTGAAGTCTGTGTCGGAATTGTTTATAAGAGAAACGAGTATTTCTCCTCTGTAGTCGCTGTCTATAACACCGATGCCGTTTGCAAGAGCGATACCGTGCTTGGTCGAAAGCCCGCTTCTTGCACATACTATCGAGACCACCGAAGCGTCGTTCGGTGCGACGGCTATGCCTGTGGGAACAGCGGCGCGTGAGCGTGCGGGGATGATTACAGGCTCGTCTGCGGCGCATCGCAGATCAAGAGCGGCAGAGCCCGAAGTTGCGTATTCGGGTATCACTGCGTTCTCTCTCAGCTTTTTGATCTTAACATCTATTTGCATATTTGTTTCCCTTCGTGCTATTATACTGAAAGTTTGTGTTGACTTTGCTTGTCCGTTAGGGTATAATATTAAAAGCAATAGTATAACAGTATAATTATACTTTATAATTGTAAATATTGCAAGACCAATTACAAAAAAATCGGAGCGAATGTCTGTAAATGAGTGAAAAAAATATTAAAAAGCCCGAGCTTTTGGCTCCCGCGGGCAGTGCCGAGGCGCTTGATGCGGCAATAGCGGGCGGTGCCGATGCTGTATATTTCGGTGCTTCGGCTTTTAACGCGAGAATGAATGCGGCAAATTTCGGGCAGGACGATATACGTCGTGCAATAGAAAAGTGCCGTAATTTCGGCGTGCGCTCGAATATTACCTTCAATACGCTCATATATGACAGAGAACGCGACGATGCGCTTCGTGAGATCGAGTTTCTTTACAAGTGCGGTGCGGACGCTCTTATAATCGCCGATCTCGGACTTGCGCTCGATGTCAGACACCGCTTTCCCGACATTGAGCTTCATGCAAGCACACAGATGTCGGTACACAATACCGACGGCGCGCAGTTTCTTGCCGAGCGGGGCTTTGACCGTGTGGTCGTTGCACGCGAGCTTGACCGCGATTCGATCAGGTACTTGTGTGAAAACTCGCCTGTCGAGACAGAGATATTTATTCACGGCGCACTCTGTGTTTCTCATTCGGGACAGTGCTTGTTCAGCTCTCTTGTCGGAGGCAGAAGCGGAAACCGAGGCGAGTGCGCGCAACCCTGCAGACTTCCGTATTCGGGCTCGTATCCGTTAAGCTTGAAGGATAATTGTCTTGCTCCGCATTTTTCCGATCTTTTAACGCTGAAAGCGGCTTCGCTGAAGATAGAGGGAAGAATGAAGTCGCCGGCGTATGTGTATGGGGTTACTTCAATATACAGACGGCTCATTGATGAGCAGCGTAACGCTACAGTACAGGAAATGGAGGAGCTTGCCGCTTTATTTTCAAGAAGCGGATTTACAGACGGGTATTATACAAAAAATATCACACCGTCGATGAACGGAATAAGGACGGAAAATGACAAAGCGCTGGCAAAAAATGAAGCAGATTTTGATATAAAGGACGGCCGACGCGAACTTTGTGCGAAAGCAAGCTTTAAGCTCGGAGAGCCCTCAAGTCTTACTCTTACGCTTGACGGTATAAGTGTGAGTGCCTGCGGAGATACCCCTGTCCCTGCATTGAACGCACCTCTTACACATGAAGCGGTAAAAAAGAATATTCTTAAGTTCGGATCATCCGATTTTACCTGCACGGACGTTGAGCTTGAGCTTGATGAGGGCGTTATAGTTCCGGTGTCGAAGATAAACGCGCTCAGACGCGATGCTTTGGCGGCGCTTGTAGAAAAGCTTGCTCCGAAACGCAGAATAAACCAAGAAGCACGTGAAGAAGCACAGATATTGAGCTTGTACCCGCCTCGCAAAAGCGCGCGGTTTATGAGCGCCGCACAGATAAGCGATGAGGCAAAAAAATACTTCGATATCATATATCTGCCCGTTGAAAAATACAGCGGGGAGGCAAACGGTGTTATTCTTCCGCCGGTTATATTTGATCGTGAGACGGGATATGTCAGGGAGATGTTACGCTCGGCAAAAGAAAAAGGCGCTGTACACGCGCTTGTAGGTAACATCGGGCAAATTGCACTTGCTAAGGAACTTGGCTTTGAGTGCCACGGTGACTTCAGGCTGAATGTGACAAATCAACGCAGTGTGAAAGCTCTTCTTGAAGCAGGTCTTGCCGACGTGATACCCTCTCCCGAGCTTACCCTTGTAAGGATCGCGGATCTTGGAGAAAGAGCATCGTGTAATACGGTGGTATATGGGCGCATACCTATGATGTTGCTTGAAAAATGTGTTATCAAGCAGATCTCGGGATGCGATAAGTGCGCGCAGAACAAGGGTGTGCTTACCGACAGAATGGGAGAAAGCTTTCCTGTTTACCGTGAGCTCGGGCACAGAAACGTCGTTTACAACAGCCGCGTGACCTATATGGCTGACAGAAAGCGTGAGCTGGAAAGTGCGAAGATACTCGGCGGACACTTTATTTTTACCGACGAGGGCGCAAAAGAGGTCGATCGTATCATAAACGCATACACAAAATGTCTGCCGCATGACAAAAACGTACGCCGAATAGCGAAAAAGTGAGGCTGCATGAAATATAAATATATTGTCTGGGACTTTAACGGAACGATAGTTGACGATGTCAGGATCGGTATCGACAGTGTTAATCCGCTGCTTGCCGCTCGTGGGCTTAAAACGATCGACAGCGTTGAAGAATACAGGAAAAAGTTTGGTTTTCCGATAAAGGAATATTACAGAAGTCTCGGCTTTGATTTTGACGCAGAGCCGTACGAGGTCATCGCACACGAATGGGTGAGAAACTACAAGGCTCTTGAGCCGACGGTCGAGACAGTACCCGGGGTGCGTGAGCTTATCGACTGCCTGACAGATATGGGGGTCGGGCAGATGATACTGTCAGCGTCCGAGCGGGAAATGCTTGAAGAGAAGCTTGAAAAGCTCGGTCTGTTTGACAAATTTTCGCATATACTTGCGCTTGACAATATATACGCGCACAGTAAGCTCGATATAGCAAAAGCTTATTTCAAGGACAAGAACAAGGAAGAGTATCTTATGATCGGGGATACCTCTCATGATGCACAGGTCGCACGCGAAGTAGGCATCGACGCAGTTCTTGTTGAGTGCGGACATCACGCAAAAGAGAGACTTATAAGTACCGGATATCCGGTGTTTGATGACATGAAGCAGCTGCTTGAGCATATAAAAAGCGGTGATTGAGGAGAAAGGGAAAATGAAGAGACGTGAAGCGCCTATAGCGGTCATAGACTCGGGTGTCGGAGGAATATCCGTGCTTGCCGAGCTCGTACGGGTAATGCCGTATGAAAACTTCATATACTTCGGCGACTCCGCCAATGCACCCTACGGAACAAAAACACGCGATCGAGTGCGTGAGATCACACTTGAAAACACAGAGCGCTTGCTTGAAATGGGTGTAAAGGCTATAGTAGTTGCCTGTAACACAGCTACAAGCGCGGCGGTAAGGGTGATGAGGGAAAAGTATCCCGAAATACCGATCGTTGGCATCGAGCCTGCGATAAAGCCCGCACTTGAGGTGTGTGAGCACCCGACGGTCGCGGTCATGGCAACACCGCTCACTCTCGCCGAGGAGAAGTTTTTAAAGCTCAAAGAGCGTTTTTCGGCTGACGAAGACGTAATAGCGTTGCCGTGTCCCGGACTTATGGAGCTTATAGAGGCAGGACACACTGAAGGCGAGCTTATAAACGCGTACATAAGAGATGTTTTCGCCCCCTTGGAGGGAAAACGCATCGACGCGATCGTGCTCGGATGTACGCATTATCCATTCATTAAAGAAGCCGTACGCGCGTATTTCGGCGGTACTGCCGCCGTGCTTGACGGCGGAGCGGGAACGGCGCGAGAGGCAAAACGGCGTATAACCGAGGCGGGGCTTGAGAATCTCGGAACGGGCTTGGGTACTGTCAGATACATAAGCACGGACGGTGATGAAAGCAAGACCGAATTATACAAAAGATTTATGAAAGAATACCGCTGAGCATAAATAAAAACGCTGAAAGGAGGGCGCAGATGAAAAAAGGAGAGATAATATCCGTAAGAACACCTGTTGATGTTATCCCTGGAATAAGTACTGTCAGAAAGAAATCGTTTGACGCTCTCGGTGCGAACGATCTCGGCGGACTTGCAGATCATTTTCCGAGAGGATATCAGAACAGAAAGAATATTTGTAAGCTTGCAGATGCGCCGATCGGAACACCCGTTTCTCTCATCCTGACGGTGGGAACAGACCCGAAAAGCGTTAAGCTTCGCGGAAATCTTTCGCTCACTAAATTTAAGGCTTTTGATGACAGTGGAAGCTGTGAGATCGTTTTTTACAATCGTACATATGCAGATAAAAGCTATCCCAGAGGCTCGACGCATCGCTTTTACGGCAGACTTACGTGTGATAAAAACGTCTTAAGGCTTAATTCGCCCGAAACCGAACCGTACTATGACGGCGCGAAGCTGTTGCCGATGGTGCCGATATACCCGCTTACAGCGGGACTTTCTCAGAAGATCGTCATGAATTCTGTAAGACGTGCGCTCGACCTTCTTTATTCCAAGGAAAGCGAGCTTGCCGCATACACTTCGATACCGCCGGCAGACCCGATACCCTCAGAGGTGAGAAAAAAATATAATCTGTGTGCGCGTGCGTATGCGTACGAAAATATACATTTTCCGAGTGATGAGGAAACGCTTAAACAGGCGGGTGACAGGCTCGCTTTTGAAGAATTGTTTTTGCTCTCGGTAAAATTGAATTATACAAAAAGGACGCAAAAGCGAGAGATCGCGCCTCGGATGACGGATACTGAGCTGAACGGATTTTTAAGTATGCTTCCGTACGAGCTGACGGGAGCGCAGAAAAAGGTATGTGCGGCTATTTGCGAGGATATGGCAGTAAATGTACCCATGAGCCGTCTTGTGGCGGGTGATGTGGGAAGCGGTAAAACTGTTTGTGCCGCGGCAGGCGCGTATATAGCCATGAAAAACGGATACCAGGCGGCGATGATGGCGCCGACCGAAATACTTGCACGCCAGCATTACAATGATATGTCCGAGCTTTTTAACAAGCTTGGGTACAAAGTGGAATTACTTATAGGCGCGACAAAAGCGTCCGAAAAAAAACGCATACTCGAAGCCTTGAAAGAGGGAAAAGTCGATTTTATAATAGGCACACACTCGCTTATCGGTGACAAGGTTGAGTTTAAGGCGGCGGGACTTGTGATAACAGACGAACAGCACCGCTTCGGTGTCAGACAACGTGCCGCGCTCGGCGAAAAAGCGCGCGGGGTTCATGTGCTTGTCATGAGTGCGACCCCGATACCGCGTACGCTTGCACTGATACTTTACGGCGATCTTGATATTTCGCAGATAAACGAAATGCCGCCCGGACGGCAGAAGGTCGACACATTCGTTGTTAACGAAAGCTACCGCGACCGTCTTAATGGCTTCATACGCAAGCAGGTCGACGCGGGACATAGGGTGTATATCGTTTGTCCCACGGTTGAGGAAGCACAAACAGAGGCAGATGATGAGACCGATGTGAGTCTGTCGGATTTCTTTGAATTTTTTGAAAAGGAAGAAAAGCCTGCGCTCAAATCGACGCTTGAGTATGCAAGAAAGCTGCGCGAGGAGATATTCCCTGATCTCGGTGTCGGATATATACACGGCAAGATGAAGAGCGCGGAAAAGGAAGCCGCAATGAATGCTTTTGTAAACGGAGAAACGCAGATACTCGTATCGACAACGGTCATCGAGGTCGGCGTAAATGTACCCGAGGCTACGCTGATGATAGTCGAAAACGCCGAAAGATTCGGTCTTTCACAGCTTCATCAGCTGAGGGGGCGTGTCGGGCGAGGCAAGGAGAAGTCATACTGTGTACTCGTATCCGATGCAAAAGCAGGTACAAGCAGTGCAAAAAGGCTTGAGGTCATGCGTATGACCTCTGACGGATATGCTATCGCAGAGCGCGATCTTGAGCAGCGCGGACCCGGAGATTTTATTTCAAGCGGCGGCGATATAAGACAGCACGGCAAGCTAAAGCTCAGGCTTGCGTCATTTACAGACGCGGCGCTCATAATGGACGCGTCCGAGGCCGCGGCAAGCGTGATCTCAAAAGACCCCGAGCTGTCACTTCCCGAGCATGCAGGACTTAAACAGGCACTGGGAGAGCTTGCTGACGCGAACGCTTCTTTTGCAAACTAACATATATCATCTTTCTGAAAGGAAATAAAGGCTATGGCAGTCAGACCAATGGCGGACATCATCCGCCCGAAGGATTTTGACGAAATGATAGGTCAGGAAAAGCTTGTCGGCAAAAACGGTGTTCTTCGCCGTATGGTCGAGTCCGGACATATCACAAATATGATATTTTTCGGTCCTCCCGGCACAGGTAAGACCACGGCGGCAAAGATAATAGCCGAAAAATCGGGAATGGAGCTTCGCGAGCTCAACGCTACAACCGCTTCACTGTCCGACATCAAGGCTGTTATATCGGAGACCTCAACGATGATGGGCTCGTCGGGAATACTTCTTTACCTTGATGAGATACAATACTTCAACAAAAAGCAACAGCAGTCACTTCTTGAGTTTATCGAGGACGGGCGTATCACGCTGATAGCCTCGACCACCGAAAACCCGTATTTTTATGTTTACAACGCGATAATCTCACGGTCTGCGGTCTTTGAATTTAAGCCGGTCACACCTGCGGAGACTGCCAAGGCATTAAGGCGCGCGTTTGATATAATGAACGAGCGAGAGGGGCAGTCAAAGACGGTGTCCGATGAAACGCTGTTACATATAGCATCGCTCGGAGCAGGCGATGTGCGTCGTTCGGTAGGTATTGTGGAGAATGCGTACTGGGCGTCGGATGATGAGATAACCACGGAAACGGTGTCGCTGTTTGCCGACCGAAATATAGGAAACTTCGACCGAGACGGCGATGTGCATTACGATCTTTTGTCAGCGCTTCAGAAGTCGATACGTGGATCAGACCCCGATGCGGCGGTGTTCTACCTTGCGAAATTGCTTGAGGGCGGCGACATAATCTCGGCATGCCGACGGCTTCTCGTTATCGCAAATGAGGATGTCGGACTTGCCTATCCTCTTGCGGCGGTGGTGACAAAGGCTTGCTGTGACACTGCGAGAGAGCTCGGTATGCCCGAGGCAAGGCTTGCTCTTGCAAACGCGGCTGTTTTACTTGCGACCGCGCCGAAATCGAACACGGCACACAATGCGATCATAGCGGCGTGTGAGGATGTTGCGAACGGCAAGGGACAAAACGTGCCGACGATACTTCAAAGCCCTTGCTTCAAGGGATACAAGTACCCGCATGATTACAAAAATCATTACGTCAAGCAGACGTATCTGCCCGATGACCTTGTCGGCAAGGTGTATTATGAGTACGGCGATAACCGTACCGAGCAGGCGGCAAAGGCGTATTGGGAACAAATAAAGGAAGACAAGAGATAATGAAAGGATAAATAAAATCTCAAATTGCTTTTATAACGCGGAGATACTTCTCCCTAAATTCAAAGAAGATAAAGAAAAGATGAAAAAATGGTCGACCATCGCGTGTGACCAATACACGAGCGAGGCTGGCTATTGGAGCGAGGTCGAAGCTCTTGTTGGGGAATCAGAGTCTGCACTCCGTGTTACTCTGCCCGAGATATACCTCGAAGGAGAAACGGCAGAGCGCATCATAAATATCAACAAGACGATGCACGAGTATACGGCAAACACGCTTGACTGCTTTAAGGATTGCGAGATATATCTTGAGCGTACACTTGCCGACGGCCGCGTAAGACACGGACTTATAGGTAAGATAGACCTTGAAAAATACGATTACACAAAGGGCGCGCAAACTCTTGTCCGCGCGACCGAGGGAACAGTGCTTTCGCGTATTCCTCCGAGAGTAGAGATACGCCGCGGCGCAGAGATCGAGCTTCCGCACGTGATGATGCTTATAGACGACCGTGACAACAGCGTTATGGGTGCGCTTGAGGAAGGAAAGCCCCTCTTTGAAACGGCTTACGACTTTGAGCTTATGCAGAACGGCGGCTCGGTCAAGGGGTATTTTGTTGACGCCGCTACGCAGAAAAAGGTCAATGCCGCGCTTGAAGCGCTCTGCGACATTGACGCGTATAATAAAAAGTACGGCGTAAATGAAAAAGCGCCCATGCTTTTTGCTGTGGGCGACGGAAATCATTCGCTTGCGAGCGCAAAGGCGTTGTACGAGGAAATAAAGGCAAAGCTCGGCGAAGCGGCAAAGGATCATCCCGCGAGATACGCGCTTGTAGAGATCGTGAATATCCACGACGCGGCGCTTGAGTTCGAGCCGATCTATCGTGTAGTGTTCGATACCGATACAAATAAGATCATGAGTGAGCTTAAGGCGTACGCAGAGGCTGATAAGGGCGGCGAGAACGCGTTTGAGATCGAGTGTATTGGTAAGAGAGTAAACGAAAGGATCGTTATTAAAAATTCAAAGGATGAGCTTGCGGTCGGCGCGCTTCAGGCGTTCTTGGATGCCTACCTTGAAAAGAACGCAGGCAAGATCGACTACATACACGGAATCGAGTCGACAAAAACGCTTGCCGATGCCGATAACGCAATAGGCTTTATTTTCGAGGGCATGAGCAAGAACGCGCTGTTCAAGAGCGTAATTGTCGGTGGCTCGCTTCCCAGAAAGACTTTCTCAATGGGAGAAGCAAACGACAAGAGATATTATCTTGAAGCAAGAAAGATCGTCGAGTGAGAAAGAAATAAAACAAACCGGGGAGCTTAAAATACTTCCCGGTTTGTTATTCTTGTATCTTGTTTTATTACGTTGTTTTTAGTAACAGAATATAGAGTGAGTGTTTTCTTTGGTGTTAGAACAATCCCGAGTAGTATTTGTGACAGATTGTTTGTGGAAATTATTTGTCGCATGTAATATATATCCTCGCTTGAGGGCTCGATGTTTTGGTGATGGCTGTGTACTATACCGGCAAAAATTATATTATATTCTCTCCATATTTCAATAGTTTTTTCAAGCATTTTGCAGTTTGGAGAATATGACCTTGGCGAACAAACAGACGGTGTAATATCTAATTCAAAAAAAGATATTACACCGTTTTTGGTGCCTATAATTCCGCCTTGCTCAAATTTAGGCGAAACTAACAAATTAACAACATTTTTGTAAGTTTTTTGGGAAATCAAAAGCACTTATCGCTTCTCCCAACTTGAACATGATGTGTTTGTTTGAGGATTTCGGTATGTAGATTTTTCTTTACACCAAAAATAAACGGGTGTATCTTTGGTCGGCCGAGAATAATCGAGATAGCGACATTCTCCGCATAGAGTTGTTTCGCAAAATTTTCCTTTAGGAATTATAATGTCTTTCATGTTTTTTTCTTTACTTATCATATGGATTTTTTCCGCTACCAAGGCATGCGGCGCATTCTTTGCGACCATCGCCGTTACAGTAACCGCACTTTTTTTCAGTATTTCTGGGATCTTTTCCGGATCCTTTACAAACGGGGCAAATGATTTTTCCGTTTCCGTTACATTCTCTGCAAGTTGACATAACTTTCATTCCTTTCCTTCAGTTTTCCTCAAATTCAGGACATGCAATGTTTTCGGGACGTACATGCTCATCCTTTATCTCGCAGTAGTTTTCCCTTGAGCAATGTTTGCAATCAGCACACGTTTCTTTCATTTTATTTCCTCCTGTTTTGTTAATTGTTCTACTTTTTCTTTGAGCAAATTGGAATTCTCATAACACAAATCGGTTGAAAGAATTTTACACGCAACTAGTACAGCAATAGCGTCGCGATATTTGGGTGAATTATAATTGTTTTCTTCTAATATTGTTGGAACAAGTTTTGTGTAAAAGTCGATTTGTTCTTTATCAAGTCTTTTTAATTCATCACTGGAGTTATAAATTGCTTTGTCAAAATTAGATGCTGCTGAATATATGTTTTGTAAAGCTTGAAGCTTTTCTTTGTCTGGATAATCTTCGCTGTTTATGTAATCGATTTGTTTATTGCTTTTGTTGATAAATTCCGTTAGTTTTTCGAAGTTTTCTAAAGTTGGAATACGGAAAAACATTTCGTGTTCTACTAATATATCAAAACAAATTGAATACATGGTCAAAGAAGATTTTACAGCGTCAGTTTTTAACATGTCCATGTACTTTTTGTATGTGTCAGAAGCTTGTTTAATAAGGGTTTCATTTTGTCTATTATGATTTTGATGTGTTAAAGTTTCGGGAGGAGACACACTGAATTCTATTTCTGTAGATTCACAACCAAATGTTTCAGGTACTTTTTGCCCCTTAGCTACTTCAACTGATATGCTGCTACCATATTGAAACGAACGTATCCATGGTATGCTTGCAAGTGCTTGATTTATAGCAAAAGTTAAAGCCTTTATTTGCATATGAGATAACGGGTTTAATCCTAATTGAAGAAAATTCACAATTAATTCTTCATGACCTTTATCGCCATCGGGGCTTGAGAAACGTTTTTCGAGAACCGAAACTGATGTAGAGGTCAATTCAATGTAAAACGGGCGCCCGATTCTTAAAAACCGAATCCAAATCCCATCCATTTTCATTATGCTCTTTACGATACCTTCAACGAGTGCAACGTTTTTATAATCGGAGTAAAAGCCTTTTAGATAGTTTTGAAAATCTTCTGATTCTTTTTCCGCGTTCGCTTTGTCTTTTTTCTTGACAAAATGATAAATTATTATTCCTACTATTATGATTAAAATTAAATTTCCCATATCAAACATACGATATCAAACATACCGAATTTGTTCCTTTCTTGTTATATTGGGTGTGGTTGCCAGATTATGTAACAAATCGTTACATAATTATTGTAACACAATGTTACAATAATGTCAAGATATTTTTTGGAGATTTTGGTTTATGAAAATGGAAGGCTTGAAAAGAATACGTAAGGCAAAAGGCTACAATCAACTCAAGGTAGCGTTTGCCTTGAATATAAGCCGTGAAGCATTGTCGTATTATGAAAACGGCAAACGTAGCCCGGATATAGATATGCTTTTGAAAATGTCCGAGTATTTTGATGTGTCTATACATTATTTGGTCACGGGAAAAGAATTCGAATCCAAATACAAAAATTAAAACAGGACTGTTCCGTTTTGGAAACAGTCCTGTTGTATTATTTCTTAAGTCTTTTATCCGACTTTGCCGCAAGGCGTGTGCCGATGCTCTGGAATATCTGCACCATTACAATAAGCAATATCACCGCTATCAGCATAACAAGGTACTTGTATCTGTAATAGCCGTAGTTTATCGCTATCTTACCAAGTCCGCCGCCGCCGATGATTCCGCTCATCGCGCTGTAACCGAGTATCGTTATCACCGCTGTTGTTGCGTTTGTTATAAGCGAGGGCACGCTTTCGGGTATCATCACCTTCGTGATTATTTGAAAGGGTGTCGCGCCCATGCTTTGTGCCGCTTCGATTATGTTTGGGCTGACTTCGCGTAAGCTTGATTCAACAAGTCTCGCCACAAATGGGAACGCCGCTATTACAAGCGGGACTATCGACGCTACCGTGCCGACTGCAGTTCCCACGATCAGGCGTGTGAGAGGGAAAACAAGTATCATAAGTATCAAAAACGGTACCGAACGCAGAAGATTTATTACCACGTTAAGTATCTGCATCAACCATGTGGGCAGAGGCAGAACACCGTTTTTCTCTCCGGCGACCAGAAGTACACCGAGCGGAAGTCCGAGAACTATCGCAAATGCCGTGGACAGAACGGTCACGTAAAGAGTTTCCCACACTGCGGTAGGAAATTCGGAAACAAGTATCGCCAATGCTTCTTGGAATGCCTCATAAGAAAACACCTTATCAAACATTTGCGCTCACCTCCTCGACGTGAATATCTGCAGTTTGCTCGAGATATTCTTTGACACGCTTCGCGCTATCGGTATCCGGAACGCCGAGCAACATATTTCCGTACGCTTTGTCTCCGATGCTCTTCGTAGACGCGGAAAGAATATTCGCGCAAATGCCGGTGTCTACAGCCATTTTTGTTATTATGGGAGCGTTTGTGGCGGGTGCGCCGTTGAATACCACTCTGAGCTTCTTTTCATCTGTATCGGCAATACTTTCGCCAATACCGTCGGGGAAAACGAGCTTTTTTGCCGCGTTTGACTGCGGCTTGGAGAATACGGCTGAAACAGTGCCCTCTTCAACGACCGAGCCGCCGTCAAGTATGGCAACGCGGTTGCATATCTCCTCCACAACACTCATCTGGTGAGTGATGATTATCACGGTGATACCCAGACGCTCGTTTATCTCTCGGATAAGCGAAAGAATGGAGTGTGTCGTATTCGGGTCGAGCGCGCTTGTCGCCTCGTCGCAAAGCAGTATCTCAGGGTCTGTCGCAAGCGCACGCGCGATCGCTATACGCTGTTGCTGACCGCCCGAAAGCTGTGCCGGATAGGCGTTTGCTTTATCGGGAAGTCCGACTATCTCAAGAAGCTCAAGAGCACGCTCGCGTGCCGCTTTTTTGTCGACACCCGCAAGCTCAAGCGGAAAGCATATATTTTTAAGACAGGTCCTCTGCATCAGCAGATTGAAGCCCTGGAATATCATCGTTACCTTGCGGCGTACACTTATAAGCTCTTTTTCGGAAAGCGAGCCGATGTCAACGCCGTCGATGAGAACATTGCCCTCGCTCGGCCGCTCAAGCATATTTATGCATCTCACGAGCGTGCTTTTACCTGCGCCGCTCATACCGATAATGCCGTATATATCTCCGTTGTTTATTGTAAGCGAGACGTCCTTGAGTGCGTGTACCGTACCCCCGGAAACCGCAAACGATTTTGATAGGTTCTGTATTTCGATCATTGTTATCTCCGCGCCGTTCAAAGCGGCCTTTCGGTAAAGTCGGTTACCGCAGAGGGATTCTCTGCGGTAACATTTTTGTTTACTTGATTATTTAAGTGCGTCAAGGGTTGTCTGCTTGCCGCCGTAGAGACCGAGGGGTTCAACGTGGATAGCAGCCGCGGAAACAATGTGAGTTCCGTTTTCTGCATTGAAGTCGTCAAGGTAGGGTGTGTGCTGGAAGTAGTTAGCGTCGATCTCGCCGCTTTCAACAACGTTGTTGGGCTGTACATAGTCGGTAAACTCAATGATATCAAGTGTGATATTCTTTTCGGCAAGGATACCCTTTGCGACAGCAAGGATCTCTGCGTGAGGAGCGGGAGAAGCCGCAACCGATATTGTTTCGCCGTCAAGCGCCGCGTAGTCAACGTCTGCCGCGTATCCGTCGCCGGGCTCTTCAACAACGCTTACAACGGCGCCTGCATATGTTTCGGTGATATAATCTGCAACAGCCTTGCTTTCAAGAGCTGCTACGAGTGCCTTGATCTTGTCTGTGTTCTCATTTCCTTCCTTAACAGCTACGATGTTGCTGTAAGCGGAGGAGGAGCCTTCCATTTCAAGAGCGTCTTCAATGGGGTTCATTTCAGCGGCGATCGCATAGTTGGAGTTGATTATAGCATAGTCAACATCCTGAAGGATGTTGGGAAGCTGAGCCGCTTCGACTTCCTTGAATTCAATGTTCTTGGGATTGTTTTCGATGTCGAGGATAGTAGCCGTGATGCCTGCGTCTTCTTTAAGAGTGATATAGCCGAGAGATTCGAGAAGAAGAAGAGCGCGGGCTTCGTTTGTGGTATCGTTGGGAACAGCAATAGTAAGTGCGCTGTCATTTGAGCAAGAGGAAAGTGCAAAAGCGGATGTAAGTAAAAGAATTGTTGCGAGAATAAAAGATAATGCCTTTTTCATGATTGTTTCTCCTTTAATATATGAAAATTAATTAGGGAACGATTTTGAGTCGGAGCTGCAGCGTACGCAAAAGCGAAATCAAATAAGGGAAGCCTCCGATGAAGCTTCCCCCGAAATTTCGTTATCGTACAGTTTTATTCTGCGCGATCTGTGACAGAAAGCATACCGGAATTATCAGCATAGAAAAACTTGCACATGCTGCACATGTACATTTCTGTCATATTCATCATAGTCTGCTGCTTCTTCATGATGCTTTCTCCTTTCGCCAAAACTGCTTTTGTGCACGGAGTATCTCCGCTTGCCGACATTATATCACGTAAAAACGCATATGTCAATAGGTGAAAGAAAAAATTTTTATTCAACTTCAAGATCGGGTATGACAGAGGAATTGCTCTTTACCGATTTGAGTACAAAATGAGTTCTTGTAGACTGTACGCCCGACACGCTCTTGATCTTTCTGTGAAGCTTTTCAAGGCTGTCTGACGAGTCTGTGAAGATTTTGAGCATAAAGTCATATTCGCCGGTGAGATAATAGCAGGACTGTATGCTTTCGGTCTCTCTTACCATTTCAGCGAAAACATCGTAGAATTTGGGGTGCTCAAGGCTTACCTCCATAAGTGCGATGAGATCGTTGCCGAGCTGTTTCTGGTTGAGAGTGATGGTGTATCTTTCGATCGTATTGTTCGCTTCAAGCTTTTTTATGCGTTCGATAACAGCTGAGACAGACAAATTGATCTTTTTGCTTATATCAGAGGCTTTCATTCGCGCGTTGTCTTTGAGACAGGAGAGTATTTCGAGATCGATTTTATCCATGATGTTGCTCCTTTTGCGGTATTCGCCGTATTAATTTTATTATCATTTCCATTATACCAAAATAATTTCGGCATGTCAAGGCTAATCGCGTGAAATTGTTGAAAAGTGACGTATTTTGTCGTTAAAATGTCAAAAAATCATAAAAAAGCGAAAATATTTTCCAAATCTATTGCACAAACGTGTACTTTTGTGTATAATTCAATAGGATACAATTATTTTTTACATAATGAGGTATTTATCATGAAAGAATACTATCGCATAAACGTGGCGGGCGTTGAACGAGATCTCAAGCTGTTTCCTGTAAGCGACACGCTTTCGATAGCCGCATTTATTTTGTTCGGAGACGTTGAGCTTACCTGCGCCAGCGCAAGCGCGCTTGCTAAGATCGCTCCCGAGCATGATATCCTTGTGACCGCCGAGGCAAAGAGCATCCCGCTTATCCATGAGATGGCAAGGCAGCTTGGCGAGAACGAATACGTTGTCGCGAGAAAGGGCCCCAAGGTCTATATGGAAGATATCGTCACTGTGACGGTAAATTCGATCACTACCAAAAACGAACAGACTCTTTGCGTAGGTAAAAGAGAGGCTGATCTTATGCGCGGCAAGCGTGTGCTTATCATTGACGATGTAATAAGCACGGGTGAATCGCTTAAAGCGTTAGAAGAACTCGTTATAGCTACAGGCGGTCATATAGTAGGCAGAATGGCGGTGCTTGCCGAAGGCGAAGCAAGCAAACGCGAGGATATAACCGTGCTTGCCCCCCTTCCCCTGTTCGACTCAGACGGAGAGCCGCTCAACTGATATTTTGATAAACATAACAAAACCGGTCTTTTTCACGCTTGGAAAAGACCGGTCGTTTACGTCAAAAATTTTTTGCTTTGTAAGAAGGACCGGTCACAAAAGTGAGGATTTTACTCGAATTTGTAAAAAAGAATACTGTGTTTACGATAGCAGTTATCGCGGCTGTTGTAACATCTTTCATAATACCGCCGGACAAGGAATATATCGGGTATTTTGATTTCAAGGTCTTAAGCTGCCTGTTTTCGGTGCTCGCTGTTGTGTGTGCGCTGAGAAGCATGAGATTCTTCTATTCTACCGCACAGAAGATAGTGAAACGCTTTGACACCGCGCGCAACTGTGTTATCGCGCTTGTGTATATAACATTTATCGGTTCGATGCTGATCGCAAACGATATGGCGCTTATAACATTCCTGCCGCTCGGATACTACGTGTTAAAGTCGACCGATAGCCGCAAATATATGGCATTTCTGTTTATAATGCAGAATATTGCCGCGAACCTCGGCGGAATGCTGACACCGTTCGGAAACCCGCAGAACCTGTATCTTTACACGAAGTTCCACATACCCACGGGCGAGTTTGTTGAGATAATGTTTGCGCCGTTTATTCTTTCGGTTGTTCTTATGACCGTCTGCTGTTTTATTTTTGTCGGAAACGAGCATCTTAAAATAACTGTAGAGGAAAATCCGCTTGACCCGAAGCGAGTAGCGCTCTATCTTGTGCTTTTTGCGATATCGGTCATAATGGTGTTCAGAGTTCTTCCCTATTACATAGGACTTATCGTTATATTTGTTGTACTGATATTTGAAAATCCCAAAGCACTCAAAAAGGTGGATTATCCGCTTCTCGGTACATTCGCGGCGTTCTTTATATTCTCGGGTAACATGGCGCGTATAGACGCAGTAAAAGAGCTGTTTGCATACCTGCTTGATAAGAGCACGCTTTTGTTCAGTATACTTTCGTGTCAGGTAATAAGTAATGTTCCCTCGGCGATACTGCTCTCGCAGTTTACCGAAAACTACCGCGACCTGCTCGTCGGTGTGAATATCGGCGGTGTCGGAACGCTCATCTCCTCGCTGGCCAGCCTTATCACATTTAGGGAGTACACAAAGCATAACCCCGGCAAGGGCGGCAAGTATTTACTTATGTTCTCGGCATTCAATTTCTTGTTTTTGATAATACTGACAGTATTCATGATACTAATAAAATAACCAACGGGCGGTGCAAAATGCACCGCCTGTCACTTTTATTTTCCCATATCTATTCTTATAACGCTCTTATTAAACGAGATGTCTTCGGTCTCGATATAAATGTACTGACCTGCTGACTTGGTTATATCAAAGGTGACCGTGTACTCTCCGCCAATGCCGTTAGCGGTCATTTCTTCATCCGTTAGGATATTGTTGTCAGACGGCGCTTCTTTGCCGTTGAACGCATAGGCGTGCACAGCTTTTACAAAGCTGTTGTCGCTTACGGTTATATCGAGATATTTATATCCGTCATCTTCGCGTACCTCATGCGAAATATACTGCGGCTTTTCGCCGTCAAGCATAAATTCAAGCTCTTTTACAAACTCCCGACCGGAAGCGTCGATACCTGTAAGTCTGCACATGTAGCTTCCGTCATCGTATATATACTTGTAATTATCATTGTCCCTGCAGTCCCACAGCTTGAGCGAATAAGAATTGGTTGCAGAGGCTTTTTCGCCGAGATATGCTTTTTTCAGACTGTTTAGTTCTTTTGTGGGGATCACTTTTTCGCCGTCAGAACCGAGAATGTCTATCTTCAGCTTTTTCAGATTGCGTAAAAGATTAAACCTCAGATATACCGCGCAGTCAGAGCCCTCGACTGCGGGCGAGAGCACGGAAAGCTCTCTTGACAAGGAGAGATATGTATTGCTGTCGTCTGTCTCATCCGATGTGCCGAGGAAAACTGTTGAATCGGTGAAATCATCGGCAAAGTAGGTGTAAAGATATAAACCGCCGAATATACCGCCCTTGTCATAAAGGCTTGAATCGAACGGGTCGGCGGCGTAAAAGTCGCCGTAAAAGCCGAGAAACGGGATCGAGTATTTTGCAGCCGCATCTTCAAGACTTTCAAGAAAAACAAACCCCTCGATATACATTCCGTTTTCGAAAATACCTTTGAGCAACCTGATCTCTTTACTGTCAAGCGTGACGTTCAGTGTAATATCGCGTTTTTCGCCCGGAGCAAGTGTGATCGCAGTGCCGGAGTAAGCATCAGTTCCCTTGTTTATATCAACGCCGTTGTATGCGACCGATGCGTTGTTAAATTCGAGGATGTGATCTCCGGTAAAGCTGATCTCGTCATCTTCATTTGCACCAAGATACTCATACATCAAAGCACCGTATTGCTTGGTGAAAGAATCTTTTTCATCGCACAGCTCCGAGTATGAGAGCGTTTCAAAGCTTTCCGTACCTATTACAGCCGATAATTCATAAGTATGGGTTCGATTTGTGAGATTTTCAACCGTAAAGCTCATTTCGAAGCTGTCCGACAGATCATTTCCCAAAACGATCTTGCCTTGGGTATCGTACGATACAAGAAGATCTGCCTCTCGTGCCGCGCTCGGGGATATATGCCCCGCACCCTGCAATGTTACGCTGTAATACTCGTTGTCGGGCGTTGACATTGGAGTTGCTGTGTTCATGAGTATGGTCTTTATGAGCTCGCTTTTGTTTTTGCCCTCGGGCAGATCAAGTTTTGCGGCAACGCTCGCGGCAACACCGGCGGTGTACGCCGCTGCCACGGATGTGCCCGACATCGTTATGTACGAACCGTTTGCCGACACGACGGTCACATCGTTTCCCGCGGCGGCAAGCTCGGGCTTTATGTCAAGTGAGGGAGACGGTCCGCGAGAGCTGTATTCTGATATTGACGGAGTTATCCCCGCGTCGGTTATATACATTACGTAAGGGTCAACGAAAACAGCTTTGTTTTGCGCTTTAAGCATAGTTTCCCCGTCAGCTTTTGAGATGAAGATCGCCGGTATCATCGCACCGTCGAGCTGCATTGCTGTACGAATCGAAGGTGTGTCGCCCTGTTCGTTGTCGTAAACGATAACAGCGACCGCGCCCCTTTCGGCGGCATTGTTTACCTTTTCAACAAAGGATAATTCTCCTCTTTTGATAAGCGCGATCTTGCCGGTGAGATCTGTCGGAGAGCCGTTGACAATAAAGTCTTCAGGTCTGCCTAAACCGACTATCGGCACATATTCAAGTGTTTTGGAAGAAAAGTGTGAACCGAAGCTCTTTGAACCGGTCTCTTCAATGTCTGCGTTCGTGTCGCTGTACGGTATATATATATCTGTGCCGGCAAGCATAAAAGCGTGTGCTCTTGTGAGAAAGGTGTCAGCGCTTGCCGTTGACAGTGCCTCGGGTACTGTCGAGGGAGCGTTTACCGTTCCGCTGTCGGGAATGCTTGTAAGCGGTTCGTAATATCCGTAATGTCTGTCAAAGATCGAGCCCGCGCCGAGAGCGGATTCGTTTCCGGCGGCACATACGACCGTAACGCCGAGACTGCTTACTTTTTTTATTGCTTCTTCGACGAAAGTGTCATACAGTCCTGTTTCGGAAAAGCCGCAGGGCGAACCGAGGCTTAGGCACACCGAGTCTGCTCCGAGAATGTAAGCGTCTTCAAGCGCCGCGACTATCGCACTTGCTTTTGCCGTGCGAGATTTATCCTCATAGACCTTCATCGCAAATGCCTGTGCCGCAGGGACGGCACTTGACAGAGCTTGATCCGGAGCGTTGCCGACAGCGATGCTTAACATAGCAGTACCGTGATTTGAGATCGGTGAAACATCGGTGTCGCGGTCGCCGTAGTCAAAGGCAAACGGTATTTTTTCGCTTTTATATACTTTTTTTGTGCTTGTGTAAGGATACAGACGGTATGCCTTTGTGAAATGCAGATTGTTTTTTATGTCATCATATATGAGCTTGATGCTTGTGTCGTCGCTAAGCGAAAAAGCCTTGTGACGCAGATAAAATCCGTCATCAAGTACAGCGACGACCGAGCCCGCGCCTCGCGACGGATCGGTATCGGGCTCAATGCTCGGAGCGTATACGATCTTGTACTCGCTTTCATCAGATGACAGTGTCTGATATTCGGTGTCGGCATATACAGCGTATACCGACGGCATTGCCTTAAGCTGCTCGAGAGCAACTCGGTCTACATCTGCGGAAAATCCGTTGATAAGCACCGAATATTCGTTTTTTATCTCGATGCCGCCGATCGCCGACACGGTTTTCGATACAGTCGCACCGTCGCAAAGACTGACGATAACGCTTGTGTATTCGGCTTTGTTGGTATACGGTATTATTGCCGATGCCTGTGAAGTCAGTATCCCGAATATGAGTATTACGGCGCAGATAAAGCGCGCCGATCTTTTAATTATCATTATTTTACCTTTCTGTCGGGGATCACGGAATGCGGATCTTGACCGTTTTTGTGTTCATGGCATAATCGGTGATGTCAGCCCAGATATGGTCTTCTGTGATGTGTGATACATCATAGGTAAGGGTTGTTACACGGTCTGTTGCGGGAAGAGCATCGGATGTTGTGAGCTCTACGGTCTGCTTTGCGTTGTTGTAAAATTCTATGGACTTTACCGCATGATTGTCTTTTATCGCAAGTGTGACCGTCTTTACACCGTTTTTGTTATCCGAGGATTCGAGCCAGTACTTGGGTGCAGAGGTGTCGATAACAAAGTCAAGCGAGAGCATCTGAGAGGTCTTTTGACCGCCTTGGTACGCGGTTATTTTTGCCGTGTATCTTCCGTCGGGAAAAATGAAATCATCATATAATCCGTCGCTTCCGTCCCATAACGGTATTACATCGTTGCGTTCTATTCCGCCCTTTGTCATGGGAGTATTTGTGTAGCTTTCGGAGAACAGGAGTTCGCCTGCTTCTGAAATGATGTCAACACTGAGTCCGCTTACATTACGTAACAGCGATGGAGAAAAGCTGAGGGTGTCAAAAACTCCGTCACCGTTCGGAGAAAAGGCGGCGAGCGCTTCAACAGCACCGTTTACGGTTCCGTCGGGACTTCCGAGAATAGAGTAACTTTCATCTTCATTCTGAGAAGTGAGTGCGTTTCCCGTAAAGAACGGGAGCGTTTCTTCGTAAACGGTGGTATCGAAAATGTCCGCTTCGTCAAAGTTGCCCGAAAAACCGGTAAACGGGATTGAACTTACTGCGTTTTCTGTGTGGGCGTAGATAAAGCCGTCAACAAAATATCCGTCTTCGAAGACTTCGTTTCCGTCAAGCTCTTCGTTGTCGAGCGTGATATACAGCTTGGCGGTAAGCTTTTCTTCTGCCCCGAGGGTGTATGTGTACGCATTGCTTCCGGTCGCTTTAAGCCCGCTGTTTTCTTCGGGTGTTACAGTGCTTTTGTACAGCTTTCTTGATGTAAGCGTGTTGAAGATATATGTCTGTTCTTTGCCGTTTATCTCCACGGGTACGGTTGCGTATTCGTCGCAAAGCGTACTTGTGTTGATCGTGAGTGTAAGCTCTTTGTCGGTGAGATTTTCGGCTGTAAATTCAAACGAGTATTTATTGTTGTCCTCCTTTTTGAGTATGAGAGAGGGAGAACCGTCAAGGTCGGTAAGCAGTACCTCGGCCGAAAGCGCTTTTTTGACATCGGCAAGTCCCGCTCCCTGCTGTCTGGGTGAAAATTCAGCATCTGTATCTGTGTTTATAAGAGGAAGAGCGCTGTTCATGATGATGTTTTTTATATGAGACGGACGCTTTGAAAGGATGTACTTACTTTCCTCACGGTCAAGCTTTTCGTTTAACAGAGCGGCGATGCCCGAAATGAACGGTGTTGCCATGGAAGTGCCTGAAAGAGAGGTGTATGTACCTCCGGCGGCTGCCGAATATACGCTTTCGCCGACACTGGTGATATCCGGCTTTAGCTCAAACTCCGGCGTGACTCCCCATGAGGAGAAGTCGGACATGCGGTAAGCATATTCGTTTTCGACAAGCTCGCTGAGCGCGCTGTCAAAGGACAGTACCTTGTTTGATGCGTTTGTGAGATACTCGCCGTCTTCTTTTGAAATGAATACCGCGGGTATGTTACAGCCGGTAAGCTCCATGTACACCTCGTCGCCGTCAACATTATCGTATATTACGGCGGCAATGGCGCCTGCTGCAGCCGCGGCATTTACCTTGTCGATAAATGTGGTGATACCGCGTTCTATAAGTGCGATCTTTCCCGTAAGATCAAGCCCGTCGTAATCTTTTGCTTCACCGAGTCCGGGGATTGGCACGTATTCAAGCTCCTGCTTGTCAAAATGCTTGGTGAAGGTCTTTTTGATGATGCCGAGATTGGCATTCGTGTCGGTGTATTTGATTCGGTACAGCTCACCATACCCGTTTATATGTACAAGAGTGTCATACGCAACGTGTGTGTTCTGTGCGCTTGCGACAGCTATGTAGTCTTTGATTACCGCGGGATGGTTTACTGTTCCGTAGTCGGGAGTTTTCGCAAGCGGATAAGGAAGCTCAAGATAGCTTGCATAGGAGCTTGCATCACCCGCACTGCCGTCATTTCCCGCGGCACATACTACGGTGATGCCCGCGTTTGTCAGATGCTCTGCCATACGGTCCATGCTTGAATATTTTTTAGCTTGTGACGAGCCCGAATAAGACCCGATACTGAGGTTTATCACGTCAGCGCCGAGAGCTATCGCGTCTTCGAGCGCCGATACGACATACTGCTCTGACGCATTTGACGTGTTCTGGTCAAAGACCTTCATAAACAGGAGCTGACATTCGGGGGCGACGCCGCTAACAGCTTTGCTGTTTCCGCCGATTATTGCCGAAACGTGCGTTCCGTGACTGTCAAGCGTTGATACGTCTGATGATCTTGCCGCGTAATTGAAGGCAAACGGGATCTTGTCGCTGACAAATATGCCATCAAGACTTGCGGCGCCGTCTACATTCAGCTGACCGTCGGATATAAGCCTGTCAACATCCGCTTTTGTTATCGACGGGTTTTCGGGAAGCTTTGCAAAAGCTTCGTGCGTAATATCAAAACCGTTGTCGATCACGGCAACTACAGTGCCGCTTCCCAGATGACCCGATTCATGTGCGGGGGTGATGCCCATCATTTCGGACGCGTATGCAGAAGCTGTGTCATACTTACGCTCCTCAAACGAGAGAGGGGCGAAATATCCGCTTTCATGTGCGTCAAAGTACTTACTGCTGTCGATCACTTCAATGTAGCTTTGAGGTACACGGGCGGAAAAGCCGAACAGTGCGAGTGAATATGTGTCTGTTATCTCAATGTTACCTTTCGTGAGCCGCTCAAGATATTCGCGCGCCGAGGTTGTGTCCGAAAAATAATTCTCATCCGCATAGATCATTATGTCACAAGGCTCTTTTTCTGCAGAGAGAGCTGAGGACGGAATGACCGCGGACGCTAATATGATACCGGCGGTGATGGCGGAAAGTGCTTTTAATAATAATTTTTTCATTTTATCTCCTGAACATTTATATAGTTTTGCGTAAAATTGTACAGTTGACTCTATTATATCAAACAACCGTACGCTATTCAATACATATTTTTGAATTTTTAACATGAATGGGGGTAATAATGTATTATCGGAAAATTTTTATGCATATGGAAAGGATAAACAAAATGAAGCATGACATATTTTTAAGGAGATATATAAGCTTTTTGCTTGCGGCTTTTATGCTTATGTACACTTCGTCCGCATACATGCCGGTAAACGGTGAAGAGGCGATATATTCAAAGATATTGAGACTTCACGTTATCGCAAATTCAGACAGTGATTATGACCAGGATATGAAGCTTGCGGTACGCGATGCGGTACTTGCAGAGCTAGCTTGCCTGTACAGCGAAAACGGCGTCTCTTCGCTTCGGGAAGCAAAAAAAGCGGTTGATGATAACAGAGAAAGGCTTGTGTCTGCAGCAAAAAAAGCCGTTTTTGACTACGGAGGCGCATATGATGTGACCCTTGAGCTCGGCCGTGAGCTATATCCGACTAAAAGCTATGATAACGTAACTCTTCCCGCAGGCGAGTATGAATCGTTGAAAATAAGGATAGGCAATGCCGAGGGCAAAAATTGGTGGTGTGTTCTTTTTCCCACGCTTTGTCTTGTCCAAGCATCGCGAGATGAAAGTGCCGACACGTACGTTTATGAGGAGAACGGGGAAAAATTTATTGCCGCCGGATTTACGCCCGAGGAGATACGGATCATAACCGAAGCCGAAAGCGATGAGATCAAGGTGAAGTTCAGATTTCTTGAGATATTCGGGTCATTATTTGCACAGACAGATTAAATTTTCCGAAAAATACTTGATTATCGCGGCCATTTATTATATAATTGATAAGATAAAGATAAAAAGGAGGGGTATTTACGGAAACAAAAGCGCAAAAGCTGATGAAAAGCGCCGTGTTTATGGTGATAGCGACTGTTATGGCGAAAGCGCTCGGGCTGGTCCGCGATATGTTGATCGCGGCACATTACGGTACGACGGTCGAGGCAGTGGCGTATGATGCCGCTTCAAGGCTTCCCATACTTCTCTTTGATTTTGTTATAGGCGGTGTCGTCACAGCCGCGTTTATACCGATATTCAATGAATTACTGGTTAAAAAAGGGCGGGACGAGGCTTTTAAGTTCGCCGATCATTATGTTACGCTTATATTGCTCGTAACCGTTATAATTGCGCTTATAGGCGTGCTTTTTGCCGCACCGCTTGTGGAGTTTCTGATCCCTGATGCCGCTGATGAAGCAAAGATTATGGCGGTGGAGCTTACTCGGATAATGTTCCCGATGATAATCTTTACCGGGCTTGCGTTTGCCTTTGTCGGCGTACTTCTGTCGCTCGGGGAATTCAGGATTCCCGCGATAATCAGCCTTGTTTCCAACGGGGTCATGGTGATCTATCTGTTTTCACTTGACCGTGTGTTCGGAGTTATAGGACTTTCGGTGTCGATGTTGATCGGCTGGCTTTTGCAGGCAATCGTGCAGATACCGCGGCTTAACTCGCTCGGCTACAGATACCGTATGCGTTTAAGCCTTGGCTCGCCTTACATAAAACAGGCGGCAAAGGGGGCTTTGCCGATACTATTGGGCACATGGACAGGCCCTGTGTGCTCGCTTATAAACACACGCTTTGCCTCGGGTATCGAGGCGGGACGTGCTGTTACCGCTCTTGGATACGCGAACAGATTTTACACCATCCTTATCGGCGTTTTTTCATATGTGGCGACAAATCTTCTCTTTCCGTACATTTCAAAGGCGACAGCCGGAGGTGAAAAAGAGGAGGCAAACAAGCTCATGCTTTCGTCGATCCGTATACTTATGCTTGTGATAATGCCGATAACCGCCGGACTTATGGTGCTTTCCGAGCCGCTTGTGTCGATCGTTTACCAGCGAGGTGAGTTCAACGCTCAGGACGTTGCGATGACGGCCGAGGCGCTTGGTTTCTATACGGTCGGAATGGTCTTTGCCGCCGCAAATGAGGTGCTGACAAAGGCGTTTTTCGCACGAAAGGAATTCAAGATACCGATGTACGCGTCTATATGCGCGATGGGTGTGAATTTTGCACTTGTATTCTTCTTTGCGAAAAGCTTCGGCGTCGGAGGGATCGCACTATCCTCGGGTATCGCGGTCGCTGCCGGCTGTATCTTCAATTATATCGCGCTGTTAAAGCGTGACAAGGTGCTTTTTGTATGGTCCGATGTAAAGAACCTGTTGAAAATGGCGGTATCATCCCTGGTAATGGCGGTGTCGGTGTATTTTGTTAGCTCTGCGGTGAGCGGTAATCTGGCGAAGCTGATACTCGGGGTCTTGACAGGTGTCGGCGTCTACTTTATCATGTGCGTGATACTGAAGGTCGAGGAGATCGGATATCTTATGAACGCGTTGCGTTCCAAATTTTTGTCGAAAAACGGTGGATCAGATGATTAAGATATTGAATGTTATAACAGATACTAATATCGGAGGCGCTGGACGTGTGCTCGTACACTACCTTAAGAATTTCGACCGTACGCGCTATGACGTGTATGTTGCTCTGCCTAAGGGCAGTCTGCTTACAGGCGAGATCGAAAAAGCGGGGTACACGCCCATTCTGACCGAATACGGACGCGATGAGTCCTTCGAGCTTCCCGCAGTGCGTGAGCTTTATGGTATCATCAAAGAATTGAGACTGGATATAGTACACACCCACTCGTCTTTGAGCGCGAAGCTTGCCGCATACCTTGCCGGAGTGAAGTCGCGTATATATACGCGTCACTGTGCCTTTGATCTGCCCGCGTCGGCCACAAGCTTCCCGCGCAAGCAGATCAGCGGGCTTGTAAACAACACTCTTTCGACGGCGATAGTGGCGGTGGTTGACGCCGCGGCGAAAAATCTGACCGATACAGGCGTTGATCCTAAAAAGATAACCGTAATAATGAACGGTGTCGAGGGACTTCGCGAGATAAGCGAAGAAGAAAAGCTGTCGCTCAGAGCAGAGCTCGGTATAGCAAAGGATGATTTTGTGTGCACTATGTCGGCAAGGCTTGAGGACGTAAAGGGCCACGATTATTTTATCCGTGCGGCGAAGCTTGTTTGTGAAAAGCGCGATAATGTAAAATTTCTTATTGTCGGAACGGGTACGCTTGAAAAGGAGCTTAAAGAGCTTGCAAGCTCCTTAGGACTTGACCGCAAGGTCATTTTTGCAGGGTTCACAAACGATGTCGCTCCGTACGTAAATATCACCGACCTCAATGTGAACTGTTCTTGGGGAACAGAAGCGTCAAGTCTTGCGATAGCCGAGGCGATGAGTCTTGGTAAACCTACGCTTGCATCAATATTCGGCGGCAATCCGTCGATGATAACCGAGGGCGAAAACGGCATGCTCGTACCCAAGCGCGATGAAAATGCAATAGCCGACGCGATACTTAGGATAGAGGGCGAGCGTGGGCTTGTACAAAAGCTCGGTGAAGGAGCAAAGAGGATCTACGAAAAGCGGTTTACCGCTGCAGCGATGACAAGACAGCTTGAGGCGCTTTACGATAAAGAAGCCGAAAGGATAAAAGCAAAATGAAAAAGTACAGCTTACAAGAGGCGAGAGAAAAAATAGGTGAGTTGCGCGAGCTGATACGCTATCACTCGAAGCGTTATCATGAGCTTGACGCTCCCGAGATCGCCGATTATGAATATGACCGCATGTACTATGAGCTTATTGCTCTTGAAACCGAGTTTCCCGAGCTTGATGACCCGCAATCGCCGACAAAAAAAGTGGGAGGCGGTCTGCTTGACGGCTTTGAAAAGACGACGCATAATGTGCCGCTTGCCAGCCTTTCTGACGTTTTCAACTATGATGAAATAAAATCGTTTATTGACCGTGTTGACACAGACGCGGGAGCCGACGGCTACAGCGTTGAGTGCAAGATCGACGGACTTTCTGTGTCGCTTGTGTACAGAAACGGAATCTTTGAGCGCGGTGCGACGAGAGGCGACGGAAAAGTCGGTGAAAACATTACTGAGAACCTCAGAACGATACCGAACATACCGATGAAGCTTGCTTCGGACGATGAGTATGTCGAGGTTCGCGGAGAGGTGTATATGCCGCGGGAAAGCTTTGCAAGGCTTAATGAAAAAAGAGAGCGTGACGGAGAAACACTTTTTGCTAATCCCCGAAACGCAGCGGCGGGCTCGCTGAGGCAGCTTGACCCGAGGGTAACAGCCGCGCGCGGCCTTGATATATTCGTATTTAATTTTCAGGCGGGAAGCCGTGAGTTTTCGCTTCACAGCGAGACCCTTGACTATATGAGGGATATAGGCTTCAATGTGATCCCCGAAACGCGAATTCTGCATACTTACGATGAGATAATCGAGCGTATCGAGGAGATAGGACGTATGCGCGATGATCTGCCGTTTGATATAGACGGCATGGTCATAAAGGTGAATTCGCTTGCGGCAAGACGCGAGATAGGTGAAAATACAAACACACCGAAATGGGCGGTGGCTTATAAATTCCCTCCTGAGGAAAAGCAAACAAAGCTTGTTGATATATCAGTACAGGTCGGACGAACGGGAGTGTTGACGCCCCTTGCTATGCTTGAGCCTGTAAGACTTGCGGGCACGAGCGTAAGTCGTGCGACCCTCCACAACCTCGATTTTATCAGAGAACGCGGGATAAGAATAGGCGACACAGTGGTCGTGAGAAAGGCAGGGGATATAATTCCCGAGATTGTGTGTGCCGTTGAATCAAAGCGCGATGGCAGTGAACTCAAGTTTGATATGCCCGAAAGATGTCCGTCCTGCGGTGAACCGATCATAAATTACGAGGGCGGTGCGGCTTACTATTGCACTAACGGCGAATGTCCCGCACAGCTTGAACGTACCCTTGCTCATTTTGCGTCAAAGGATGCGATGAATATAGATAAAATGGGGCCTGCCGTTGTAAGGCTTATCATTGACGCTGGACTGGTAAAAGGTCCTGCCGATATATACAAGCTTCGTGCCGATGAGCTCGAAGGACTTGAGCGCATGGGTAAAACAAGTGCCGAAAAGCTTGTTGCGGCCATAGAAAAGTCAAAGGAAAGCGGACTTGCAAGGCTTATTTACGCGCTCGGAATAAGGCAGACGGGCGAAAAGACGGCGCAGGTGATCGCCGAGCATTTCGGTGATATAGAAAAGCTCTTTGAGGCAAAGACCGAGGACTTTACAGCACTTCCCGATATCGGTGAGATCACTGCGCGTTATATAGTCGATTTCTTCGCGCATCCTCAGACGCGCGCGACCATCGACTCGCTTAAGGCAAGCGGTGTCGTGTGTGCCGATAAAACGGTACGTCTTGATGACCGATTTGCGGGTAAGACATTTGTTCTTACAGGTACGCTTCCGAACATGAGCCGTTCTCAGGCGGGTGAGCTTATCGCGTCTCACGGCGGAAAGGTGTCGGGGTCCGTTTCAAAAAAGACCGATTATGTTGTGGCGGGCGAAGAGGCGGGAAGCAAGCTTGACCGCGCAAACGAGCTTGGTATTACTGTCATTGACGAAGCGGGACTTCTTGCGATGCTTGAAGAATGACGACAGTGTAAGGAGATGATATAAACAATGTTTGTTGATAATGTGAAAATATTTATAAAGGCGGGCGACGGCGGTAACGGATGCGTGTCCTTCCACCGTGAAAAATACGTGGCGCGTGGCGGTCCGGACGGCGGCGACGGCGGCAACGGCGGCAATATCGTGTTTGAGATCGACGAAGGTACGAATACACTTATAAACTTCAGATATCACAGAAAATTTGTTGCCAAAAACGGCGGCGACGGTATGCCCTCAAAGTTCCACGGAGCTACAGCCGAAGACCTTGTTATAAAGGTTCCTGCCGGCACTGTTATAAAGGACGCGGAAAGCGGCAAGGTGATAAAGGATATGTCGGATTGCGGTCCGGCTGTCATCTGCAAGGGCGGCCGCGGAGGCTGGGGCAACAGACGCTTTGCCATACCTACACGCCAAATACCGAGATTTGCCAAGAACGGTACAAAGGGCGAGGAGCGTGAGGTAGTGCTTGAGCTGAAAATGCTTGCTGATGTCGGACTTGTAGGCTTCCCCAACGTTGGAAAATCGTCGATACTTTCTATGATCTCCTCGGCTAAACCCAAGATAGCAAACTATCACTTCACCACACTTTCGCCCGTGCTCGGAGTTGTAAGCTCGGGCGAAGGCAAGGGCTTTGTCTGCGCGGATATTCCCGGACTTATCGAGGGAGCTTCGGAGGGCGCGGGGCTCGGACATGATTTCTTGCGTCACGTTGACAGATGCAGACTTATACTTCATGTGGTTGACATTTCCGGCTGCGAGGGACGCGATCCCATTGACGATATAAAAAAGATAAATGCCGAGCTTGCCGGATACAGCGAAAAGCTCGCGGCACGTCCGCAGATCGTCGCGGCAAACAAATATGACGTAATCGACCGCGAAAGCGCTGATCTTTCGGCGTTTGAAAAATTTGTTAAGGACGAGCTTGGCGCAGAGCTTATATATGTGTCTGCGGCAACGCGCGAGAACATAGACGAACTTGTAAGGATTACGGCGAAAAAGCTTGAAGAGCTTCCTCCGATCGAGTATTATGAGACCGAATATGTTGAAGAAACGGTAGTTGATGACCGAGACAGAACTGTCGATATTCATTTTGAGGACGGCGTTTATGTAGTAGAGGGCGATTGGCTCTATAACTTTATGGGCTCGATCAACTTTGATGACAGAGAAAGTCTTTCTTACTTCCAGCGTGTGCTGAAGTCGAGCGGTCTTATCGAGCAACTTGAGGCGGCAGGTGTCAAGGACGGCGACACGGTATCTATCTATGATTTTGAGTTTGATTTCATAAAATAAGTCGGATATGACTGTTAAAACTGCATAAAAATAAGAGCCCGGATTTTTGAAAACATCAAAAATTCGTGCTTTTTTTGACCGAAAATCAGCTCATACGTGAGGAAAATGCATAAATTTTCAAAAAAATTAACAAAAATGAAGAAAATCCAGAAAAAAGTTCGAAAAAACTATGGATTTTTTCTTTAATATATAGTATAATGTAATGGTAAATGCGCCGAAAGCGGAAAAGGTCTGCCTTTGTCGAAAATTTAACAATCTTTTGCGCCGACGGCTAAACATTTCAATGAAATTTTATTAGGAGGATGAATTTCAAATGAAGAAGAATTTGACCACGGTTGCTTTCGCAGGAACCAAGGAGCAGGAAGCACAGCTTGACGCTCTCATTGCGAAGCACAAGGATTCGAAGGGTGCGCTCATGCCTATCCTTCAGGGTGCCCAGGGCATCTACGGTTATCTCCCGATCGAGGTACAGAAGCACATTGCGCTTGCGATGGGTGTATCTCTCGCAGAGGTATACGGAGTAGCTACATTCTACTCTCAGTTCGTGCTCAATCCCAAGGGCGAGGTTGCTGTTGCTGTCTGTCTCGGAACAGCATGTTACGTTAAGGGCTCGGGAGATATCATTGAGAAGATCTCCGAAAAGCTTGGCGTAGGCGTAGGCGAAACAAGCTCGGACGGAAAGTACAGCATCGACGCTACACGTTGCATCGGCGCGTGCGGTCTTGCTCCCGTTCTTACCATCAATGATGAGGTGTACGGAAGACTTGTTACCGCTGATGTTGACAAGATTCTCGCACCTTATATTAACTGAAGTTCAGAACGTTAATTCAGAATTAGTAAAAGCCGCATATGCGGCATGGAGATTCTTATGAAAATGTCCGAAATTGCATCTTTGCTCGGTGCGCGCGTGCTTTGCTGTGAAGAGCTTATAAATCACGAGGTACATTCAGCTTGCGGAAGTGACATGATGAGCGACGTGCTTGCTTTTGTTAAGGATCAGGCAGTGTTGCTTACAGGTCTTGTAAATCCGCAGGTGATAAGAACCGCCGAAATGATGGATATGCGTTGTATCGTTTTTGTCAGAAACAAAATGCCAAGTGACGATATGATAGCTCTTGCTGCTGATGCGGGGATAGTGATAATGGCTTCCCCCATGCGTATGTTCGAAGCGTGCGGACGTCTTTATACCGGCGGACTTATGCCGCAGGAGGTAGAGTGATGGACAACTCTGCTCCTCTTGAATTCCATTTTGTTGTTGACGGAAACGACTTTACTTCAGCCGGAGAGGCTTCGGTCGAGGTGAAGAAGATACTCAGACGAATCGGACTTGATTCCGAAGTGATAAGAAGAGTGTCGATAGCGATGTATGAGGCGGAGATAAACATGGTCATCCACGCCGGAGGCGGTGAGGCTGACGTGTCTGTCACGACCGACAGGATAACACTTGTAATGACCGACAAGGGTCCCGGCATCGCCGACATAGAGCTTGCTATGCGTGAGGGTTATTCGACAGCCCCCGACAACATACGTTCTCTCGGCTTCGGAGCGGGCATGGGACTTCCCAATATAAAGCGTTACACGGATGAGTTACATATCGAAAGCGAAGTTGGTAAAGGAACAAAAATTACAATGTCAGTAAACATATGAGGTGATTAAATGGCCCCCTACAAGCATTCTGTTGCTCTTGACACCGAAAAGTGTAAAGGCTGCATTACCTGCTTGAAACGTTGTCCGACCGAGGCTATACGCATAAGGGACGGACACGCGGTTATTAACTCCGACCGATGTATTGACTGCGGTGAATGTATAAGGCAGTGTCAGCATAAAGCCAAGCGCGCTGTTGCCGATAAGCTTGCGGATCTGCCCTTTGGCAAAAAATTTGTGATCGCACTTCCGCCGCCATCCCTTTACGGACAGTTTGAAAATCTCGATGATGCCGATTACATATTGCAGGGACTGCTCGATATCGGCTTTGACTACGTATACGAGGTCGCTCGCTCGGCTGAGCTTGTGACCGAGTACACACGGCAATACTTAAAACGGGATGATATACGTCGCCCCGTTATAAGCTCGGCTTGCCCGGTCGTTACAAGACTTATTTCTCTCAGATTTCCATATCTGTGCGATAACCTTGTTCCGATAATGCCGCCGATGGAGATAGCCGCCGCAAAAGCCCGCGAAGAGGCAATGGCGAAAAATCCGGAGCTGAAAAGCGAGGACATTGTAACGGTGTTTATTGCGCCGTGTCCGGCAAAGGTAAGCTCGGTCAAGAATGATTTTACCGGATACGACAGTCATGTCGACTACGTCGTTGCAGTGAATGAGGTCTATTTTGAGCTTCTCGGAGCGATGAGCAAGATCAAAACACCGTCGCCTATATCAAAGACCGGTATGGTCGGAATGAGTTGGGCGGTCAGCGGAGGAGAGGCGTCCGCGCTTCTTAATGACCGCTATCTTGCCGCAGACGGCATCGAAAACATAATAAAAGTGCTTGATGAGCTTGAAACGGCAAGCTTTCCGTTTCTTGACTATATTGAACTTAATGCCTGCAGCTCCGGCTGTGTAGGCGGAGTTATGACTGTCGGCAATCCATATCTTACAAAGGTGAAGATACAGAATCTCAAGCGCTATCTGCCGGTGATGCAGAACAGACCGTCTGTTGAAGAGGCAAAGCACATACCCGAAAAATTCGAGTACAGGCAACAGGAATATGAACCGGTGTCAAGACTTGATTCCGACAGAAAGACTGCTATGAGTCTGATGAAGGAGATCTTAGCACTTGACGAAAGGCTTCCCGGATTTGACTGCGGGGCATGCGGTTCTCCGACCTGCCGTGCGTTTGCCGAGGACGTTATAAAAAAGAAAGCCGAGCTTGAGGACTGTGCGTTTCTTGAGCGAGGAAATAAAAAGAAAAAATCCCAAGAGTGAGAAAAAGTATATGACAGTAAATTCTGTTTGCGAAAAGCTTGGGCTCGGTGTGTGTAATCTCGCCGACGGCGAAAGAGAGGTAGACGGCGTTTATGCCGGAGATCTTTTGAGCTGGGTGATGGGACATGCCGAATGCTCGAATGTGCTTGTAACGATAATGTCGAATATAAACACACTTGCAGTCGCGTCGCTTCTCGATCTGTCTTGCGTGATCCTATCCGAATCGGTCAAGCCCGATAAGGAATTTGCCGATACGGCAAAGGAAAAAGAGATCAATGTATTCACTTCGAGCCTCACGACCTACGAGCTTTGTGCAAAGCTTTCGGAAATACTTTAAAATGAACAGATACTATTACGATCTTCATATACATTCCTGCCTGTCGCCCTGCGGCGATGACGATATGACACCCGCAAATATTTGCGGTATGGCGGCGCTGAAAGGACTTCATATAGTTGCACTGACAGACCATAACACCTGCGGCAACTGCAGAAGCTTTTTGAAAGCGGCATCGGCAAACGGTCTTATCGGTATCGCGGGAATGGAGCTTACCACAAGCGAAGATGTGCACATTGTCTGCTTGTTTGAGTTTCTTGATGACGCGCTTGAGTTTTCAAAAGCGGTCGAAGCATACAGAACCCCCTTTCCCAACAGAGAGGATATCTACGGGAAGCAGATGTATCTTGATGAAAACGATGAGGTGATCGGAGTCGAGGAAAATTTCCTGCCGATAGCAACATCGCTTTCAATCGACGATGCGTATGAGCTTGCGCTTTCGTACAATGCGCTCGTTTACCCCGCGCATATAGACCGCATGGCAAACGGGATCGTGGCAACGCTCGGTACACTGCCGGATACACCCGATTTCGGGTGCGTTGAGTACAAGGACAGCTCATGTATAGAAGAGCTTACTGAGAAGATTCCGTCTCTAAAAGGAAAGAAACGGGTGGTCAATTCGGATGCTCACTATTTATGGGATATAAACGAAGCGGAAAATTATATCGAGCTTGACGATGAGCCGTACAGCAGCGCTTACGTAAGAAAGCAGTTGTTTATGTACCTCAGAGGACAGGGTAGATATGCAGATACGGAAGGCACGGTTTAGTAATAATGAAGGAATTATCGCTGAACATACTTGATATCGCGCAGAATTCCATAACCGCCCGTTCGACGCTGATAAATATCGGAATAGTCGAAAGGGATAACACTTTTACGCTTACGATATCGGACGACGGATGCGGAATGAGCGCGGAGATGGTAAAAAATGTAACAGATCCGTTTTGCACGACGAGAAAGACTCGAAAGGTCGGACTTGGAATACCGTTTTTGAAAATGCAGGCAGAGATGACAGGCGGAAGTTTTTCGATAAGCTCGAAAAGCGAAGCCGAGTTCCCGGATGACCACGGAACTATCACAACTGCAATGTTTTATAAAGATCACATTGATTTTACTCCGCTCGGAGATATTATATCTACGGTCTGTACTCTTATTCACGGTGCGGGCGGCATAGATATCATGTTTACGCATGAGTCGGAGATCTTTGATGTAAAGCTTGACACGAGAGAATTAAAAGAGGTGCTCGGTGCGGATATAAGCCTGAGCGAGCCTGAGATACTTTCGTGGATAGAACAATATTTAAGTGAACAATATAATTCATATAAATGAAAGAGAGGAACCCAAGATGAAAAGTTTAGCTGAACTTGCTGCCATCAGAGAAAAGATGAAGGATAAGGTAGCTATGCGTGAAGGTACTACCGATACACGTATTGTTGTCGGAATGGCAACATGCGGAATCGCAGCCGGCGCGCGCCCCGTTCTGAGCGCATTCGTTGAGGAGGTCAACAAGCAGGGACTTGCTGAAAAGGTGACCGTATCTCAGACAGGATGCATCGGACTTTGCCAGCTCGAGCCCATTGTTGAGGTTTACGTACCCGGCAA
>JAFUMW010000107.1 GCA_017482465.1 Clostridia bacterium
TCCGGCAACCCGTACGGCATACCGGTAAACGAAATGCCTCTGAGCGCATACACTACAAGCATACCCATTATCGCAAACGGCAAAACACGTCCGAGATATGTAACGATCGCGGGCGTTTTTTTGTTTCCGCCGAAGATCATAAACGGCAGAAAGCGAAGCAATGCCGTAACTGTCGCCGCTATAGCTACTATGAGTACGGAATGAAGATCACCCAACATTTTCATCCCTCCGTTCGCTCGGTTTCATAAGGCAGAGCGTTATCCCGATGGCGATCATCGCGGGGATAAGAAAACGGTCACTGCCGAATATAAGCAGACAGGTCAACGAGGAGGCGACTCCGACGATCGCCGCTCTGTGATCCTTTGTGCTAAGCCACTGCTCAACGAATATAGTCACAAAAAGAGCTGTAAGCGCAAAATCAATGCCCTTTGTGTCAAATTTTATAAGTGAACCCGCAAGCGAGCCGAGAACACTTCCTGTGATCCAATATATCTGATCAAGAAGCGAAACCGTAAAATAAAAGCTTTTTCGCTTTTCCGGTTCAAACATCTCATCATTGTTACCGCATACAAGCGAGTATGTCTCATCTGTAAGCGCGAATATCGTATAAAGACGCTTTATGCCCTTACCCTTATATCGGTCTATCATCGAGATACCGTAAAAAAGATGACGTGCGTTTACCATGAGCGAGGTAAGCGCGGTGGTTATAAGCGACGCTCCTCCGGTAAGCAGATCAACGGTAACATACTGTAATGAGCCTGCATAAATGAACACGCTCATAGCAAGCGCCCACCATATACCGTATCCTCTCGTATAGAGCACAATACCAAAGCCCATGCCGAGAACGATATATCCCATCATTACCGGCAGTGTAAGCAAAAATGCTTTTTTCAGATCCTTAAGATTCATTTTATAATACCCTTTCAAAAAGAAAAACGGAGTACAACCGTACCCTGTACAATTGTACTCCATATGTCTGATTTTGTCAAGTATTATTTACGATCTGCTTGCAAGTTCGCGGCGCTCGGAATTATCCGACCTGTCCATATCGAGGATATCGCTGTTTTTCATACGCAGATTATCGGCGATCATGGCTATAAATTCACTGTTTGTCGGCTTGCCGCGCTGACGGCTGATCGTATATCCGAAATACGAGGTAAGCGTGTCGACATCTCCCCTGTCCCATGCGACTTCTATAGCGTGACGAATAGCACGCTCCACTCTCGACGGTGTTGTTCCATGTATACGTGCGACCGTGGGATAAAGCGATTTTGTTACGTAATTTATCATTTCCGGATCATTTATCGTCTTTGTTATCGCCGTACGCAGGAACTGATAACCCTTGATATGAGCGGGAATGCCGAGTCCATGCATGACAGAAGTGACACTGCGCTCGATTATTGCGTCGCGTCCGAAGAGCCTTGCATTCGCCGCTTTGAAGCGCTGATTTTCAAGCTGACTTATGATTATCCTGTTAAGAAAAGCAAAATCAAACGGCTTCTTGAGCGTATACACAGCCTTGCCGCCTATATCGCTGACCGAATCGTCCACAGCTTTTTCGGACAAAAGTATGACCTCGCTCGTATACGGCTGTGTGCCCGAATTGGGATTGTTGTCACGCAAATATGTAATATCCTCGCAGCCAACAAGCATACAGTCGGCGATCACTACATTATAAAAGCTCTTTTCAAGCGCACGTTTGAGCGCGTCATAGCTTGTCACAGTATCTACGTTTACATAATTCTCACTTACAAGCTTGTTATACAGCTCGTCGCACATTTCACTGTTTCTGTCCGCAATAAGTATCTTTTCTGTTATCGGCATTGTTAATTCCCACCTTTAATATTTTATTATTTGTCAGCATTCACTGCCTTACGATAATATTTTACCATAAAATGGAAATTATTGCAATTGACATAATTTCCAAATTTTACCAATATTTTTGTATTATTCTTATAATAGCCGATAATTTGTTGTCGAAAAAAGAAGAAAAGCACTTCAGCGTGAAGTGCTTTTCTTTGTATGCTTACTTTTTATTTACGGTGATAACAACGTCCTCACCATTGATATTCCAATCCTTGGAGATACCGTCAAGAGCACCTTCGTATCCAATGCTGTCGGCAAGAACGATCTTGGAGACTGTGTCGCTGTTACGCGCTACGATATCGGCAAGCTTTGCGCTTCCGGTAATAAGCACATCTATGCGATCGGTAACATTGAAATCGGAATCCTTACGCATGGTCTGTATCTTCGAGATGACCTCACGTACGTAGCCCTCCTCGATAAGCTCGTCTGTGAGCGTTGTGTCAAGAGCTACCGTAATGTTCTTGTCAGCCATTGACGCGTATCCGGGCTTCTGCATTACATCAATAAGCAGATCGTCGCGTGTAAGCTCGCATACCTCGCCGTCAAAGTCAAACTTGAGCGATCCGTTTGCTTCAAGCTCTTCCATTGCCGCATTTCCGTCAAGATTTTCAAGAGCAGCCTTAATCTTTCCAAGCAGTTTACCGTACTTAGGTCCGACTGTCTTAAGCTGAGGCTTAAAGCTGTATGACGAGAACGCCGATACGTCGGGTACGAACTCGGCTTGCTTGATATTAAGCTCGTCGCGTACGATATCTCTGTAGTACTCGCTTACCTCGCGGTCTGTCTTGATATAGATAGACGCGAGAGGCTGACGGTTCTTGATGTTAGCCGCGTTTCTTACAGCACGTCCAAGAACGACCGCGTCGAGTATGAAGCTCATCTCATCCTCAAGCTTAGTGTCTCTCATGCTCTCATCGACTACAGGAAAATCGCAGAGGTGTATGCTCTCGGGAGCGTTCTTATCTACTGTGCGGACAAGATTCTGATAGATATCCTCAGCCATGAACGGTATCATGGGAGCGGATGCCTTTGCGACGGTAACAAGCGCTGTGTAAAGCGTCATATAAGCCGCTGTTTTGTCTGCATTCTCGCCGGTTATCCAGAAGCGTTCACGCGAACGGCGGACATACCAGTTGGAAAGCTCGTCAACAAAGTCGGAAAGGTTTCTTGCCGCTTCGGGAATACGATAGTTTGCAAGATTATCATCAAGCTTGCCGATCATCGTGTTAAGTCTGGAAAGAATAAATCTGTCCATTACCGAAAGGTCAAGCTTTTTGATATCATACTTGGTAGGATCAAAGTTGTCGATATCGGCATACAGCGTCCAGAACGCGTATGTGTTCCAAAGTGTACCCATGAACTTGCGCTGTCCCTCGATCACTGCTCTTTCGCTGAAGCGAGAGGGTAACCACGGAGCGGAGTTGGTATAGAAGTACCATCTGATAGCGTCAGCGCCAAAAGTCTCAAGTGCGTTGAACGGGTCTACTGCGTTGCCCTTGGACTTGGACATCTTTTGACCGTTTTCGTCCTGTACAAGACCTAAAACGACTACGTTCTTGTAAGGAGCTTTGTTGAAAAGAAGTGTCGAGATCGCGATGAGCGAATAGAACCATCCGCGGGTCTGGTCAACAGCCTCGGAGATGAAGTCTGCCGGGAACTGCTTTTCAAAGAGGTCCTTGTTTTCAAAGGGATAGTGGTGCTGAGCAAAGGGCATTGAGCCTGAGTCAAACCAGCAGTCGATAACCTCGGGAACTCTGTGCATTTGCTTGCCGCACTTTTCACATTTGATCGTTACATCGTCAATGTAGGGGCGGTGAAGCTCGATATTGTCAGGGCAGTTATCCGACATTTCCTTAAGCTCGGCTATGCTGCCGATCGAATGCTTGTGACCGCATTCGCACTCCCAGATGTTGAGAGGAGTTCCCCAATATCTGTTACGGCTGATACCCCAGTCCTGAATATTTTCAAGCCAGTCACCGAAGCGTCCCTTACCGATAGATTCGGGAACCCAGTTGACCGTGTTGTTGTTTCTTATAAGATCCTCGCGTACCGCTGTCATCTTGATAAACCACGAGTTGCGCGCGTAGTAGATAAGCGGCGTGCCGCATCTCCAACAATGAGGATAGCTATGCTCAAACTCGGGAGCTGCCAAAAGAAGTCCGCGATCCTTAAGATTGCGAAGCACGAGCTTGTCTGCATCCTTGCAGAACACGCCCTCCCATTCGGTCTCCTTAGTCATCTTTCCTGCCGCGTCAACGAGCTGTACGAGCGGCAGACCGTATTTGCGTCCTACGTTCGCGTCGTCCTCACCGAATGCGGGAGCGATGTGTACGATGCCTGTACCGTCGTCCATGGTTACGTAGTTGTCGCATACAACGTACCAGCACTTTTCGACAGGATTTACGTAAGCGAACAGAGGCTCGTATTCGGTGTGCTCAAGATCTGTTCCCACGCACTCGGAGATGATCTCGTATTCGCCCTCTCCAAGCACCTTGTCTGCAAGAGCCTTTGCAAGGATGAAGGTATCCTCGCCCGACTTGACTGTAATATACTCGGCAGAGGGATTTACGCAGAGTGCAACGTTGGACGGAAGTGTCCAAGGCGTTGTAGTCCATGCGAGGATGTATGTGTTCTCCTTGCCCTTAACCTTGAACTTTGCGATCGCTGAACGCTCCTTAACGTCCTTGTAGCCCTGCGCTACCTCGTGAGAGGACAGAGGTGTACCGCAACGCGGGCAGTAGGGGACGATCTTGAAGCCCTTATATAAAAGCCCCTTGTCCCATATCTGCTTGAGAGCCCACCATTCGCTCTCGATGAAGTTGTTGTCATAGGTAACGTAAGGGTTTTCCATGTCAGCCCAGAAGCCAACAGTTCCGGAAAAGTCCTCCCACATTCCCTTGTATTTCCATACGCTTTCCTTACACTTTTCGATAAAGGGAGCGATACCGTATTCTTCGATCTGCTCCTTGCCGTCAAGGCCTAAAAGCTTTTCGACCTCAAGCTCGACCGGCAGACCGTGTGTGTCCCATCCTGCCTTACGCGGAACGTCCTGCCCCTTCATGGTGTGATATCTCGGGATCATGTCCTTGATAACACGGGTAAGCACGTGTCCGATATGAGGCTTACCGTTAGCTGTAGGAGGACCGTCGTAGAAGGTGTAGGTATCACAGCCGTCACGCAGAGTAAGGCTCTTTTCGAATATCTTGTTTTCCTTCCAGAATTTGAGTGTTTCGCCTTCACGGCTCACAAAATCAAGAGTAGTCGGTACTTTCTTGTACATTTTTGACCATTCCTTTCAATGAAAAAATAAAGCCCTCGTCCGCACGGGACGAGGGCTTGAAAATTTACAAACCTGTCGTTTATACCACCGCATACGTTTTATATGCTCCCAAAGTAACGGTCGGGCACCGTCTTACGCTATTACACATCGCGGATGTGACACATCGCGGATGTGTTTTTCACGCAGAAGCTCACAAGTGATTTTCAAGAACCCTTACTCGTATCGGACTTACACCGTCTCCGACTCGCTTTGACTTTCGTGTGTTCTCTACTCTCTCGGTCACAGCCTTTACATATATGGTTAGTATAACAGATTTTCATCCTTTTGTCAAGGGGGGTGAGGGAAATTACTTCACATCCCCAAGTACGACAAGCGCTTTTGCTACCTGCGCGCGTGTTGCCTGCGAGGTGGGACCTAACTTTCCGCCGTTTGCCTCAATGAGACCGAGCGTATACGCCCAAGCGAGTGCTTCTTTTGCATATCCTGCGGCTGACGATGCATCTGCTACGCCGTCAAGACTTCCCTTTACAGGCGTTTTCCCTAAATAATTCTGATAGTACCTGTGAAGTATCAGTGCCATATCCTGCACCGTAACATTATTGTCGGGTGCGAATGTAGTCGCCGAGGTCCCGTTGACGATACCGTTTGCGCTTGCCCAGAGCACCGAGCTCTTGTACCAATCCGCCTTCAGGTCGATAAACGCGTTAGTTCCGTCGACCGCCGGTGAACCGCAGCTGCGGTGAAGTATAGTCACAAGCTGTGCTCGCGTAGTATTTGCCATAGGCGACACTGTAGTCGCCGATGTGCCGTTGATAAGTCCTCTCGCCATCGCGCGTCCGATATCGCTTGCATACGCCTCATCGCCTGTTATATCGGTCATGCTTGTAAGCCTTGCGTCGACCGTATTACCGTCACGCGTGAGGATATAGTTTTTGGTTATCACGGTCTTACCCGATTTGACAGTTACCGAAAGCTTATTTACTCCAACCTTGAGCGAGCTTGTCTGTATCTCTGTCGAATATGGCGCTTTATTAAGCCATGCTATCGACTTGCCGTTAAGCGTATATGTTACATCATTCGCATTAGGGTTGGGATAAGGCACGTAGGTATAAAGCTTTAACTTGCTGTCAGCGTTATTAAGCTCTCCGAGCTTTACGTAACTCTGAAGAGTTGAACCTGTAAATGTCGACGCCATAGCCTCGTTTGCCTGTACTGCCGCATTATACGTTTCACGAAGTCCGACGCTTACCGCATCGGCAGTATCGTGGATAGGGTTTTCGTATATACGGTAGCTGTTGGTACTGAAATTATTGTTGAAGAAATTTACTATCTTCACCTGCGGATATACCATATTGATATAGGTATAAAATTCGTTAAGGAGATTCTTGGCATGAGCCTCGGTCTGCACCCCGTCGCTTGACGCATAGGAGAAGCCGCACTCGCTTATGATAACAGGCTTCTTGTGGGCCTCTGCAAGCTCCATGATCTCGGCAACACGGATGATCGGATCCTGATAAAGTCCTCTGCCCCAGATGATATCCGACTTGCTTCCAACCTTATTCTCATCCTCCGCGTTGAGGTTATAGTATGTAGACATACCCACATAGTCAACGTACTCGTCTCCCGGATAAAAGGTCGCCGGAGTTGTGTACCACTGACCGTAGTCAACAGGCGAATATATAAGCGCAACATCCGGTGCATACTCACGTGCCTTATTTGCAACATGGCGGAAGGCGGCTATGTACTTGTCAGCAAACGCCTTTATCTTGGTTTCATCGCTTCCGCACGCGTTAAGCGGACTCCAGCAGTTCATCTCTGCACCGAATCTAAGCAGTATCTTACAGTTAGGATGTGCTTCGGTGTATGACTGAAGATACTTAAGCTCCTTTATCATGTACGCGTCGGTCGCACCGCTTGAAATACTGTCAAGCGCCGCCTCGTTCTCCTCGACTACGTTCCATGCCGCTTCAAGGTAGTACGTGCGCTCGGTCTCGGGCAGATAATACTCGAACGACGAAAAGCTTTCGCGGTTATACCCTGCGTAAAGCAACATCGCTGATTGCATACCATCCATATAAACGTCGCACATACCTGCATACGTGCCGCCTGTCGGCTCGTTGAGCTCACCGTAATAAACCGGGCTCTGCGACGATGCAACATACACCTCAGGCTCGGTATTGAAGTAACGCATGCTTCTTGCGTAAAGCTTCATAAACTCCATGTTCGCCGCCTTGACGCTCGGGTCAGACGAGTTATCATAAAGCCATTTCGCACTTGCGTTTGCCAGCTCGTACGCCTTTCCTGCCTCAATATACATTCCCATGCGCTCGTAAGCAAGCGCCGCCTCATGAAGCGGTGTACGCATACGGTTGTGCGCGGTCTCACTGTTCTCATTCTTGTATACATCGACGATCATGTCAACTGCCTTAACAAGCGCGGCGTCATCATTTGCCGCCCTTGCCTGATTGTATGCCGCCTGTGCCGGCCAATACGCATTGTTCGCGCTGATGCCTGTAGTCACAGATACGAGCATAACAAGTGAAAGTATAAGAGAAAGCATCCTTTTCATGATCTTACCTCATGCCTTTTTAAGTGTAATAAGTCCGCCGACCGGAACATTTATAACGTTTGCGCCGTTAAGCTGTTTTTCACACTCGCAAACGATCTCGCCAAGACAGTTCTGTACACATACCGCAAAATTACCGTCACATTCGATCAGCACACGGTCGCTTTGACATCCGTTAGCAATGTAAACAGTGTCAACGTCATCAGGCTTTACGCATTTATCGATGCTGTAAACAGCAATTACACACTCGTTTTCAAGCGTCGACTTTGCCCATGTATAAAGAAGCTCGGGCTCGTAAGGAACAACGCGCGCCTTTAGCAAAAGATCACTGTGCTTTTTCATAAAATCAAGCCAGAAGCGTGACATCTTCTCCATTTCGGGGGTGAGCTTGTCAAGCCTTGCCGAGTATTGAAGCACTCCGAACAGCACTCCGATTATCTGTATCGCCGCAAGCTCGGGCAGCTCGTCGGTATGCCACATGAGCATATCCGAATGTACCGCGCTGTCGCCCAAATGCATTCTGAGGTCAAGCACGCCGACACGGTTCTTGGTGTAGTCGTTCGGGCAATCGCCTACTCTGAACATATTTCCGTATTTACGCATATTAGGACCGATATAGCACTGTCTGAACTCAAGCATTATATCGGGCTTTACAGCCTTAAGCGAGGCTATAACGTCGGTCATGAATGCGTCAACCGCATCCTGAACAGCGGGAATATCCATTTTTTCGTTATAAGGTGCGTTTCTGGCACTATCGTTCCACTGGTCGATAAAATCAAGCTTGAAGCCGTCAAGCTTCCACTCATTAAGCGCCTTTACGTATATATTTTTGAGAAATTCGCGCACCTCTTTATATCTGGGGTCAAGGATTCCTGCCTTGAGTTCGGGGTTATCGTACAGGATCATATCCTTGAAATCGTTGTAATTGGAACTGTTGTGTCCCATAAACGGAACGCTGTACCAAAGCACGTACTTCATGCCGATATCGTGTACACGAGCAACGTGTGCCGCCATGTCGCCCATCTTCGAGACGGCATGCTGCCACTCTCCGCAGAATGCGTAGCCACGGCTCGCGTCATCTGTCTGCCAGCCGTCGTCAACTATGCACACGTTGAAGCCGAGCGCCTTTGCGCGCTTACATTCCTCTTCGATATCATGATCGGTCAGATTCTGATGGTACGAGTACCAGAACGAGTACACAGGCTCAAGCGCCGACGCAGGAACCTCGGCAGGAGTCATACCGCAGTCAACAGCCCACCAGTCGGCAACGCCCCACACAGCCTCGTGCATGGGTATATCACGTGTATCGATATAAATGCTGAAGCTTGCGCTGTTTTGCGAGGTATACTGCTTTACGTTGGTCTGCACCATAAAATGTGCACCGCCGTTCTCCTCGACCACGCCGCTTCCGTAACTTACACGTTTAGCGCACTCGCTTACCGCAAAGGTGTACCTGTTTTTACCCGCACCGTCGTGAATGGTCTCCATCGGAGCATTAACAGCAAGCATAGACGTACGTCTGCCGCACCAATTCGGAGATATGCTTCGCGTCGTACCGCAAAGAGGCGACCATCTGTACATAAATCCGAGCATGGGTGCGTACCACTCAAGCTTTACGCCTGCATTCTTCTCTGCCGCAGTGTCTGTCCATTCAAGCCTGAAATCGTATACAGTAACACCGTTTTTTTCAGAAGTACCAACAAGACTGCAAGACAATCCCTCGTCACAGGTAATATCAAAGAACAACTCTTTAGTTTGCATAGTAAAACCTCACTTATATATTTCAAGAAATTTAAGTATTATCTCCTTGCCCTTTTCGGCGGCAATGCCGGCAAAGGTAATATAGTCCATATCGTCTCCGCCGTCGGAGATCGTACGAAGCACGCCAAACGGGATGCCGTTTACAAAGCAAACGTGTCCGATTGCCGCTCCCTCCATCTCACAGGCATACGCATCAAAATTGTCACGGATGAAGCTTTTTTTGCTATCATCCGCAACGAACACGTCACCCGATGCGATCGTTCCCTTGAGATAGTGCGTATCGCCAAGGCTTTTTTCAAGCGCCGAAACGATGCCACCGTCACAGTCGATGTATACAACATTTATACCCGAAAGCAATCCTATCGGATCGCCGAGCGGCGAGGTGTCCATGTCATGCTGTACAACACGCTCGGCAATAACAGCGTCACATATTTTAAGCTCGGGATGAAGCCCGCCGGCAACACCCGTGTTGATAATAACGTCAACGCCGTATTTTAATATCATGGTCTGCGCGCAGATGGCAGCAAAGACCTTTCCCACACCGCAGACAGCGAGTACAACATCCGCGCCGCATAAGCGTCCCTCATGAAAGGTCACACCGCTGTATACGCTGTCGCGTCTGTCCTCAAGCAGCTCGGCA
>JAFUMW010000108.1 GCA_017482465.1 Clostridia bacterium
AGCGGATGTGAGACGGAAATAGGGAACGTAATCGTTCGCCTTTTCTGTTTTTACCTCGCCCTTACCGATAGCGAGAAGAAGCTCGTTTGCATCGAGTAAAACGTAATCAGCTTGTGTAACAGGGGGAGTAACAGGCTCTTGCTCTTCACCCGTACCCTCGTCAGCGGGACGCTCGTATTCGCCTGCCTCGTACGCTGTTATAAATTCAGCGGCAGCTGTTTCGTTCTTGAAGGCAGCGATGAAATCTATGAGTATCGCGCCTTCTGTAACATCAGTCGTGAACATCTTGAGCGTGATCCACGGAGCTGTCCAATTCTTATTGGGGGCTTCTGTCGAGCTGCTGCCCTTCGTGAACGTGTCGCGTGCGATAGTTTTGTAGGTGTATGTGTCGGACGCAACTACCTGCTCGGTTCCGCCGTATTTTTCACGCTCAACAGCAGTTGCATCAGTACCGCGAAGATTTACGGTATCGCTTGTACGCGCCGAGCCGGTAGTCTTGTAGCGGATAACGTAATGTGAATAGTCGTAGAACGATCCGTCACCCGTTGCCGTAAAGCCTACATCCTCCTTGTTGGGGGAGAATACAAGCGCGTCGCTTGTAGTAGCCGCTGAATAGGGAACACTGAGTATCGGAATGTTGTTTTCAGTGATGACCTCACCTGCATCTGCAATGAGAACAAGCTTGTTCGCATCAAGGAATACGTGTGTAGTGTCAACAGCGGTTGATTCTTCCTCAAATATCGCGTTTACGGTAGTGTCGGCAGTAACAAGCGTATTTGCGGCAACATCCCAGCCTTTGAAGATATATCCTTCCTTTGCAGGCTCGGTCTCGGGGTAAACGAGCCTGTTGCCTAAATCGTATGTCTGTGCATCACCGTACTGCTCGCCGTCAACAGCAAATGTGACGGTTGCCGTTTCAACAGGATAAACATAGCTCTGTGCGGCTTCGAGAGTATCGAAGAAGGCGATGAATCTGACATCGATCGTTGTACCGGCATTGATAGTACCGCTTTCACGAAGTCTTATTCTGAGGTAGTCGTAAGTAGTATCAGCGGTGATGCCCGTGCTGTAGGTAAGCTTCTGAGAAGCCCCTGTGCTGTCGGTATAGCTCCTGTCTCCGCTGGTGTAAGCCGTAGCATCGATAAGAACATTTGTAATTGTATCGGAGAAAGCAAACCGTTTGCCGTATGCTCTGAATGTTTCATATGCTGTATCAGAGTCTGCGTGGTAAGCGTTTTTGTATCCGATACTTACGTCATATGTTCCGGGAGTTGAGTTGGCAACTCCAAGTACAATATACGGAGTATTTTTCGGATAAACCGTGTCAAGATTGTCGATGCGGTAGAATGCCGTATCGCCGTCGGTAACGTCTGCTGTCATTGTAAGAGACGTTACACCGGAGTTTGCGTCATATGCGATCGTTGGGGAACCGAGGTTCGATGTTCCCAGTTTGATCTGATCTTTGTCAAGAACGATCGGGTAAGTCGTTGTTTCTGTATCTGCAGATGTATCCGTTACTGTTTCGTCAGCCAAAACAGAGAGCGGGAGCATCGTGAAAATCATCAGAACAACGAGGAAAAGAGATAATGCGCGCTGGAGCTTTACTTTCATAGAAGCCACCATACCTTTCTTTGCAAAAAGCTCGGACCGAAAAAAGAGATTGAAAACTTACAGAGCAACCGGGAGTCCGAGTTAATGCTTAAAATTGGTCTACATATAATAATGTAGAATACACAATAATTATAACAAATTATTGAAAAAAAGTCAATCAAATAACAAAATCCGGCTATACAAAAATTGTATTAAAATTTGTGCATATTAACGAAAACGGTATGCGTGACAACGCATACCGTTCTAAAACCTATTTAATAACGCCGCAGGCGATCTTTTTGCCCGAGTTACCTGAGGGCTGAGTTGTGAAATCGTCGGGCATGGAATGAATGATGACCGTCCGCCCGATGACCTCTTTTACAGCAAACCTGTCGCTTAAAAACACAGACATTGCGTACCCGCTCGCGCCGAACAGCGGAGCAAGATCGCCGGCGTGATACGGATGAGGACACCCGTGCGGATCGTAGTGCGTCAGAACATCGGCAAACGGATCGTCGGCGTTGCCCGTGCAACTGTCACCCTCATGTATGTGAAATCCGAATACAGGGGCAGAGCACATCATTCTCATTGAAGGAAGACCGCTCACCTCAGTGGCGACGATAACTCCGAATCGGGTCTGATAAAAGCGTACCGTACCGCGTATTTCGGGATACTCGCGGCTTCCGAACAGCTCGGCAACAGCATTGGGTCTGCTTTTGAGCGCTGATATAAGATATAGTGTTCTCCTGTCCTTAAACATGCATAACCTCCGATAGAATATTACATTATCATGATATGCATGTTAGAAAAATATGTAAACGCGGTTATTTATCTCTGTATTCCAGAATATCGCCTGGCTGACAGTCAAGTGCCTCGCAAAGCTTGGCAAGGGTGGATATCTTTATTGCTTTCGCCT
>JAFUMW010000109.1 GCA_017482465.1 Clostridia bacterium
AATGCGTGTTATTTCATACGCGGTAGCCGCGATCAAGTACCGCAAATTTGCCGCTTTGCACACATATCTAAATAAGGCGACAGGTGTTGCGGTCTTTCTTGTACCATACCTGATAAAAACTCCCGCGGCGGTCGGTTTCTGTGCTTTTGTTTGCCTTATAGCGATATGTGCCTCGGCACAGGAGCTGTATACCCATCTTCACTCTGAGAGGTACGCAGGCAACTGACTTTGAAGCGTTGATCGCATGGAAAAAACACTAACAACCCCTTGAATTTGTATATCAAGGGGTTGTTTTTTTGCATGATCCATGGTATACTAAATAAAAACAGAAGAAGAGGAAAATTGACATGTTGAAGATATCGGCATTGATTTTAGCGTGCGTAACTGCAGTATCCGCCTTTTCGGCAGGGTTTGCACCAAGTACATATACAGAGCTTGGAATTCCAAGCTCGCAGAGATACGCTGAAGGAATACGCGCACGCGGTGTATGGGACATGGCGTATGTTGACGGAAGCTTGTTTATTGGAAGCGGCGACTTTGATAACAACGCAGGTCCTGTAGATATATGGTGCTATGACACATATACGGGAAAGTGGACTAACAGCGGTACTGTCAACGACGAAGAGGTCAATAAATTTGTGACTGTTGATGGCAAACTTTGCGTGCCCGGCACAGACCCGAGAATAAACGGAACGACCTACTACAGTTATAACAGCGGTACATGGGAAACACATGACATTATATCCGAGGCGACACATACATTTGATATACTTGAGCATGATAACAAGATATTCGCAGGTCTCGGCGTTTCTGCGGGACAGTACCCGATAGCAGTTTCAAGCGACTGCGGCAAAAGCTTTAAAAGCGTAAAAATGATGAGAGACGGGCGGCCGTTAGACACATCGGCAGGCTCGGTCGTAAGAGTTTATGACTTGTTTTGCCTTAAGGATACGGTGTACGCTGTGTTCAGATACCGCGTCGGAGATGTCAAGAGCTTTGACCTTTACAGATACGAGGACGGCGAGTTTGTGTTTGACAATGCGTGGTACGATAAGCTTGAGGTCGAAAAATATGTAAGCGGCTTTATCGGCGGCGACGCGGTGTACAAGGATAAGCTTTGGTTTACGACAGGTAATCTCTTTGTTACCGACGACATGGAAAATCTTACAAAGATTGCGCTTGATGAGAAGATGGGCGTATATGATGTTTATGCAAGCGAAGACGCGCTGTATGCACTCGGCTGTGAGACTATGGCTGACGGCAGATACAGGATATCTGTATGGGAAAACACGAGCGGAGAGACAGACGGCTTTGCTGAGACAGCTTATTTCTATTATGACGCGCCCGCGGTAAGCCTTGTACGGGCAGACGGAATATTCTTTATCGGTACGGGTGATATCAATAATGTCAACGACAAGAGCGGTTCTGTTCTTGCAATTGCGGAGTGAGGTTTTTATGGCATTTTGTGAGCTACATATTTACAGTAAATATCTCGGTATGCAGACAACAGTAAATGTAATTCTTCCGCAGAGTGATACCGACGGCGAGATAGGTGTGAAAAGCAATTCCACAAATAAGGCATACAAGTGCTTATATCTGTTGCACGGATTAAGCGATGATCAGACCATTTGGCACAGGCGAACCTCTATTGAGCGCTATGCCACAGAATACGGTATCTGTGTTGTTATGCCGTGTGGCGGCAGAAGCTTTTATACGGATATGAAGTACGGAGAAAAGTACTATTCGTATATCGCGCATGAGCTTCCGAATATTTTGCGCGGATACTTCAACATATCCGACAGGCGCGAGGATAATTTTATTGCCGGCAATTCAATGGGCGGCTATGGCGCGCTAAAGATAGGTCTGCGTGAATGTGAGCACTTCGGCGCGGCTGCCGGGCTTTCGTCGGTCGCCGACATCAGGCGCTGGTTAGAGGGTACAAACAAAACGTATTCGCCGATTTTCGGCGACCCGGTGGAAGTATCTCCCGTGGATGACCTTTTCTTGCTTGCAGAACAGGTAAGTCGGGGCAGTATTAAGCCAAGGCTGTACATGGGTGTAGGCACTGAGGATTTCTTATATGAGGACAATCTGAGGCTTAAGGCTCACCTTGAAGCGCTTGAGCTTGATTTTACCTACAGGGAGTCGGCCGGAGAGCATTGTTGGGCATTCTGGGACGAATATATCAGGTATGTTCTCAAGTGGATGCTCGGATAAGCTTTACCATAACTTACATTTGAAATTATGCATACTTTGTGGTATAATGTAAGTGCGTCATAATTGGCGACAACGACAAGGAGGTAAGGCAACCATGAAAAAAATGCTGCCGACAACACTTGCCGCAATTATGCTGACTTCAATGCTTATAACACCGTCTGCCGCCGCAACGACACACACGGTCGTGCGTGGTGACAGTATGTGGAAGATAGCGGTAAAATACGAGGTGGGGCTGAGCGAGATCAAAAGCGCGAACCCTCATATTAAAAATCCTGAGCTTATTTATCCGGGACAGGTATTAAACATTCCCACTGTAAGCTCATCTGTACTGAATTTTGAAAGCGAGGTCGTAAGGCTTGTAAACGAAATCCGTGCTAAAAACGGACTTAAAGGGCTTACACACGACTGGGAGCTTTCGCGCGTTGCGAGATACAAGTCGCAGGATATGAAGGACAAGGGGTATTTTTCACATACCAGCCCGACCTACGGCTCGCCCTTTCAGATGATGAAAAGCTTCGGTATTACATACAGAAGCGCGGCAGAGAATATCGCTCGCGGACAGGCGAGTCCGCAGGCGGTTGTTAACGCGTGGATGAACTCGTCAGGACATAGGGCGAACATACTTAATGCCTCATTCAACCGTATCGGCGTCGGATATGTCGCCGGCGGTAACTATTGGACGCAGATGTTTATTCAGAAATAAAAATAGCGGAAGGCAAAGCCTTCCGCTATTTTTGCACTTTTTTTCTGTACTTGACAGGGGAGCATCCGTGATAACGCTTGAAAACGTCACCGAAATAATTACTGCTTGAGTATCCGCATCTTTCGGACACTTCGCCTATATCAAGTGTCGTAAATTCAAGTAGGTTTTCGGCGGCGTGTATCCGCGTTTCCGTAAGATACTCGTTGAAGCCGAAACCGGTGAGTGCCTTGAACCGTTTGGAAAAATAGGTCTTTTCCATAAGAGCTATTTTTGCCGCATTCTCAAGTGTTATGTTCTCGTAATAGTATTCGCGTATGTATTTTGCAACAGCCTGGATCTTGTCGGCATCGTCATTTTGCTCACGGGATTTTAGCTTTCCGTTACGCAATACCGTTATCATTATGTTGCGTAAGATGTTCTTCATGCAGATCACAGAGTATTCATCGCGATTTTTTGATTCGAGCTCCATTTGTTCAAGATACGACCTGATAAGCTTTGCGGAATCTTCGGGAAGCTCAACGCATCCGAGTCTGAGAAAAGCGTTAAGATCAAACCCGGAGATGTTTTCGGAAAATTCGCGTCCGACATCATCGTAAAAATACACTACATACCGCTCATAACCTTTGTTGTGTAAGGCGGTAGTGCGGTGAAGCTCGTTTTTAGGAATGATGACGATGTTACCCGGAGAAACATCGTAGATATTGTGACCTAAAAGATAACGTCTTTCTCCCGACAGAAGAAA
>JAFUMW010000110.1 GCA_017482465.1 Clostridia bacterium
AGGTTGCGTTAGGCGCACCCCACGTCCAGATATTGTATACGTCGCCCGAAACTTCAAATGTACAATCGTTGAATACGCTGTTACCGTACAGTGTGTACGTACCGTTTATTGTACAATTATTGTAGGTTCCGTTCATTCTTGCATAACCTGTATACGTTGTGCTGTCGGTATTGATCGTTATATTTTCAAATGTAACGGTCGAACCATCGAGGCTGTAATCACAGCCCTCGTAAGAACCGTCGTCCTGTGTTGCCACAATGGTTTCTCCGTCAGGATCACCTGTGATAGTAAGAGTCTTATTCATAATATCGGGAACGATATATGTACCTGCAACAAGCTCGAACTCAGTCTCGCCGTCAGCCGCAGCTTCATTAAACTGCTTGGTAGAAGTTACCTTACCGGGGATAATTATCTCATTGTTTACTTCGGTAGCACCAACAAGAAGTCTGCCTGCTACAGTACCGATATCGGAGTTTGTCTTACCTTCTTCTTCGACCGCTCCTGCGGGAAGTGTTATATAAGATACCGATACATCTTCAAGCGTGTTATCGCTGAGGATAGCACCGGACGTTGCCGTACCGACAAGACCGCCTACGCATCTGAATGCGGAAACATTTGACTTTGTGACTACGTTACCGGCGATATCTGCGACAGCGTCGCCATTGCTTTCAATGAAGCCTGCGATCACGCCTGCGTTATTGCCGTCCTTGTATACGTTTTTATCAGCATCATATCCGGGAACACAGTTGACCGTAGCGTTTGTTACGTTACAGTTAAGCACTTTACCGTATGTATGACCGACGATTACACCCGCACAAAATGTGCCGTTGATATTTGCGTTTACTACGTTAAGGTTCTGAACAACACCGCCTACCATTTCGCCGAACAGACCTGCATACTTACCGTCTGTTTCGCTTACACTGAGGTTGGATATGGTATGATCCTGACCGTCGAATGTTCCTGAAAATGCAGCGTTATAGAAATCGTAACCGATAGGAGTCCACTTAGCATTCATAAGGTCGATGTCAGCGTCAAGCTTTACTGTCTCGCCTTTGAATGTTTCACCGCTGTTTACAAGCTTTGCAAAGCCTGCAAGCTCTTCGGCTGTGGAGATCGTGTATACTCCGGGTTCAGCTGTGTCCTCAACATACCAATCGGTAGTTGCCGAGTTTGACCAATCGTAAGTCGCCTTCTTGTCGTAGGACTCGTCAAACGAGTCTTCTTCAACTGTTGCCTGCTTTGCGATGAAGCGGATACCGAGGTCGATGGTCGGAGCTGTTCCGTTGTGGTTGGCTTCGTTTCCTGTACCCTCGGGCATATGAAGAACGAGGAGTCCGTATACGGTCTCTGTCTTTTCATCTGTCTTGCCGGCGAGAAGAGGCTCTGTGCCGAGAAGATTTGCTGTATCAAGAGACTGTGTGGCGATCGCGTTCATTGACTCACGTGTCGAGTACACTGCCTTGAGACTTTCAAGTGTGCCGGACACAAAGCCTGCCTTGATGGACTGCGAAAGCTTAAAGTGGTTGCCGAGTATGTTCATAGCGCCGACTTCGTTTGCCACGTTTATACCAAGCTGATAGTTGAACGCAAGCGTGCCTGCGTTTTCAAGCTTGAGATATACATACTCTGTTCTGCCGGGTTCCCAATTCTTTGTGTCACTGAAAACCTTTTTATCGGATGCTACTTCTACCCAATCAGATTCGGAAAGCGACTGTGAATAATAGAGCTTTGCCTTAAGGTTGCCCGAGCTGATCTGGTTGTAATCACTCTCGATAGTATCTGTGAACCATTCTTATGTTGTGCTCTCAAGAATAACGATACAAAGGAACATTGAAACGATACTTAAAAAGAGCGAACGTTGAGTCTTTGTCATGTTGATTTACCTCCTTGTTTGATAATGACAAATTCTGACATAGTATTAAGGAAATACCCTCATACCACAATGGTATATTATACCACATCAAGCATTATATCATATTATCTTACAACTATTGTTAATAAACGAAATACATATAATGAACTTTTAATGAACAAAAAGCTCCAAAAAAAATACAATATCCTCCCTCACAGTCATGTGAAGGAGGATATTGTTAATTTATCAAATTATATCAATCTGCAAATCTTTCAAGAAGCGCCGAAACCTCTGCTCTCGTTGCAAGTCCTTTGGGATTTACGGTATTGTCTTCATAGCCCTTGATGATGCCCGCATATACGCAGTACGCGATCGCCTCGCGCTTATCTGCTGCTATCTGATCCGCGTCGGCAAAGTTAAGCTCTGCACTTCCGAGCTTTTTACCTGTTTTCTTCGCGTATCGGTAGAGCATGTCGGCGATCTCCTCACGGGTAATGCTGTCATCGGGCCTGAAGCTGTCACCTGCGTCGATAATTCCGTTTGCATATGCAAATGATACTCCCGGTGCAAACCACGCGCCTGCATCAACATCCTTGTAGGGGAAAGTCGTTTTGTTTTCGGTATCCTCCGCCAGACGTGAGAGAACGGTAACGAGCATACCGCGCGTCATTTTGTCGTTCGGCTTGAATTCGGTCTTTGTAACGCCCGAGAAAAGTCCTCGGCGTACTACATAGTCGATGCTATCGCACGCCCAATGTTCAATCGTATCTGTAAAGCCCGAGCCCTTGACTTTTTCGCCGTCATAGCTCTTTGCAACATCCTCGTTCTTGAAAAATCCGATCGCGATAATGTCAACGTAGCTTTCTGCGTTCATCTCCTTCGTACTGTTGAAGAATCCTAACGTATAATAAAGATCGGTGTAGATACTGTCCTCGGCAAACTTTATCGCGTCGTTTTCAAAGTCGCGGATATTTACCGTAAACGCCGCTTTTTCTCCCGACACGAGCGCGGGAAGACGGCTTTCCTCGATCGCAGACATGCGGTTGTTGTTACCGCGAAGCTTTACGTTTATCTTTTCCGCATTTGACGAGGTCTTGTATACGACGGTCATATACGGGTAATCGGTAGCTGAAAAGCTGAACGAATTAAGGTTAACGGATATCGTGGGAGCAAGAGATGAGCTAAGCGTTTCCGCCTTGAAGCGAAGCGCACCGTCGGTATATTCGTGCTTTGTCATACGCTGGCGGTCAAGAGCCGTGCTGTTATCATATCTCGCACGTCCGTTAAGCTGTGCCGCCGTGTAAAGATAGTAATCAGCGTTCAATGAGCGGCTTGCCGAAAGCGTACGTGTTATCGCCGCCGGAGCAGTGTATCCGTGAGTTTTGATGACACCGGCTTTTTCCATTTCCTCGACAGCGACCGCAGCGAAGATACGGTGTCCCGCCGCACTCATGTGAACGCCGTCGGTGATATAAAGCGATCTGAAGCCTATAAGCTCGGTCTGATCGTTATTATAAACGTCAATGCAGGTCACGTTATAGACCTCGCATATTTCTTTCATAGCTTCAACACATACGTCAAGCTCATACGAACGTGTACCCGAGTTATCATATCCGGGCTTATCCGAATAGTCACAGCGCTTGATAGGTGTGAAGAACACAAGCTTTGCGTCCGGGTAATTTGCATACGCCATTTCAATAAGCTCGCTTATCGCACCCATGTATGTGTTTCTGGTCCTGTCGGTAGGCTCACCTATCTTCCAGTTTCCGTTATAGTCGTTCGTACCTCCGTAGATAAAGATGAGGTCGGGCGACTCGCTCGATGTAACCGTATCGTAGCTTGTAATATCATTTGCTATCATGCGCTCCATGCGCGGAACGTATGTCTCAAGTCTGTCGTTCTCGTTTGTGATATTTCCTGTAACAGCCGAGCCTCCGCGACTCCAGTTGTTCACGTCCATGTTGAACGTACCTGCCCAGATACCGTGGTACTTGGCAGAGAGCTCGTTTCTTGCACTATCCGCGGATATCGAGTCGCCGAGAACATTTACGACCACCTTTTTACCGCCTTCAAAATCCTTAGCGTATATATCCAAGGGCTTGTTTTCCTCAACGATAACATGTGTGACAGCGGCAGCATCCGTACCATCTGCGCTTACGGTGATATCTACCTTGCCTTTGCCTGTCGCCGTTACCTTACCGTTTTCGTCAACCGTTGCGATCGACGTGTCGGCAGAAGAGTACTTGACTCCGCTAACACTTGCGTATGTGGGCAGACATGTAACTCCGAGATCAAAGCTTTCGCCCTGTGCCAGTTTATAGTATCCGAAGCTCGGCTTAAGCTCGGTTATCTTGTCCTCTATCTTATGCATATACTTCTCTGCATCCTCTCTTGTCTTGAAAAATCCGATATATTCTATCGAAAAAGTTTCTCCCTCTACTCTTGCGGTTCTGTTATACGGCTTAAGTCTGAGATAATTGCAGACGGTGTCCGCGTCGATACTGTCATAGCTGTAATCACTTATATTTTCACCGCCGGAGAATACATCGCGGATATCGAATATGAGTGACGCGTCATTGCCGCTCTTGTCGTAGCTCGGAGCATATCCCCACACACGTGTGGCTTTACCGAGATAATCAAGTCCGTAATTTAAATCAAGCGTGGCTTTTTCGCCTTTGATATCAGACTTATATCCTATCCTTACGATCGGGTATTCCTTTGCCGGATATCCCTCGGTATATTTTGTATATGAAAAATTGAATTCGATCTGTGTGCCGTCCGCGGCAGTGCCGGTCTCGGGCGTTGTGAACTTTACATACGCCTTGCCGTTTTCCGCAATACTTTCGGACAAAAACGCCGAATCGCTTACCGTAAGGCTCTGTGCCAGCTTTGATGCGTCAAGTACAAGATGATCGTCAGCGGCTGATACCACGGTCACTGTACACATCATGATAACGATCGTACACAGCGCAAGCTTAATGATATTTTTCATGCTAATTCTCCTTAAATCATGATTTCTTGGCGTCTTCTTCGCGCTCAAGCTCAGTATAAGCGATCTTTCCGACAAGTGTTTTCGGAAGCTCTTGTCTGAACTCAATGTCATACGGCAACGCGTATTTCGCGATATGCTTCTTACAGTGAGCAAAAATATCTTCCTTGATCTCATCGCTTGCTTCGATACCCGGCTTAAGTACAACAAAAGCCTTTACCTTCTGCATTTTTATCGCGTCCTTGACGCCGATAACACAAGAGATCTGAACAGCCTCGTGAGCGTCGATAATATTCTCGATCTGCGACGGATATACGTTGTATCCGCTTGTTATGATCATTCTCTTGATGCGCTGTTTGAAATAGATAAATCCCTCTTCGTCCATAACACCGAGGTCTCCGGTATGCAACCATACCCTTCCGTCATCGTGCAGCTTCAGCGTGTTCGCATTTTCCTCGGGCTTATTAAGGTAGCCTTTCATCACAGACGGTCCGGTCAGGCATATCTCGCCGTCCTCGCCGTAAGGTACTTCTTCATTCGTACCCGGCCTTACTATCATGTAGTAGGTGTCGGGATACGGAAGACCGATACTTCCCTCTTTTTCCTTATTGTACGGTGTCAGACAGCTTGCGGTCACGCACTCGGTCGTGCCGTAGCCCTCGCGTATATGCACGGTCGCGCCATGCTCATCAAGGAATTTGTCCACCTTCTTTTTCAGCTCGATCGAAAGCGAATCGCCGCCCGAGAACACGCCCATAAGGCAGTCAAGCTTCACCCCGTCAAGGTAATTCGTACGTACAAGCGCCTCGTAAAGCGTTGGAACTCCCGCTATGTAATTGGGTCTGTGCTTTTTGATAAGAGCGGCATAGTCCTTTACGTTAAATCGCGGAACGAGTACCGACTGACCTCCCGCGACCATCATCGTATGCACGCAAACACCGAGTCCGAAACCGTGGAACATCGGCATGGCGGCAAGCATTTTCTTATGCTTTACCTCTTTATTGCACATTGCTACCGTCTGCAGAGCCAGCGCATTAAAATTCAGATTTGTAAGCTCTATACCCTTTGTAACTCCTGTCGTTCCGCCTGAAAAAAGGATCACGGCAACATCGTTTGCGCCCTTGTGTGACGCATAGTCGCCCTTGTATTTGCGTCCGCAGTCAAGAAAGCTCTTCCAGCTTATGACAGTATCATCATACGGCACAGGTGCTATCGTTCTTCCCTGCGTGAGGCTGTAGCCGATCGACATGAGAGCTCCGAGCTCATCCTTGATGCTTGCTATTATCAGCTTTTCAAGCTTATGCGACTGCATCACATCGGTGAATTTTTTGTAGAAGCCGTCAAGCGTAAGCACATATTTGCTTTCGGTCTCATTAAGGTAATAAAGTATCTCTCCGACCGCCGAGAGCGGATGTATCATCGTCGCTATTGCGCCTATCCGATTGAGCGCATAAAAACAGTACACGGTCTGCGGCACATTCGGCATACACAGCGTTACGCGGTCGCCCTCACATATTCCCATAGCCTTGAACGATTTCGCGCAAAGCTCGATATTGTTCATAAGCCTTGTGTAGCTTACCGTTCTTCCCATAAACGCGAGCGCCGGGAAATCGGGGCTTTCTTCAGCCGATCTCATTACCGCCTCGGACATTGAATAGTCCGGATATTCAAGATGAAATTTTACATCGCCGTAACCGTTTATCCACGGCGCTTTGATATCAAAATTCTCCGACATTTTTATTTTCTCCTGTTAAAAATCTATCTTTTCGTTGAGCGGAAGCTCCAAAAGCTCGGGGTCAGCAAGCAACTTCTTTACGAGCTTGATGCTGTTGATAAAGTAAAGTCCGTCGGCAATACGCTCGTCGATAGTAATACCGAGTTCAAGCGCGTTTTTGACCTCAACGCTTCCGTCATCATTGTAAAACGGACGCTTTTTCATCTCGCCTATTATCATAAAGAAAGAGTTTGTTCCCCACTCGGCAAGATGATGGTAGGTAGCAGACATCTTAATACTGCCGAGGTTGGACAAGAACACACTCGTGTGATACGGGTCTACCTTAACAAGCTCTTTCGGAAGCCATCCGTGTGCGTCAAGAAAGTTAAGAAGTCTGACCACACCGCGCAAAATAAACGGCGGGATCTTTGAAAGCACTCCCATAACATCTGTCGCACCGTCGTTCTGATCGTCCTTTTTTACATGGCATACGACCTTTTTGACCTGTGAGTAGACCGTATCTATGGGAGATGCCTCGCTTTCCTTGTCAAGACGCACTATGGCAAGTGCCTCCGGAGAATGGTCTACAAACCGTTTCTTCACGGTAAAGGCAAGCGATATATCGTTTCTTTCATAGTATTTACGATTGATTATAAAGTAGTTAAGCTTCGGTCTGAGCGCGATAGTCTTAGCGACAGCCGCACATATGACATGGAACATTGTATACTTGAATTCGGGTTGGTCAGCGTTTTTCTTTGCTACATATTCAAGCACAGCCGTCATGTCAACAAGCTCGTTCATTACCGCCTCGTTATCCGTTCGCTTCGGAAGAAGATACGGCATAAAAACATGCATCGGGTCAAGTCCGCGGATAAGTTTGCCGTCAAAGCGGTCTCCGCGTTGTTTTTTCTTCGGCATAAAATACCTCCGTTATTATGTGCCGAACGCAAAAGTGACATTTTTGGCATCGCACGGCTACATACTGATTTTGATCGCGCCGCGATCAAAACCAGTATACCACATTATGCACATTTTTTCAACACAATTTTAATATTTTGGTTATATTTGACAAAGATATCTGCTTTTTCACAAAAACGGTATCGGTTGACAATCATCGCTTAATATGTTAATATTATCATATTATAAGAGATACAGTCATTCTTATAAGTTTATTACAGAGCTACCTATCAAGAGGCAATCATGAAAAATATCAGATCATATATGTACACGGCGCTGTTTTCAGCGTTGATAGCCGTGTGCGCGCTTATAAGCGTGCCGTCAACGCCGCCGTTCACCATGCAGAGCTTTGCCGTGATCCTCGCAATATTTACGCTCGGCTCAAGGCGTGCGTTTACATCTGTTCTCGTATATATTTTTATCGGACTTGTCGGCGTTCCCGTATTCTCGGGCTTTTCATCAGGTATCGGCGTGCTTTTCGGTGCAACGGGCGGATATCTTCCGGGGTTTCTGCTCATGCCACCGGTATACGCACTCGTACATAGAAAAAGTGCTGTCAGTACAATATTCGCGTGTGTAATGTCGTTTGCGGTCTGCTATATTACGGGAACGCTCTGGTTCATGCACGTTTATTCGCTCCCGCTTGACACTACGGGAGCGGTCACAGCATTTCAGGCTTGCGTACTTCCCTTTATACTGCCGGATGCCATAAAGACAATTCTTGCTTATATCGTATACAAACGCATAAAAAGAACGGAGAGATAATGATGCGCGAAGAATTACTCAAAATGCTTGTTAAAGGTGTTGACCTAACCATTCTTGACACCTGTACATCAACAAACGAAATAGCACGCGAGAAAGCGGTATCGGGTGCACCTGAGTTTACGACGATCATAGCAAATGAGCAGAGTGCAGGTCGCGGACGTATGGGCAGAAGCTTCTTTTCACCCGGCAACACGGGGCTGTATCTTAGCATGATACTGCGTCCTCACATCAAAGCCGACAAAGCGCTCGAGATCACGACAGCCGCCGCTGTTGCCGCAGCCCGCGTTATAAGCAGGGCGACCGACACCGACGTTAAGATAAAATGGGTAAACGACATCTACTCCGACATGAAAAAGGTCTGCGGTATACTGACCGAAGCATCGGTCGATGCGGAAAGCGGATACTTAGATTATGCTGTGCTCGGAATCGGTGTCAATCTCTTTATGCCCGACGGCGGATTTCCCGAACAGATACGCGATATCGCGTCATCGGTATACAAAAGCGGGTACGACACCAACACAAAGGCTAAGTTCACCGCGGCGCTTATAAACGAGCTTATGGGTATTTACCCCGATATCGGCGGCAATCGTTTTGTTGATGAATATAAGAGCCTGTCGCTTATGCCCGGGCGCGATATATATATACTTTCGGGGGATGAAAAGATACCCGCAAAAGCCCTCTCGATCGGCAACGATTATTCGCTCAGTGTAATGCTTGCCGACGGTAGCATAAGATCACTTTCCTCGGGTGACGTAAGCATAAAAGTAATATAAATATACGGAAGATCTCACTATTGCTATACCTTATGCGATCGCTCATTGAAAGATCTGTAAAATCTGTTGTTGTTTTTGACGGCATTAAACATTTCAAGCTATATTTGACATACTTGATCAAAGAAATAAATCTAATCTTTAGCTTATTTAAATCAAGGAATAAAGTGCAAAAACGCTTCTTGTTTTAATAACATAAGCTAAAGACAGGGTTTGGCTTTTGTGTTATAATAAATTCACAAAAATATATTTCTGGAGGCAAAAAAATGAACCGTATCAAATTCTGTCTTCGCAAAATCACCGCTTTTATATGCTTGATAATGCTTGCCGTGATACTTCCGCTTGCTGTCAGTGCAAATTCCTCCGAGCCTGTGGATATCATCCACGGCAGAGATGCTGTACTCACGTTCAATTATCCGAGCAGAGCAACCAGCAACAAATCTGTTTACATGGCATACGACAGCGAAAACGGCATCATGTCGATCTATCCCAGATCGGACTTCACCGTTACAGACACGGATGCGACTATGTTTGACATTCATCTCGGCTACAACACACCTGTAGACGGCGCAGAATATATTGCAGTCGGTGTGTCGTACACCGCCGGCAAGACGGTCTCGGCAAGCGTTTCTACCGAAGACGCTGTTATTTCAACCGTAGATGTGGCTCTTACAAGCGAGATACAGAACATCGTTTTCGACGCATCTGCCGCCGCTGACGGCTCTGTCTACGACAGAATCAGCTTCAAGACAGGATATGCTGCTGACGAGATCATCACCACCGATGTTACCTTTGCGGTAAAGTACATAGCCTTCTTTGAGACCAAGGAAGCAGCAGAGGCTTATGTTTATACAAAGCCTACCGAAGAAGCACCCGTATATGTTGAAGGCAACCACATAAAGTCGGTCTCCTTTAATGTGCTTACAGCAGGACACGATCTCAGCGCCGCAGAGCGTTCATACTATATGGCGCCCACTATTTTACAGTACGATCCCGACATTATCGGTCTGCAGGAGGCGAACAGCACCTGGTACGCATACATGAGTGAGCATCTCGGCGACAATTACGGAAGTATAGTAAAATGGCGTACATCAAGCGATTCCGAAAGCACACCTATCTTTTGGAAAAAAGACAAGTTTGAGCTTCTTGACAGCGGTTATTTCTGGCTTTCCGAAACACCCGATACAGAGTCGACCGGATGGGGTGCGACCTACCACCGCATCGTATGTTGGGTAAAGCTCAAGGTCAGAACGACCGGATACGAGTTCTATTACTTCAACACACATTGGGACTTCACCGAAACACCTCAGATCGAAAGTGCAAAGCTCTTTTATAATAAGATCACAAACGAGTGCGAGGGCTTGCCTGTTATCCTTTCGGCAGACTTTAACATGTGCTGGAACTCGGAAGGATATGCGATGCTCGATTCTTTCCTTACCGAATCGAACCGCGACCGCGATCTCCAGAATACATACAACGCTAAAAGCGATAATGTAAACGCGGGTTCACTCATCGACTTCGTGTTCTACACCGGTGACAGTATAGCCTCCGACAATTACACTGTCATCAAGGACAAGATCGTTACAAAAGATTACACCTACCACCTTTCCGACCACTACGGTGTATTTAACGACCTTTATCTGCTCGGCATACCGAACGAGTACACGGTGACTTACACAAACAAGGTTACAGGCGTCGACCCCGAACCGCAGACGATCATAGAAAATGTTGATTTTGAGCTTGCCGCAGGCACACCTGTCCTCGGTAAGAGATTTTTAGGCTGGTCTGCCGACGGCGGCACGACCTTGCTAAACGGTACATTCTCAGTATACGGCGACACCGAGCTTACCGCTGTGTACGAGGATACCGACACATACACCGTAACATACATGTACGGCGACACGGTATACAAGAGCGAAACGGTAAACGCAGGTGAAGCGTACACGGTGATCACCGACGTTTCCGATTTCACTCCCGATC
>JAFUMW010000111.1 GCA_017482465.1 Clostridia bacterium
ATACGCTTACAGGGATATAGTCGCTCTCTTTTTCTGCACGAAATGCAAGCTGAAATGATATCGGCTCATTTTTCAGTGTGCGTAAGCGCTTTATTGAGTTGCCTGTAAGAACAATATCGGGAAATATTTTAATTTGCGATGAAAACAACTGTGTTATTATCATTTTTATACTCCTTATTGACGTTATTATGATTGTAACACCGTCAAACAGGTCATGTCTATGGAATTTCATAAAAACACATGGATAATATTGCTTTTTATCGGTTTCGAATTTTGCTCGGCGCAACCTTTGATATTTCCTTGAAAATTCGTGAAAAATAGTATTCGGAGGGCTTAAGATCAAGCTCATAAAAAAACCTCGGCAGAGAGCAAAATCATCTTGAATACTGCGACAGTATTATTTTTAATAATACAGAATTCAAGATCAAGAATTAAGAAAAAGGACGCATCGTATGATGCGTCCTTTTTCTTATTATCCGCCGAGATAAGCTTTCTTTACTTCGTCGCTTGCGGCAAGCTCGGCACCTGTGCCGGAAAGTGCTATCTTTCCGTTTTCAAGCACGTACGCGTGGTCTGCGACCTCAAGCGCCTTACCTGCATTCTGCTCGACTAAAAGTATTGTCGTTCCCGATTTGTGGAACTCCTTGATGATATCGAATATCTGATCGACAAGGATAGGAGCAAGCCCCATCGACGGCTCATCGAGCATCAAAAGCTTTGGGTGGCTCATTATAGCTCGTCCCATCGCAAGCATCTGTTGCTCACCGCCCGACAGAGTTCCCGCTATCTGGCTGTGCCTTTCCTTAAGTCTGGGAAAGCGTGTGTATACATCCTCGATATCGGCTTTTATCTTTTTCATATCATTTTCAATATAACCGCCGAGAAGCAGGTTTTCGTAAACGGTAAGCTCTTGAAACACGTGTCTGCCCTCGGGCACCTGTGTCATACCGAGCTTTACTATCTTATGCGAGGGCACTTTATTTATAAGCTGACCCTCGTACGTAACACTGCCGTGCTTTACAGGGATAAGTCCCATGATGCTCTGCATCGTCGTTGTCTTACCTGCACCGTTTGCACCGATAAGCGTTACGATCTCGCCCTCGTTTACGTCAAAGCTGATACCCTTAAGTGCCTGTATCACGCCGTAATATACCTCGAGGTCTCTGACTTCAAGTAATGCCATGGCTCTCCCTCACTTTCCTATGTATGCTTTTACTACTTCGGGGTCGTGAAGAGCTTTCTCGACCTCTCCGTGGTAAAGTGATGTTCCGAAGTTAAGAACGGTCACTTCATCGCAAAGTCCGGACACGAATTTAAGGTCGTGCTCGATAAGAAGTATCGTCATATCGAACTTGTCACGGATAAAGCGCACTGTGTTCATAAGCTCCTCGGTCTCGTTCGGGTTCATACCGGCCGCGGGCTCGTCCAAAAGCAGAAGCTTCGGATTTGTTGCAAGAGCTCGTGCTATCTCAAGCTTTCTCTGCTTACCGTAAGGAAGATTGCAGGCGAGGTTATTACGCTCGTCCTCAAGCCCGAAAATAGAAAGCAATTCTTTCGCGCGGTCGCGCATCTTTGTCTCACTTTCAAAGTGAACGGGCAAACGAAGCATGCTTGCAAACGGACTGCACGCAAATTCCTTTTGGTTATGAAGTCCTACCATTACATTGCTTACGACTGTCATGTTATTGAAAAGTCGGATATTCTGGAAGGTACGCGCTATTCCCTTGTGGTTGATAACTTCCTGTTTTTTACCCGTAAGGTCCTCTCCGTCAAGGAAAAATCTACCTGTTGTAGGGGTATAAACGCCTGTGATAAGATTGAATATTGTAGTTTTTCCTGCTCCGTTAGGTCCTATCAGACCGTAGAGCTGATTTTTACGTATTTTGAGATCTATTCCCTGAACAGCCTTAAGTCCGCCGAAGGAGATACCGAGGTCTTGTGTTTCAAGCATGTATTTTTCGCTCATTTTCACTTCTCCTCTCTCTTGTCGGGCGTATAGCTCGTATCAGGCTTGACATCGAGCGAAAGTAATGCGTCCATGTCTATCTTTGTAGGAATTCTGTCCCAGTCAGCTTCGTCGTCCTTGCGCTTTGCGGGGTCGTGCTTATGCTTGATAAATCTGCCGAGCACTTTATTAAATAATCGCTTTATGCTGAGCTTTTCCTTTATGGGTGCAAGAGCGGGTGCGTTATTTACTATAACGATCGCAATAAGGATGATCGCGTATATAAGATACTTAAGTGCGGCAAGATCACCCGAGAGCTTTGTTGTAAGCTGGAAGTTGATATAGGTTATAAGTGCCGCCGCGATGATCGAGCCGTTGATGCTTCCCATCGAACCGAGCACGACCATAACAAGTATCTCTATAGAATAGTTATAAGAGAAGAACGAATAGAGCACGGGTGTTGCGTAATGTCCGTAGAGTACGCCTGCGATACCTGCGAAGAAAGCAGAGATCACGAACACGAACAGCTTATAGTAGGTTACGTTTATACCCATAGCCTTTGCTGCTATCTCGTTATCGCGTATCGCGGTTATAGCACGTCCGTGCTTGCTCTTTACAAGGTTCTGGATGAATACGAGCATGATAAGCACAACAATAAACGCTACGATAAACAGATCAGAGCCGTACTTCTTTGTTGAAAGTCCGAGTGCTCCACCGAATATTTTCTGGTTTTTGAAGATCGTTCTTACAATCTCACCGAACGCAAGAGTTACGATCGCAAGATAGTCGCCCTTAAGCCTGAGCGCGGGAAGTCCGATTATAAATCCGAAAACTGCAGCAATAGCACCGCCGACTATCATAGAAATGATAAGCACCGCGAGCTTTGAGGGTATAATCGTATGCAGGTAATTGGCAAGGAAACAGCCGAGGTACGCGCCGACGCACATAAAACCGGCATGACCAAGGCTCAACTCGCCCAAAAATCCCACAACAAGGTTTAGCGATACCGCAAGTATGATCGAGTATGCTATCTGCGTGAGCAGGTTCTGCGTGGAACGGTTCATATAGCCAGTAAGTGCCATTACTGCGCTGACTATAAGAAATACGGTAATTACGATGTAAGATATGTAGTTTTTAAGCTTAAAGCCTTTTTTTACACTTTTGAAATATCCTGCCACAGCTTACACCTTCTCTCTTCTCTTCTTGCCAAGCAAGCCTGTAGGCTTTACAAGAAGTATGATTATAAGCAGGCTGAATTCAAGCGCCGTTGTATACGGTGCAAGCACCGGTATACTCAGCGATATCTTTTCAACCACGCCCATGAGCACACCACCGAGCATCGCACCCGGTATCGAACCGATACCTCCGATAACTGCCGCGGTAAACGCCTTGATACCCGGCATAGAGCCGAGAGTCGGGCTGGTATTCGGTATCTGCATTACATAGAATGTGCTTGCAAATGCCGCAAGAGCCGAGCCTATCGCAAATGTGACCATGATGATCATGTTTACGTTTATGCCCATGAGCTTTGCCGCCGCTCTGTCTTCGGATACCGCTATCATTGCGCGCCCGAGCTTTGTAAACTTGATAAACAGTGTAAGGCATATCATGATAAGCGCGCCGACTGCAAGCGAAATTATTGCAGAAAGGCTTATCGTAACTCCTCCTATTACCACAGGCTCAAAGTGTACGAGGCTTATCGGACGTGTCTGCGCGCCGAAGATCAGCTGTGCAACGCTCTGAAGAAGGTAGCTGACACCGATCGCCGTAATAAGCACGGCAAGCGGAGACGCACCACGTAAAGGCTTGTAAGCAAGCTTTTCGATCAGCACGCCGAGTACCGTACAAACTATGATCGCGGCAAGTATCGCGATAAGCGGGTGTCCGTTTAACGCAAGTGTGGTCAGAATGGCGTATGAGCCTACCATGATAATATCGCCATGTGCAAAGTTAAGCATCTTTGCAATACCGTATACCATTGTATAGCCAAGTGCTATAAGAGCATATATACTGCCCAGACTCAGTCCGTCAATGAATGTACTCATAATTAATCTCCATACTCAAAAATGACATTTTGGTTGGACACACCTGCGCCCAACCAAAATGACATAATGTGACTTTTTTGAATTACTTGTTAAGAACTACTATCTGAGGAACCTTTGTGCAGGCACCGCTTTCGTCCCATGTCATCTCGCCTGTTGCACCCTTGAAGGTGAAGTCATCTGCTGTGATGGTGGAAACAAGGATATCGGAAAGTGCCTGAGGGCTGATCGTAACATCTGTTACATTAGCCTTCTTCATTGCTTCGTAGATAGTCATAACTGCGTCGTAGCCATCAGCCGCGAACTGGTCGGGAGTTCTGCCGTATGCTGTTTCGTATGCTGTTACGAACTTGGAAGCGACCTCGTCTGTGCTGTTTGCGTCGAAAGGTGTGATGTATCTGATCTCGCTTGTAACAGATTCGTCAAGCTGACCTGCGATACCGTCAAGACCGTCACATCCGAAAAGGAGTGCTTCACAACCCTTAGCGGCTGCTGTCTTTGCGATCGTACCTGCTTCTGTGTAGTAGATGGGAAGGAAGATAACATCGCAATCCTTGAGAGCTTCTACCTGTGTGGAGAAGTCCTTCTTGTTCTCTGCGTCGAAGGTCTGAGTGTTGAATTCAACACCGAGTTCCTCCATCTTTGCAGCGAATGCTTCATAGATACCCGAGGAATATGCATCGCTTGTATCGTAGATAGCGCCGATATTTTCAAAGTTAGCTGTGATCTCTTCAGCAGCGAGATAACCCTGATCGGGATCGCCGAAACATACGCGGAAAACAGTAGGTCTGTTTTCGATTACGTTAGCCGCGGAAGCCGAGGGTGTGATAGCGAACACCTTATCCTCGTCAGCCTTGGAAGCGAACGAGTCGCAGGAGCCGGAGGTTACAGAACCGATGGATGCCTGCATACCTGCTTCATAAAGTGTGTCGTAGCCTGTAGCCGCATCAGCAGCTGTAGCCTTGTCGTCCTTGATATCGAACTTGAATGTGATACCGTTGAGACCGCCATTTGCATTGATCTCGTCGATAGCAAGCTGTGCGCCTTCCTGTACAGAGATACCGTAAGAGGAAGCGTCGCCTGTAAGAGGACCTGTAGCACCGATAAAGAACTCGGTGTTATTTGCCGCGTAGTTTGTTGTCTTTGCGCCGCATCCTGCGAAGCATACCGCACACATTGCAAATGCCATAACAAGAGCGACAATTTTCTTCATTGTTGCCATGATGATTTCTCCTTTGCCTTTCGGCATAAAAATACACATATACTTTTGATAATTACATTAAATATATGTTATATCTAATTTTACCACACGCCACAAACCTTTTCAATGCACATTTATTACATAATTACCCACTTGTGGCACAGCGTTTTTTGTGCACTTCGCACTTATACAGCATTTTTTTCGGCAACTTCCCCTTACAACAGATTTTTTTCTTCATTTTTGGTTTGTTATCCCAAAATCAAATATATGTTCTTGCTTTGTTCACAAGTTGATGCTATAATTACTTAGTTTTTGAATATCAAATGTTAAGAAAACAGGAGTTCAGATCATGAATGTTAAAATTATTTCGGACAGCACCTGCGATCTTTCTTTAGAGCTTATAAGTAAGTATGATATAGACATACTGCCTCTTCACGTTCTTCTCGGTGAAGCCGAGTACAGCGACGGCGTTGACATAACCCCCGACGAGATTTACGCTTGGTCAAACGAGAACAACGCATCTCCCAAGACCTCTGCACCGGCGCTCGACGCGGCGTACGAGTTATTTGAGCGACACTTAAAAGACGGGCGAGAGATCGTTTGCTTTTCTATTTCAAACCAGATGTCGGGTACGGGAAATGTTATGCGGCTTGCCGCACAGGCTCTTAATGCCGAAGACCGTATACATATTATCGACTCTCAAAATCTCTCTACCGGCATCGGACTTCTTATTATAAAAGCGGCACTCGCTTCCGAGGCGGGAATGAGCGGTAACGAGATCGTCACTCTGATAAACGGGCTGATTCCAAAGGTACGTTCAAGTTTTGTAGTTGATACGCTTACTTTTCTGTACCGCGGAGGAAGATGCAGTTCTGTTGCGGCACTCGCGGGCAGTGCTCTCAAGCTCCATCCGAAGATAGGTGTATCCGACGGTAAGATGGCGCCCGGAAAAAAGTATATGGGCAGTATAGGCCGCGCGGTGATGAACTATGCACACGACCTTGAAAACGATCTTAAAAACGCAGAATGCGACCGTGTTTTCATTACACATTCGGGCTGTGACGAGGAAATGATAAACGAGGTACGCACATACCTTGAATCTCTCGCACACTTTGATGAGATACTTGTTACCCGTGCTGGTGCGGTAATATCGTCCCACTGCGGACCGAACACGCTCGGTATACTCTTTATTTCAAAATAAAAAAGCGCTCACATTTCGCTTTGAAATGTGAGCATCTTTATTTATTTTGTCAAAAGCTTATTTAACCGCTTTTTTAACAGCTTGGTAAAAAACTTGACCGTGAAGCCTGTGCACACAGCGGCGATAAGTGTTCCCTCTCTCGTACCCTCTATAGAACCGTTGAACAACAGCATTGAAAGGACGATCGAAAAAGCTACATAGCTTATATCAAACACGACCTTTACGTTTCCAAAGTTTTTGTGCAGTGTGTCGGCAATTGCTTTAACAAACGCTTCGCCTGCATTCATGATAACATTCGCGATAACTGCAAGTGCGATACCGAAGCCGAGAATAACCACGCCGGACACGACCATAACCAACTGCATCGGGTATGAGTTTACGGGCACTATTCCCGCGATGATCATGCCTATGTCTGTGAAATATCCGAAAAGAAAGGAAAGCGGTATCTGCAAAAGCTGTATCGGCTTGAAGCTTTTACGAAGAATCAGTATTTGTCCGAGTACCATAAGACAGTTTGTGATAATGAGCCAGTTACCGATGGTAATGTCGGTAAAGCGCAGGCTGAGCACGTTTGCAACAGATGATATCGGTGACACTCCGAGTGCTCCGGTTTTTGTAAACGCGACGCCGACACCCGAAACAAACAGGCTTATAATGAATAGTATGTAGCGCTTGGCAATTTCCGTTTTTTTCATTGTTCCCGACCCTGCTTTTGTTGAATTTCCTTAATTATAGCACTTGTTTTAGTTTATGTCAACTTTGTTACCTCATAACTCCTGTTTCAAGGTCGATCACGTAATCTCGGTCGTAGCGGAATGTCACTTTCGCGTTTTCCTTGTCTATGACCACATTATCGAACGTTTTTGTACCGTGCAGGCTGACCGACTTGAAGTCGTTTTCGTAATATGTAACGCTTCCGTCAGCGGTTATCAGGCGCAAAAACTGCGTACTGCCGTGCGGTGTCGGCTGTGTCATATACACAAATGTGTAGTTTTCCGTCTCGTACGAATCTATGACCGTCATCATCTGCTCTTGATAGTATGCAAGTATCTCTTCCCTTGTGGGCTGTACTGTTGTTATATCGGCAAGCAGACTTTCGACCGACTCGGGATAGAAGCAGAAATATGTCACTCCACGCTCAAATTTCAGAGAGACGTTTCCGTCATCGTCAACGGAAAATGCTGACTGCACCGGTGCAAATACATATCCGATGACCGTGTCGCCGACAGTGATTGCACGGGGATATCCATCCTTGGGGATGCGAACGCCCGATACCGAGCCGTAGTAGAACGGATCGGATACAAATGTTGCGTCATAGCCGTCGTCAACGATCAACTTGACCTGTTTTTCATTCATTATCTCATGTATTGATCTGTGGGAGATCGTTTCGAGCGATATAGTACGCGCTTCTGCGTTCCAGATATACTTGCCGCCTGTTTTGGTGAAGGTGTTATCGCCGCCGAGGTCTTCGATCGCAACAGCCATTTTTCCGTTAAGCGAGTAGCACACAAGCTCTGTATCATATATGTATGTCTTGATGTCGGTTTCATAGGTGTTTGCGACCTTTGTACCGGGGATGTGTGACAGAACATCATTCTTGCCCGATACCAGCGACGCAGGAGAAAGATCACCGATGATAAGCGTGCGTAGTTTGTCGTTATAATAGTGTGCTTTTGTGATATCTTCGACTACCACGACCGTGCGTCCGCCGATGTTATACGATGGTACTTCCACTCCGTTTATATATGCGGTTATATCGCTTGCGTATATCGCGCCGTTAATGTCTCCTACGTCCGCGTTTGCGGTCAGTGTAAGCGCAAAAAACATGAGCATAAGTGTAAGCATCAGTTTTTTCATGGAATCGTCCTCCTTTACTATTATGATCTAATTATATCAAATGCCGTCACCGATGTCAATATTGCTGTTTTGTTCACTTAATGCAACATTGATGTTGATATTTGACTATTTACTTTGCAAAAATTATATTGTATAATGTACGCGAGGTGATATTGATGGAGCTTCTTAAGAAAATAGATATTCACGTACACGGCTACAGATATGCGTACGATGATAACCATATTCTGCCCGAGCAGATATGCGAGATATACGACAAAATCGGTGTTGAACGCGGTGTACTTATGACCGTAAGCTCGCCCGAGGGGGCTTTATACACACAGACAAATGAGGACGTAGCGTATATCGCAAAAAAGCACAGCGAGAGATTTTCGTGGTTTTGCAATATTGACCCGCGCATTGACAACAACTACCCCGGCACAGACTTTACTTTCCTTCTTGAGCATTACAAGGCGCTTGGCGCAAGGGGTGTCGGTGAGATAACGGCAAATCTGTATTTCGACGATCCGCGAGTTATGTCGCTGTTTCGTGCTTGTGAGGCGTGCGATATGCCGGTGATATTTCACATGGGAAATTCCGACGGCGATTACGGACTTATCGACGGGTTTGGTTTACCGAAGCTTGAAAAGGTGCTCAAGGCTTTTCCAAGACTTAAGCTCTTAGGTCATTCACAGCGCTTCTGGTCACACATAAGCGGTGATGTTAACGAGGTCACGATGCACGGATGGCCCGAGGGCAAGGTTACTGACGGCGGACGCATAAGCGAGCTTATGCGTAAGTACCCGAATCTTTACGGTGATCTTTCTGCCTTCAGCGGATACAACGCACTTGCGCGAGATCCAGAATTTGCGTACACGTTTTTAGAGGAGTTTTCCGACCGTCTGCTTTTCGGCACAGACGTGTCCTCACCGATACACATCGACCGTCCGATGTTAAAGCTCGCGTCCTTCCTTGACGAGGCTGTGATAAACGGCAGGATATCATACGGTGCATATAAAAGCATCTCACGCGGCAACGCTGAAAAGATACTTTTCAAATAAGGAAAAAGAAAAA
>JAFUMW010000112.1 GCA_017482465.1 Clostridia bacterium
AGACAGCGGTTCTTTGCTTGTCGGCATGGCGTGCCGCGGCAATATGCCGGGTGCGTGCGATATATACCTTTTTTCTGACAGCCATACACTGTGTCTGCTCGAGGGCGTTACCGAGGTTAGCTCACAGGCTCACCGACTCGACACTCCCGCCTCTCTTTATCCTAAATTCAGCGAGACGCACTTCGAGGTGTTCGCCTATGATGACATAGAAGAGTTTGAGATAGAGGAGCTTGTATCGGGAGCGCGCCTTTCGATAAGGGAGAAGTCAGGCGCACAGAAAATGGTATGCGAAACGCCGAACACCTTCAAGGAATCGCTGATGCTTTTCGCCGCGTATACAAGGCTTGCTATATCAGGCGAGTTTAACGGTGTTGAAGAGGAGGACAAGGAGCTTCGCTGTCCGGGCTGCGGCAGACGTTATCCCGACAAGAACAAGGTGTGTCCGTATTGCTCGGACAACACGGGAATACTCAAAAAGCTATTGCCGTTCTTTAAGCGTTACGCAGGTGAAACGCTTTTGCTGTTTTTGATGCTCGGCGTGACCGGTGCTCTCGGTGTTCTCTCACCGTATATCAGCAACTCGTTTTATATCGACAATGTGCTTACAGAGGGAGGCAGATTCTACGGTCAGATAATGCTCGTTATCGGGATCATCCTGTCTGTGCGTGTCGCCGATCTGATAATTTCGATCATAAACAACATCGTAACAGCTCATGTGGCGGCGAATATCACCTATGACCTTAAAAAGACGATATTCGCGGCTATCAACCGCCTGTCCCTCGGATTTTTCAACTCGCGCCGTACCGGTGGTCTTATGACCCAGATAGAATCGGACTCGTCAACGCTTTATCAATTCTTCGGAACGATGGTGCCCGATCTTACAGTAGCGGTGATAAAGGTGGTAGCGGTCGCCGCTGTGCTTTTCATGATGGATCCGGTCCTTGCGTTTATCACGCTTATCACCGTGCCGTTTTACGTGTTCATGATCACGCGTGCGTTCTCGAAGAGCCGCCGCATGGCAAATCTTCATTATAATAAGGTCAAAGCGCTTACGGAACGACTGAGCGATGTTATGAACGGACTGCGTGTGGTCAAGGCGTTTGCACATGAGCGCGATGAGAGTAAGCACTTTCACAGACTGAGTTCGGAAAAGACGGGCGTTTACTTTGAGTGGTCGATGTATGACGTCATCGTTTACCCAGCGATAAGCTTTGTGCTCTATCTCGGAACGGTGTCGGTGTGGGCGGTAGGCGGTATGGCTGTATTCCGCGGCGAGATGTCGTACGGCGATCTTCTCACATTCGTTGCGTACATGGGCATGGTATACAGCCCGCTGAATTACATAATCAACAGTATCAAACGTATGTCCGAGTCGATAAACGCGGCATCGCGTCTGTTTGAGATCGCCGAGGCTATTCCCGAGGTGGAGGAGAGCCGTTCGCCCGTTATCTTGGACGATATCAAGGGAGAGGTCGAATTTCGTGACGTTTCCTTTGCCTACACAAAGTCTAAAAAGACCATAGACAGAGTATCCTTCAAAATAGAGGCGGGAAGCACGCTCGGTATCGTCGGACGCACGGGTGCGGGAAAATCGACGATCGTTAACCTGCTCATACGCCTTTACGATGTCAGTGACGGTGAGATACTGATCGACGGCGTAAACGTAAAGGACATGTCCTTTGAACAGCTCAGAAACAGCGTGGCGATAGTTTCGCAGGAGACATATCTGTTCACGGGTACTATATTTGAATAGATTGCCTACTCAATGAAGGACGCGACATACGAGGATGTTGTAAACGCGGCTATCGAGGCGGGCGCGCACGATTTTATAATGAAGCTTCCGGACGGTTATGAAACGCGTATCGGCTTTGGCAACCGAGATCTGTCGGGCGGCGAGAGACAGCGTGTGTCTATCGCGCGAGCGCTTCTTAAAAAGCCGCGCATACTGATACTCGACGAGGCAACGGCGGCTATGGATACAGCGACCGAGCAGAAGATCGAGCACGCGATCGAGCGTCTGTCCGGCTCGTGTACGACGATAATGATAGCGCACAGGCTATCAACGCTCAAGAGCGCAAAAAAGCTCATCGTCATTGAAAACGGAAGGATGAGCGAGAGCGGTACACATGCCGAATTGCTTGAAAAACAGGGAATATATCACAAGCTGTATACGCTTCAGCTTGAGGCGCTTCGCAACATAATAAACGACGCGGAAGAAGAACAGGAGCACGACGCTTTGCCTCGCGGCGGACCCGGACGCGGACCGAGAGGACCGCGCCCTCCGAGATGATAATACCCCGCGGGTAAATAAATTCAACTGTTTTAGCCGTAAAAGCGGTATGGAGATAATTATGGATACAAAATATAATAACGGAGTGGTGTTCCTGACGCCCGAGACAGCAAGCTTTGTAAAATGCGGTGACTTTCTCGGACTTGATCTTGCGGGAGATTTGGAAAAGCTCAATGAAAGCGCACTTGATGTGCCGCGTCTTGCACACTATGACAGAGTAAGACTCAGGCGTGCGTTCCCGTTCTCGCTTGGGGACAAGTACATATCCGTGCTTGACAACGATATGAACGAGATAGGACTTATAGAGGATATGTCGGTGTTTTCGGATGCTGACAGGTCGCTTATAAACGAAGAACTTGAGCGCGTGTACTATTCTATGCGTATACTTTCGATAAAGTCGGTCAAGGAAAGGCTCGGATACGCGTTTTTCGCTGTGACGAGCGACGCGGGAGATATTGAGATACCGCTTCGCGATGTCTACAGAAGCCTTATACGTATAGGAGAGGACAGTCTTGCCATAGTTGACACCGACGGAAACCGTTACTATATCGACTCGATAAAGGCTCTTGACAAGAACAGTCAGAAAAAGCTTGAGCTTTACATATAAGCTTCGCGGGTGGTATTAATGAAAAGAAAAATAGACAGATTACGCGAGCAGAGGCATGACAAAAAGCGGCTTGAAAAGCTTTTGTACGAGATGTGTCCCACTGCTCCGAAATATGAATTCCACGCAATATGCCCGTTCAGCCTGCCGCGTGAAGGCGTTATCGCATTTGCACGGGAGGGCATCCTCATCGTGCGCGAAAAAAACAAGCTTGAGTTTATTGATGGTGCAAGGGTCTCATCTCTCAAGGCAACACAGGAAAACGGATGTGTGTTCTTGGAGTGCGAATGCGACGGAAAACCGCGCAATCTCTGCCGTTCGGATAACCGCGATCAGAAGCTCTACACAAAGGTGATGCACGACTGCTCAAAGCTTTACGGCAGGAACGGTGACAAAAAAGGCGAGCACGGACATGCTCGGCACAGGTATGAACGGAAATGCCCGGTGTGCGGGCGCGAGTTAAAGCCCGGAGAGGAACGATGTCCGAAATGCTCAAAGCCGTTAAAGCTCGTCCTGCGTCTGTTAAAGCTTGCAAAAGGCTTCAGAATCAAGATATTGATAACCGCGTTCATGCTTGTGTTGATCTCTCTTACGTCGATGCTCGTGCCGTACATAAACCGTATACTGGTTGACGATTACATCAAGAGCGGAAGCGATGAGATATCCTATACAGGCTTTGCTCTCGTAATACTTTCGATGGTAGGCGTGCAGATACTTCTCAATCTGCTTTCGATAGTAAGACGCTATTTCAGTGCGTCCGCGGGAGCAAATCTGCAGACGCGTCTCGCAACGACAACCTTCGACAAGACGCTCGCGCTTTCGGTCGCCAAAAGCAGTAAGTACGATTCAGGCGATCTGTACAGGCGTATCAACAACGAGATGTCCGACATACAGTGGATGCTTACCGAGCATGTGCCGACATATATTGAGCACATACTCAAGCTTATTTTTGTAGGCATTCTGCTTTTCAGCTATGACTATAAGCTCGCGCTAATAATGCTCGTGCCTATCCCTGTGATAGTTATTATCTTTTATTTGATAAGAGAACCCACGGGCGCTCTCTGGAGAAAGCAGAGATCAAAGGCTAACCAGAGCAGCAGTATACTTCACGATATCTATTCGGGTATCCGTGTGGTCAAATCCTACGGTACGGAAAAACGTGAATTCGGACGTTACGACAAGTCGGCAAAGGAATTAAGGGATATCCAGGTCAAAAACGAAGTCATTTGGCCGATGATCTTCTTACCTACCCATTTTCTGGCGGGAATAGGAGAGTTCTTTATCCTTTATTTCGTCGGTAACAGGATACTCGGCGGAACCATGACTCTCGGCGAGATGGCGCAGTTTTCGGCATACGTGTCGATGATCTACGCGCCGCTTCGTGAGTTCGCGATGCTCCCGAGACACATAACGTATTTCGGCATGATAGTGAACAAGATGTTCGATCTTCTCGATGAGGAAGAGGAGATGAAGGATATACCCGATGCCGTAAGCGCGCCGCTTTGCGGCGAGGTCGAGATTAAAGACTTAAGCTTCGGCTACGACGAATCGCGTGAGATACTTCACGATATCAACCTTACCGTAAAGCCGGGCGAGATGATAGGTATCGTCGGACGCTCGGGTGCCGGAAAGTCTACCCTCATAAATCTGCTCATGCGCCTTTACGACCCCACCTCGGGCTCGATCAGCGTTGACGGGCGCGACCTGCGCGAGATGAGTCAGGAATCGCTTCGCTCGCAGATAGGCGTGGTATTACAGGAAAACTATCTCTTTACAGGCTCGGTTTATGAGAACATCGCATACGCCAAGCCGGATGCGAGCTATGAAGATGTCATCGCCGCGTCAAAGGCGGCGGGCGCGCATGTATTTGTGATGAAGCTGCCCGATGCGTACAACACAAAGATCGGCGAAAAGGGCTACACGCTTTCCGGCGGTGAGCGCCAGCGTATCGCGATAGCGCGTGCGCTTCTTCGAGACCCGAAGATACTTATACTTGACGAGGCGACCGCGTCGCTTGACACCGAGACCGAGAGAAGAGTACAGGACGCGCTTGCAAACCTTATACGCAACCGCACGACCTTTGCGATAGCCCACAGGCTGTCTACTCTCCGTAACGCAACTCGTCTTATAGTCATCGACAAGGGCAGTATAGCCGAGACGGGTACGCACGACGAGCTTATGGAGAAAAAGGGACTTTACTATTCGCTTGTCATGGCTCAGAGAAGCATGGCGACAGAGCAAAAATCTTGAGTGAACTCAAGACTTTTGCAGTGAAATATTGCATGCTGTGCAATGTGATATATTTTACTTTGTAAAATGTGATATGCGTGCTTCGCACGCGTGATATTTGTCGCAAATGCCACAAGTTAAGGTGAAAAAAATTGCTCAGCAATTTTTCAAATTCAATTATATCGGAGGAAGAAAAATGAAACAGCAACAGGCTTTTATCGGGAACAGAAAAATGTTAAAGGGCGGTCTTCATTGCCATACGACACGCTCGGACGGCGCAGGTGATCCTGCCGACGTTATCCGCTTGCACCATAAGAACGGGTACGATTTTCTTGCGATAACCGACCACAGAAATTACAACTACATAAACTACGCGCCCGAAGTACCGATCACGATAATCCCCGGCATGGAGTTTGACAGCACCTTTGAGCAAGATCACGGCTTCAGATGCTTCCACACGGTCTGCATCGGACCTTCCAAGGAGGACGGCAACGGCTTCGAGCAGGACGTGAAGCTTGAAAGTGCAAAAACGACCTGTCAGGAGGAGTATCAGCCCTATCTTGACGACATTCACGCAAAGAAAAATCTTACGATATACTGCCACCCCGAGTGGAGCAACACGCCTGCACGCTATTTTGAAAAGCTCGAAGGCAATTTCGCCATGGAGATATGGAACAGCGGATGCGCGATGGGTAACGAATGTGATATGGACGCGGCATATTGGGACGAGATATTGGCGCAGGGCAAGCGCATCTGGGGCGTTGCGGCAGACGACGGACACGGCATGGACAGGCATTGTAACGGCTGGGTAAGAGTGAACGCCGAGAATAATATCAACGCGATACTCGAAGCACTTGAAAACGGCGCGTTCTATTCTTCTTGCGGCCCGGAGATATACAACTTCTATATAGAAGACGGTAAGGCAGTGGTCGAATGCTCGCCGGTTGAAAGGATACGCTTCCACAGCACAAAGCATATAACGCGCGTGACACGCTCGGCAGCCGGAGATCTTACGCGTGCCGAGATCGGGCTTGACGGCGGCTGGCAGGGCCCGTACGATTACATCCGCGCGACCGTTATCGACAAGAACGGCAAATTCGCCTGGACAAATCCGATATTTATTGACTGATAAAAAATATCCCACCGTGCAGTGGGATATTTTTGTATAATGCGTATATATAACAAAAAGCGGACAGAAAATGAAAGCCTGTCCGCTTTTATATGTCCTGTTCACCTATCCAATCAATAAAATTGTAGGTCAAAAGCTGCTTTTTTGAATCAAGCTTTGTGATCTTTTCGCTTACCAGAGAGGATAGGTCGATGTTTTCGTGATTTTTCACTGCACCAAGTAATATCGTATCCGGGGTTGTTTTTAATACAGCACAGATACGCATGAGTACGTCAATACTCGGAATAGAACGGGCAGTTTCGATGTTTGAAAGATATTTGTCGCTCAGCTCAGCCATTTCGTTTACTTCGATCTGCTTGAGTCCAAGCTCTTTTCGCCGTGCCGCGATACGCTTGCCTACCTCTTTGTAATCAACGTACATAAAAATAACCTCCGTGGCTTTTTTATTATTGTATACCAAGATTGTGGATAAATAAACTTATCAAAAGATGAAATTCATCTTGACATACGAATTATTCGGTGATATAATAGAAAAAACTACTTATGGTGAGAATGCCTGCCAAAGAGAATGCGGCGGACGGCATTTAAAAGTATAAGCGGTCTTGTGTATTATAACTTAATCAAGGATAAAAGGAGAACATTTTGTATGAAAAAGTTAGTGGCTTTTATTTTGTTAATAGCTTTTGTAACAAGCAGTATTGCCGTTATGGCAGATGATGGAGATTTGACTTCAAGCGAAATATTATCGATTGTGGAAAAATTAGCTAATGGTACATATAGCTCAGATAGTGCCTATCTGAAATACAAAGTGGGAAATTATTTTAATCAGTTTGTAACCAGTTCTTGTGAATCACACGATCAATACAGTAATTGTTCGAAAAAAACATGTATAACCGGAAGTGTAACAATAAATGGTGACAAATATAGTGGATCACAATGTATGGGATTTGCATATGATATTTTCAGAATACTTTACGGAAACGATGTATCTGCAATAAAACTAAAATGGGATGATACGGCTGATAAAACCGAATGGATAAAAACAAACGCAGAAATTGGTGATTACATAAGATTTGGAGGACACTCCGGTATTGTAGTCGGCAAAGACAGTGAATGCTTAAGATTGTATGAGGCAAATGGTTACTATACAAATCAAAGTACATATCCCAATAAGGTGACGATCAGAGCAAATCGTACATGGAATTCTATAACGACAAAAATGGCTAACAAGACCGATTTATACATTTGGAGATATAGAGGATCGGGTAATAGTTATGAGCATGAATATAGAATAACCGCATCTGATTTTTTGAGTATTCGACAGAGTGATAGTACTTCTGCAACAAAATTAGGTCAAATTAATCCCAACGAAACCACTATTGTAACAAAATACAACGATGATAATTCGTGGGGGTATACAACATATAACGGCATAACCGGTTGGATATGCTTGACTGATTATGCTGCTTTTGTAAAGGATAGTTCGGAATCATCCACTGAAATAATGTCTGATGGAAGCCTATATCTATGTACAGACGAGGAAGGACATGCAATCAGAGCCTCGGCTTCTACATCGGGAGATTTATTAGGAACTATTCCCGACGGAGAGTATTTTGTAGTAACAGAAACCACTGCTGATGGATTGTGGGGATATTTGACATACGGCAATGTAAGCGGTTGGACCAGATTATATGCAGCCTATACACAATATGTCGAGTCGTACACTTGTCCCGTAGTCACATTTAACGCGAACGGCGGTAGTGTTTCAACAAGCAGTAAAAAGGTTTACATAAATACTCCTTATGGCACACTCCCGACACCGACACGAACGGGTTATACCTTCAACGGTTGGTATACAGCGGCAAGCGGCGGTACGAAGATAACGAGCACGACTAACGTAAGTCTTACCGCAAATCAAACCCTATATGCACATTGGACGGCAAACCCTTACACCGTCACCTACGATGCAAACGGCGGTAGTGGTGCGCCTGCTGCTCAGATAAAGACACACGGAGTTACACTTACTCTCAGTAGCACAAAGCCGACGAGAACGGGTTACATGTTCGCCGGATGGGCGACAAGTGCAAACGGTAGCGTTGCATATGCGGCAGGCGCAAGTTATACCACCAACGCAAGTATAACGCTTTATGCGGTATGGAATAAGAACAGTTGCTCAATATTGTTTGACGAAAACGGCGACAATGTAACTATAGATGAGACCCGTATAGTAGTTAATTGTGGAGAGGCGTATGGCACGCTTCCCACACCGATACGTCCCGGTTATACATTTGATGGCTGGTATACAGAGATAACAGGCGGCACAAAGGTAACGAGTAGCTCAATTGTTCCTTCATCGTCCTTTCAATGGTTATATGCACATTGGACGGCAAACCCTTACACCGTCACCTACGATGCAAACGGCGGTAGTGGTGCTCCTGCTTCTCAGACAAAGACACACGGAGTTACACTTACCCTCAGTACTACGAAGCCTACACGCACCGGCTATACCTTCGCCGGATGGGCGACAAGTGCAAGCGGAAGCGCGGCATATGCGGCAGGTGCAAGCTACAGCACTAATGCAAGTGCAACGCTTTACGCAGCATGGACAGCGGACACC
>JAFUMW010000113.1 GCA_017482465.1 Clostridia bacterium
AGGGAAGGGATACGTAAGGGAAAACCGCGAGGTTTCCCTTACGCACGCTTTTCCACCCTTTTCGCGTGACCGAAAAGGGTGTCCCCCGGAAGGGTAACAAACAATCTTAACTAACAAAAACAAGTACCATAAACCCACCCCAAACATAAACTAACCACACCAATAACCCCAAACCCACCCCAAACACAAAACTTACCAATCATAAAAATCTTACCCCGCCGTACAATATAAGCATAAAACTTTTACGGAGCACCATATGAAACGAATTTTTTTGCTTATATTAGCCGCGATGTTTTGCACCGCGCCTGTGCTTAAGGTCAATGCGCTTGATACTTCCGCGCGCTCGGCTGTCCTTATCGACGCCGCATCAGGAACGGTCATGTACGAAAAAAACGCACACGAACGCTTGCCGATGGCAAGCACTACAAAAATAATGACAGCGCTCGTTGCGCTTGAATATGCAGATAAAAATGCCGTCGTTACCGTGCCCGCAGAGGCTGTCGGTGTCGAGGGCTCGTCTGTATGTCTTAAGGCGGGCGAAAGCATGACGCTTGAGGAGCTTTTGTATGCTGTCATGCTCGAAAGCGCGAACGATGCCGCCGCGGCGGTCGCATATATCGTCGGCGGCAGTATCGAGGATTTTGCGCTCATGATGAACGAAAAAGCGCAGTCGCTCGGACTTACGGATACCTCGTTTGCCAATCCGCACGGGCTTGACGCAGAGAACCATTACACTACAGCTCACGACCTCGCACGTATTGCCGCCGAGGCAATGAAAAATGAGGATTTCAGAACGATCGTGAGCACATACAGATACAAAATACCCATGTCGGAAAGCGGATACCGCTATCTGATGAACCATAATAAGCTGCTGAAAATGTACGACGGCGCACTTGGTGTAAAGACCGGCTTTACTAAAAAGAGCGGACGTTGCCTGGTCAGCGCGGCAGAGCGTGACGGGCTTATGCTTGTCGCTGTTACACTGAACGCACCGGATGACTGGCGCGATCACAGTGCAATGCTCGACTACGGCTTTGGAAATTACGAAATGAATACGCTTGCAACAGCCGATGAGTATAGCTTTACGCTTGAATGTGTCGGCAAGCAGACGACGCATGTGACGGTGACGAATCCGAAAGGCGCGTCGGTATGTATGCAAAAGGGAAGCGGCGAGATCGAACAGACGGTCATTCTGCCGCGGTTCGTGTACGCGCCTGTAAGCGTCGGCGATGTACTCGGACGCATAGACTTTTCCTGCGACGGAAAGGTGCTTGACAGCGTAGAGCTTGTAGTAAAAGAGTGACACTGTTTTTTGAAAACTTCAACGCGGAGAAGGCTAAGCGTACGATTTTAACATCTTCGCGCAGCGTGAGGACGAAAAATCCATAAACTCATAGTTAAAGGCATTGGAAAAAAGGTGTGGGGGAGAACTTTTCATCAAAAGGTTTTCCCCTGCAAAAAAGTAAAATAACTATCGAAAGGACACACATGAGAATACAGAAGTACATATCCGAATGTGGCGTAATGAGCCGCAGGGCGGCAGAGCGCGAGATCGAGCTTGGCAACATCAAGGTTAACGGCGAGACGGCAGAGCTGGGACAAAAGATCGATCCGGCGCGCGATGTCGTTACTTATAAAGGAAAGAAAATACGCGCGGTAAAGCCGCATAAAACCTATGTAATGTTAAATAAGCCGCGCGGCTATGTTACGACCATGTCGGATGAAAGAGGACGCAAATGTGTACGCGAGCTGCTTTCGGACGTTGATTCGCGTGTTTACCCTGTGGGCAGGCTCGACATGAACTCGGAGGGACTGCTGTTGTGTACCGACGACGGAGAGCTTACCAACACTCTCACCCATCCGAGCCATGAGATAGTCAAGACCTATCTCGTACGGGTACGCGGCATGGTTGACAAGAACGTGATAAAGGCGCTGTCCTCTCCCATGGAGATCGACGGGTACGTAATAAAACCTGTGCCCGTAACAAAAATGAGCGAAAACGAGAACTCAACGCTTCTGAAAATGGAGCTTGGCGAGGGCAGGAACAGGCAGATACGCAAGATGTGCGAGAAGTGCGGGCTTGCGGTGCTGTCGCTCAAGCGTGTAAGTGAGGGCGAGCTTTTGTTAGGCGACCTGCCGAGCGGAAAGTGGAGATATCTCACACGCGCCGAGGTCAAGTACCTGACCGATCTTATACCGGCAAACAAGAAAGGTGAAAAACAAAAATGTACAAAGTAAAGCCTATTCGGACAAAAGAAGAACAGGAGCGCATATGCCTCCTGTGTGATACAGAATATGACGCTGACGAGCTTGCGTACGCCGCTGTTGAAGAGGACGGAACCGTGCTCGGAGTCTGCCGTTTTGCGCTCAAGGGCGACGAGGGGATCATGTACGAGCTTAAAAACGCACCAGGCATCGACGATTTTGAGCCGGTCTACATAATGGGACGCGCGACACTCAGCTTTATCGACCTTTGCGGCATAAAAAAAGCGCGCTTTGCGGGCAAGGATACTCCGCTTGTACGCGCTGTCGGCTTCAAGCCTGACGAGAACGGTGTGCTGACGCTCGATCTTACGGGATTTTTCGAGCATAAGTGCCATGGACAGGACTCGGAGCTCGGACAGGCATAACGTGAGCTTGATGACAAGCGAACGCCTTTTAACTCTCACGCAGAATGAGAGCGCAACCCATGCCCGGAAAAGCTTTTTAAGGTGGTGCGGGGGTGACTTTTATCAAGAAGTCACCCCCGCAAAAAATTATTCAATACTCTTCCCGGCAATAAGCTCGACGCCGGGGGCGGTGAAGTCGTGCGCGATGACCGTACCGCGTTTGATGGGTGCGGACACGGTGATCTCGTTTATAAGCTTCATCGCTTTTTCCATATTGCCTTTTGGCATAGGTGTTGTCTTGACCGGCAGTAGCTTTTCGTATCTTCCGTTTATTTTTACCGTTGACGTAAGCGTACGCATGGGCGCGGTCAGCTCGGTCTCTGCGTATTTTTTACCGCGCGGACAGGTGTTGCCTGTGACCTGTGTGACCTTGCCGTTATCGAGGGTTACTTCAAGACGGCATCCCATGGGACACACGATACAGGTGAGATGTTTCTTTTCCATTATTATATGTCCCCTTTCTTACAGGTTGCAGATCTCGATGAGGTCTGCTTTTTCTATTTTTCTGCACTCGTCTGCGTTAAGCGTGATGCTTTCCATCTCGCCGGGCGCGGCGATCTGCTTTTTCACGCTCTTTATCACTTCGCCGTTTGCTCTTACCTCAAATACAGGCTTCTTGAGCGTCTCGCCGACGCGGAAGTAGAACTTGAGAGCATCAAGTCCGCCTGACACGGTTATCTTCTGCGGTACAGTATAGCGAACGCTCGCACACGCCTTTACGGGCACGGTGCGCTCTGCTTCTTTTTTGCCTTCGATCACGCGCTTCGCCGCGGATTCGCCCGCCATGTACGCTTCCTTTGTTACGAAGTCAACGAGGTCGTGTACGTGGAGCGCGTTTCCGCAGGCGTATATGCCGTCTGTGCTCGTTTCATTGTTCTGGTCAACGACAGCGCCGCCTGTAACGCGGTCAAGCGCGATTTCAGCGCCGCTTGCGATCTCGTTTTCGGGGATAAGTCCGACCGACAAAAGGAGGGTGTCGCACTCGATGAACTCTTCCGTGCCCTTTATCGGGCGGCGGTTTTCGTCAACATTTGCGACGGTCACGCCCTCGACGCGCTCTTTGCCGTGGATCTTAATGACCGTCTGCGACAAGAACAGCGGGATGCCGAAGTCGTCAAGGCACTGCGCGATATTACGTGCAAGTCCGCCCGAGTAGGGCATTACCTCGCATACACGTTCAACCTTTGCACCCTCAAGTGTCATACGGCGAGCCATGATGAGTCCGATGTCGCCCGAGCCGAGTATGACGACACGTCGTCCGGGCATATAGCCCTCGATGTTGACGTATCTCTGCGCGCATCCTGCGGTGAAAACGCCTGCGGGACGTGTACCGGGGATATTGAGTGCGCCGCGTGTACGTTCGCGGCAGCCTGTCGCGATGATAACAGCGTCTGCTTCAACAGTCGTGTAGCCGTATTCGGGGGAGACGAAAGTGACCTTGCGGTCTTTTGTGAGTGAGAGTACCATGCTGTCTGTGGTGTAACTGATACCGCGGGCTATAACATCGTCGATGAATCTGCCGCTGTATTCGGGGCCTGTCAGCTCTTCGCCGAAGGTGTGCAGACCGAAGCCGGCGTGTATGCACTGGTTAAGTATACCGCCGAGTTCGCGGTCGCGTTCGATGATAAGTATATCGTCGGGAGCAAGCCCGGTGTCATTGGCTTTTATTGCGGCGGCGAGACCGGCCGGGCCACCGCCGATGATTACAAGCTTTTTCTTCATTATTCGGGATTCCTTTTTGTTTTAGTTTTAGTTTTAGTTTATGTTTGGAGAGGGTTGTGTTGGTGTGATTAGTTTATGTTCGGGGTGGGTTTATGGTACTTGTTTTTGTTAGTTAAGATTGTTTGTTACCCTTCCGGGGGACACCCTTTTCGGTCACGCGAAAAGGGTGGAAAAGCGTGCGTAAGGGAAACCTCGCGGTTTTCCCTTACGTATCCCTTCCCT
>JAFUMW010000114.1 GCA_017482465.1 Clostridia bacterium
AGCGTGTAGAAGTAATTAGCGCTGTCAAAGTAGACCTCTTCCTCATCAAGAGTTACCGTAAGATAAGCTATATCTCCGCGCTTGAACTCGCCAAGACACATTATTCCATGATAATTTCCGGTGAAATAGTTTTCTATCTCTGTTTCACCGTACTTTACCGTTATGTCACGTCTGTATCCGTTTGTGACCGGGAAATATGCATACATAACACCGTCGCTCTCTGCAGTGATAACAAAGTTTATACGAGCGCCCGTGTCCTTGTTGCGCTTATACTTTTTCGTATTGCTTGAGCTTGCGCGGACTACGTTTTCAAGCTTCATATCAAAGCGGTTGGACTTAAAAAGCTCCGCACGTACACCGCCTGTCATTTCGGCGCACATCCTGTTTACAAGCTCAAACGGCGATGGCGATGCGCTTGTGTCAAAGGTCTCGAAATCCGAAGCCACCGTGTATGCAAGCGGAAGCGCATAAGGATTTTCATACAGCACAACTTCGTTTTCGGTATCCGTCCATACGGTTGTGTACGCGGGATCAGCAGGCTTATCCGCTGAACTTAAAAGATACTTGATACCCAAAAGCGAATCGCCGACAGGTGTACCGCCGCTGTAATTTGAATGGTGCGAACGAGAGCAATACCCCATATCCGACAAAAAGTCGATAACATTTTTATTAAGCGTGGAGGTAGAGCCCGAAATACCATTGAGTCCTACAGCATAGTTATCGTTGACCTTGCGGATAACATAATTTTCGCTTCTGTATAGTCCCTTGTCATATTCGCTCATGTAATCTGCCGCGGGTCTGTACTTTTCCATGAAATTCGAGTACGAGCTGTGCTTGGAAAAGCCTACGTCATCATGCATCATATATTCGGAAGCAACACCGTTGCCGTAAAGCTCGACAAGCGTAAGACAAAGCAATACTATCGCACCGCCGCGGTAGCCCGATCTGTACACCCTGAGTCCGATAAGACAAAGTACCGCCGTACCGATGCCCGCCCACACACATGCCATCATATTGATATACTCATAATCCTGCTTCTGGAACAGAGCGCATATTATCATAACGGCAATAACTACGGCAGTTATCCTTTCGCCGGGTATATCCTTAATATGCACGAACGCGTCCGCGGCGATCAGAGTTATCAAAAAGATAAAGATAAAGCTGTATCTGAAATTAAGCCAGTTCGGGAACTGGAAGCCATGCCACACAAGGTCTATGGTCGAGCCGCAGAAGCTGAGCGCAAAAAGCGCAAGCAAAGCACCGTAACTTACCCTTCTTCTTGTCTTAATTCCCGGCACAAGGAAGTAAAGCACACCGAGTACAAGACACAGCATCGAGCAATATATAAACGGCATTCCGTCCGGACGTACCGTGTCATACGACGCGGGCAGCATTTTCAAAAAGATATCAATAAAATCGGTTTTTTCGACAAACGCATACTTGGGGCTTGAGAAATCGTTTTTTCCAAAAGAAAGCGAATACACCGCGGGCAAAAGTATAGGAGAGGCAAGCGCCGCCGACATAAGAGAAAAGTGGGTAAACCTGAGCCCCGACTTAACAAAATGGACCTTTTCCGTAAGCGATCCGCGTTCTTCGCGTGTCCTGCCGAAATAGAATGCAAAGAAATAGATCACGGCAAATATACAGATCATGTAGCCTATATAGTAGCTTGAGATAAGTGCCGCGGCAAGACTCAACGTGTATAAAAGATACTTTCTTTCGGTTATAAGCTTCTCTATGCCGAGCATGATAAGCGGAAGCAGGTACATGCAGTCGATCCACATCGTGTTCGAAGCATATACGACGCCGTATGCCGAAAGTGCGTAGCATGATGAGAATATAAGCGCGCCGATACTGTTTATGTCCCGCGTTTTAGTGATATAATGATGAGCCGTAAGTCCGCACAGACCGCACTTGAGCACGAGAATAGTAAATATTGCCTCTTGCATAGCGCTCTTGGGAAACAATGCGACGAGAAAGGAAAGCGGACTTGCAAGATAGTATGCAAATATTCCCAAAAACTCACCCGAAAGCGTGCGTTCAAAAGAGTAAAATATGCTTCCTTCTCCCCATATCGCATCACGCAAAGCCTCAAAAAAGTAAACATACTGACCGTTAAGATCAAGCACGAGCACCGTGCCGTTTCCGAACGGATATATAAGCATTGCAACATACATGAGCGCAAGCATAAGCGACGGTATCATAAAGGAAAGAAGCCTGTACTGCGGCAGAACCGATTTTTTGTTTAATTCCGGCAGCATATCGTTTTGAGTCATAGATCCGATCCTTTCTCCCCGGTCTGTGCAGGTATCACGCGCTTGATATTCTTTTCAAGCTTGATCCTTGCAACCGTGACATCGCGGGAGCATCCTTCGCATTTTATTCTGATATCCGAGCCGACACGAAGCACCTTCATTCGGTTATCACCGCACGGATGCGTTTTTTTCATTTCAAGCGTGTCGCCAAGCGATATTTTTATTATCTTCGGCATTTTTATATCCTTTCATATCTTTTCCTTTTCGTAAATATAAGTATACACTTTTTAACTTGTTTTGTCAACAAAAGCATGGTAATAGTATATATTTGCGAGCTTCATTTACAGTAACTTTACAAATTTCTCTTGTCAAAAGCATACTTTTGTGGTAATATAATAATAACATAACCGTAAACACAGAAAGCGGAGGGATAAAGTTATGAGAAAAAATGAAGAAAGAAGCAGTGCTATCACCACTATCATTATTATCGCCAGCGCGATAGTCGTGGCTGTCGGAGTTATTGTGGCGTTTAAGAAGATCTGCGACAAGTACAAGATAACAGAAAAAAAGCCTAAGAAGAAATTTATAGATTTTGACGACGCTGACGATTGGGTGATCGACGAGTGCGATTGCTCGGATCTTGATGAATTTGCAAGCGAGCTTGCTGACGATGAGGACACTAAGATCGAATTGATTCCCAACGATTCGGAAGACAACGAAGCATCCGCTGAAGCGTAAAAAAATAAAAAGCTGCTGAAACCGATCGGTTTCAGCAGTTTTTGTTTGAGCTCACCAAAAACTGAGCGGCAAATCGGACGATGTAAGCGATCTCGAGTTATAATGTCACATCCTTTGAAAAGCCGTGGATGAACCCGTTTGTATCCGCAGAACAGATATCTCCGCCGACAACGCGCTTGCCCTTTACAAGTATGTTCGCATACACGTCTCCGTTATAGCCGGAATAATTTGTTATTTTATATGTATATCTCATCAACTTTTTACGTTTGAACTTTGAAAGATCGAGCCCCTGTTTTTTCTGTAGCTCATTATAGCCTGTAAACACCTTGTCAAACTCCTCTGGGATCGTGACCTCGGCTTCCTCAAGGGGGGTAGCTTCTACCTCGTAGCCGTACTGTGCCAGAAAGGCTATCCTGTCCTCGTTGGTCTTTATCCTGTCAAAGCTTATCTCTTCGGACTGTGATACCGCTTCGCCTGTCTGCACCGAGGTAATAACAGGCTCATAGCTCGGAATGAACGCGATAAGCGTAATAAGCGCGATCACTGCAACGCCGACAACGCCGAAAAATTTTAATGTATTTGCCCTAAGTGAATAAATAAACATAGCTCTCTCCTTTATAACGGTTAAATGTAATTAATTATATTAATCAGTATCCGCATTTATTCTTTTTATTTTAATATTGCTTTCGCTTAAAACCTCACGGTATACGCTTACAAGATATGCGGTGTTGATAAGTGTCATCACTGCGGTAGACAGATCAGACAGCTCCCACATGAACGCTCCCGAAACAAGCGCGCCCGCAAATGTCGAAAGACTGTAAACAAAATAATATACTTTTTTTGCCAGTGCAAACGATGCACCGGGCAGATGATCGCTTGTAATAAAACGCAATGCCTCACAACCGTATACCGACCAGCATATGATAGTTCCGAAAGCAAAGAAAGTGACCGCGACACTCATAAAGCCCGGCGCAAAGCCGCCGATAAATCTGCCGTATGCCTTTATTGCTGTTACCATCGCGGCGTCACACGGATCAATGTCGCCGGATAACAGTATAACAAACGCCGTCATCGAACAAAGCACTATCGTGTCGACGAAAACCTCGAGTATACCGAAATATCCCTGTTCGCGCGGCGAGCTTGTATCGCTTGAAGCATGTGCTGTGACCGACGTACCGCGTCCCGCCTCATTTGACAGTATACCGCGCGCCACTCCGTACCGCATCGCTCTGATGATACCGTAGCCCATTACACCCGAACCGGCACTGCGAAGCGAGAAAGCTTCTGTG
>JAFUMW010000115.1 GCA_017482465.1 Clostridia bacterium
CGGCGCGCTCAATGCCGCGCTCATCCCTTTCGGCTTTGAGGCTGTAGACTGGCTTCGCGGCGAGTACAGCCGATACATAGTAATACTTTTGTACCTGTGGAAGAACATAGGCTACAATATGATCCTTTTCATGGCGGCGATAGCCGCGATCCCGCGCGACATGATAGACGCGGCAAGCATAGACGGCGCCTCCCGCGCACGTGTGTTCTTCAAGATAAAGCTTCCGTACCTGTCATCAAGCATCCTTTTTGTCGGTCTGCTTTCACTTATAAACTCGTTTAAGGTGTTCAGAGAGGTCTACCTGCTGACCGGCAATTACCCGAACGAAAACCTCTATATGCTGCAGCACTTCATGAATAATACATACACGAGACTCGATTATCAGAAGATGTCGTCAGATGCAATAATAATGAGTATAGTCATGATAGCGATAATATCGCTTCTCATGTGGATAGACGCCCGATTCGGGCGCGACATAGAAACCGACTGACGTACAGCACTTGGGGGCAGGGCGCGCATTTTATCAAAGAAAAGTGTAAGTCTTTGACCCATACCCGTATGTAATATAATGCTTAAAGCAACCAACGATTCAAGCCAACAAAAGGAAAAGCCTATGAAAAACGAGATCATCACAGACCCGGTAATAAAACGAGCCCGGCGCACAAAAAAACTTACCCGTGTGCGTAAGAATATCTTTACCGCGGCATCGTTCATAATGCTGTCGGCACTTGCAGTCGTAATAATAACGCCGATACTTCTGACCGTGACGAATGCGTTCATGTCCTCGTCCGAAATATCGTCAAATTACGGACAGGTCTTCTCGAACCTCACAACAAAAGAGGGAAGTACATATATCGCCGAAACGGTCAACCTGAAGATAATACCCGATACGGTAGTCTTTGACCAGTTTTTGACAATACTGATAAAAAGCCCCACCTACATAATCAAATTCTGGAACTCGCTTATGTACTGCGTGCCGATAGTAGTGTTCCAGCTGGTGGTGGCACTCGGCGCGGCATACGGCTTTGCGAGATTTGAAGGCGGCTTGCGCTCGATAGTATTCTTTGTATATATCATACTGATGCTTATGCCCTATCAGGTAACACTCGTGCCGAACTTCATCGTCGCCGATATGCTCGGTATACTGAATACCCGATGGGCGATAATCCTGCCCGGCGTGTTCTCGCCATTCGCGGTGTTCATACTGACACGCTTCATGCGGCGTATACCTCACTCGCTTATCGAGGCGGCAAAGCTTGACGGCGCGGGCGAGTGGCGGATATTCAGACACATATGCGTACCGATGAGCTCAAGCATAGTCTACTCGTGCGCGATACTTATATTTATCGACTATTGGAACATGGTCGAACAGCCGCTGATCATGTTAAACGATCCCGAAACGCATCCGCTCTCTGTGTTCTTATCAAACCTGAACACGGCGGACACGGGTATCGCATTTGCGGCGGCAACGGTATATATGATAGTGCCGATGCTCATGTTCCTGTACAGTGAAGATTATCTCGTCGAGGGTATATCCTATTCCGGCGGCATCAAATAGAAAGGATAAGCATTATGGAAAGAAACGCAAAAAATAAAAGAGAAATAATAAAGAATATACTTATCATATTTTTGATAATCATGCTTCTTTTGACCTTCTTCTCGAATACGATGATGAACCGCTCGCTGCCGGAGGTCTCGACGCAGTACGCAAGCTATAAGCAGATAAGCGATAAGATACGCGCCAGCGCCACTGTCACAGCGAATCAGGACTACAGCATCGTAGCCGACGAAACACGCGAGATCTCCGAGGTGCTCATCCGTCGCGGAGAGAGAGTAGAGCGCGGACAGGTGATATTCACTCTGGTCGAAAACGAGAGCAGTGCGCTTTCCGACGCAGAGCAGGCGCTCAATCAACTTCTTATCCAGAAACAGCAGATGCTGATAGATAACAGTGACTCTTCGCAGACCGACTACGAGTACGAGATATCCTTGAAGCTTGACGAGATCGCAGAAGCAAAGGAAGAGATCGCGCGCAGAACAGAGCTTGAGGGTAAGATAGACGAAAAGCTCGAACGCGACGAGATCAAGGAAAACGAATACGAAGCAAGGCTTGAAGTGCTTGAGAGCGAGGCTGAAGCGATGGAAGAGGCGCTTGAAGCTCCAAACGATCAGCTCGAGGAGCTTGAAGGCAAGATGCAACGCTATGAGTCTACATACGATACGGTCGAGGAAATAACGGCGGAGCTTGAAGAAAACCGCAGGATATTCGCAGACGCGAGTGCGGTCTTTACCGATGCCGAGAGCGTTCATGACGCAAAAGAATCCGAAATAGATAAGCTTGAGGACGAAGTTGAGGCTCTTGAGGAGAAAAACGACGAGTATGACGAGCTTATAAGCAAGGCAAATGACGAAAAGAGTGAGCTTGAAGAAAAGCTCGGCATAACAAACTCGACCAACGCAAACCTGTCTTCGCTTAAATCGGCTATGGAAAAGGCACGAATCGAGCTTGCCGCGGTAGAGCGTGAGTATAACTTCTTCAAGGAGATGCAGAGCGCAAAGAGCTACCTTGATAAGGTAAGTAACACGCCGGACGCAACCGACTCCGAAAAGGCAGAAGCTCAAAGACTTTATAATGAAGCAAAGGCGACATATGACGATATAACCGGCGGCGTATCGCGTACAGAGGGTCAGTATCTTACTTTGATAGACACTCTCGAGCTTGCAGAAAAGGAAGCTTCCTCGAATTATGAGGACGCGGAAAGCTCAAAGGGTTCTGTCTCGGGCTACGAGAGCAGTATCAGAAGCTACGAGCGTGAGATCGATAACTACACAGAAAAGAAAAGCGAAAACACAAAGGCGATAACAAAGCTCAATAAGCAGATAAGCGAGCTTAAGGAAGAGCTTGCAGAACTCACCGAAAGCATGAACGAGGCGGAAACCGAGATGAACGAAGCGGAAGCTAAGGTCGACAGCGGTGAAAGCAAGCTTGAATACGCGAACCTCCGCGATCAGGCGCAGGTCATAAAGGACGACATAAAGCTGCGTACAAAGGCGTTGGAAAAGAAAGAAAAGGAGATCGAAAAACACAAGGCGGATTACTCCGACGGTCTCAATGATGACGACGATATCGACGTCAACGAGGACACCGACACAAAGGCTCTTGAGACCCAGATAAAGCAGGCGGAGCGCGATATCGAAGAGCTTAAGCGCAAGCAAGCGGCTGAAGAAGAAAACGCGCCTCACAGCCAAGAGATCAAAAAGCTTGAGCTTCAGAATATAGAAAAGTCGATCGCACTCAAAGAAAAGGAGATCGAACGGATCAAAAAGGAGCTTACGAACACAGAAATAACCTCGCCCGTGTCAGGAACGGTGACAAATGTGTCCTACACAGCGGGAGAAGAATTTACACAAGGCGAAACTATAGCCACGGTAGCGATAAGCGAAAAGGGCTACACGATGGAGTTCTCGGCAACAAACGAGCAGTGCCAGAGAATAAAGATCGGCGATAAGGTCGAGCTCCAGCGCTATTATTACGGAGCACAGCCCGAGGTAACGGTAAGCGCGTTCAAAAACGACCCGTCCAACCCGGGACGCGGTAAGATAGTGGTGCTCAACGTCGCGGGCGAGGACATCACGGTCGGTCAGACTCTCAACTTCACGCTCGGCGACAGAACACAGAGCTATGACAAGGTCGTACCCAACAGCGCGGTACGCGAGGACGCAAACGGCAAGTTCGTGCTCGTGGTCGAATCAAAGAGCACGCCGCTTGGTAACCGTTACACGGCACGCCGCGTTTCGGTCGAGGTCATAACCTCGGATGAAACATCAAGCGCCCTCTCGGGTGAGCTTATGGGCGGTGAATTTATCATCACCACAGCCTCCTCTCCCGTCTCGGACGGTATGCAGGTACGCCTTGCGGATAAAAACTGACAGGTGACGCCATGAGAAAAAGAATTCTTATCTGCGCCTTGCTGTTTACAGCCGTATGCGCGCTTATCGGCGGGATACTTCACCTGTACGTGTCGCGTATCCCGGGTGAGCTTATCGAATATCAAAGCTCGGATAAGTGGGGAGCAGAGGACTATGCACACATGGCTGTGTACATGACAGAAGACGCGGGCTTTGACGCGAACACGATGCTTCGCGTTAAGACCGAGATCATAGACGCGTACACGATCGACTCGATCGAAACCGCAAGCGCGCTCTACAGCGCGTCCTGCGAGGAAACGCTCATGCTTGCGTCCCCCAACAGCGCACGTACGTCAAGCTGTAAAGCGACTGTCTATCTCGGAGATTATTTCAACTTTCATCCGATAGAGCTTGTCGAGGGAGCGTTCCCGGACAGAGACAGCGTGCTTACCGACGCGCTCGTCATCGACGAGCTTGCCGCGTGGCAGATATTCGGCACACAGCGCGGCGTTGTCGGACTTGAGATCGAGCTTGATAATGATATTTATATAGTAAGCGGTGTTGCAAGCGTCCCTAAGGGCGTTTACACCGAGGTCTACGGCGACACTCCGCGCGTTTACATAAACGCCGATTCGGCAGGTATGCGTACAGAATCATCAGAGCGCGCGTTCACCTCTTTTGAGGCTATGCTGCCCGATCCGATAACAAATTTCGCACAAAATACGCTGACAACCGTTTTCAGCGGTTTTTCACCCGTCATAGTGAACATAGATAACCGCTTTGAGGGTGAAGCTCTTGATGATATCAGGGATAAGCAGACTTCGCTTATCACCGACTCAAGCGACACAGACTACCCGTACACCGAAAAAGCGATGATAATACTTGCTCTTAAGGCTTCTGACGTGTATGCGGTGCAAAAGGTGATGATGTACCTTGCGCTTGCGGGCGTTGCGGTGATATTCTTTACCGTGTTCACGCCGGCGGTCAGATTTATTGAAAAATTACTGTCAAAATTAAAATTTTGATGTGTCTATGGAGGTAATTATGAAAGTATCAGTAAAGATCCTATCGGTTTTGCTCGTTCTTGTAACACTTTTGCAGGTCGCGTCATGCGGCGGCAAGACCGAGCTTCCCGAAAAACAGCTTCTCGATAATGTCTATAAGACCGAGAATTTTCCTCTGCCCGAGGGCATGGAGTATGTAAACTCAATGTATGAGACCGCCGACGGCTATATTGTCTACGGTCAGATCTATGACGAGCAGACCGGCTACACCAACCGCTCTGCCCGCCTGGACGAAGGCTTCAACTTTATAGAATACTTCGATGTGGAGCTTGAGCTTGAAGAGGGCGTTGACAGCTGGCTGGGCGATATCATTATCGCTCCCGACGGCAGCTTTTACACTACAGTGAACACCAATTTCTACGATGAGGCGACCGATTATTGGGAGTCCAAAAACTATTTTGTACGCCTTGACGAGCAGTACAATGTCGTAAAAAAAGTACTCACCACCGAGCTTTTGGGGCTTGAACCGGACGCATACGCCTACCTTTACAACATAACTCCCCTTGAGAACGGCAACCTCGCGTTCATAAGCGACGAAGCTATGTACATTATAGACGGCGATATGCAGATCGTTTTTAAAACGACGATAGATGAGATCGGTGCAATGTATTTCAATACCTTGATAGACACCCCCAAGGGACTTGTTATAATGTATAACGATCAGGACTATAACATGAAAGCGGCTGTCTTTGATCCGGCGGCGATGGCGTTCGGCGAGCCTTACGATTTCACGGGAGTCGGATACGGTCAGTATTACGGCGCGTCGGGAGAGTATGACCTCTATTATACCGACGACTCGGGTATATTCGGTTACAGCTTTGATACAGGAGAGGGCGAGGAGCTTCTAAACTATATGAACTCCGACCTCAACAACTTCTATCCCAACCAGATGATAGCAAAGGATGATCACAGCTTCATCTGCACAACATGGAATTACGATGACAGCGATTCAAGCGGCATGGTGATAACACGCCTGTCTCCCGTGCCCGATGAGGAATTACAGCCTAAATATATCATCACACTCGGCGCACTCTATATGAACTATAATATCCGTAACGAGATATTCAAGTTCAACCGTTCGAACGGTGAGTACAGAATAGTACTCAAGGATTACTCCGAGGGTATACAGTACGGAGAGGACAGCGAGTATACGTACGAGGATGCTATCGAAAAGATGAACGGCGATATCGCGGCTGGAAATGTGCCCGATCTCTTTATCTGCTCTACAGAGCTGCCCTTTGACAGCTACGCGTCCAAGGGACTTTTTGAAGATCTGTATAAGTACATCGACACTTCAGATATCCTCTCCCGCGAAATGTTTGAAGCAAATGTGCTTTCGGCATACGAGACCGACGGTAAGCTTTACAGGATAACACCTACCTACAGCGTACAGGGCTTCGGAGGACTTAACAAGGTCGTCGGCGCGTACAAGGATAATTGGAATATCGACGCGTTCATGCAGCTTGCGGCTTCATTGCCCGAGGACGCGACCGTGTTCCAGGATATGACACGTGATTCATTTATCCAAATGTTCCTTACAGCTATGTACGATGAGTTTATAGACATCGGCACAGGCAAATGTAATTTCAACGACGGCACATTTGCCGGTCTGCTTGAGTACGCGTCTACACTCAGCGAAACAAGTATATTTGATAACATCGACTGGAGCAATACGGATAACAGCTTTTGGGATGATTGGGAAGCGGCTGTATATGAGGGCAGAGTAGCGCTCTCGTCGATATACGTAAGCAGCTTTGACAGCATCACCTCGATGATGGGATATACCTTCAGAACCGATGATATAGCCCTCTTGGGTTACCCCGGAGTAAACGGAAGCCCGGTCATCGCCGATGACGCGTCGGCAATAGCGATCTCGTCAAAGTCCAAGCTCAAGGACGGTGCATGGGCGTTTATCTCCTCGCTTCTGTCGCCCGAGTTCCAGGACAGCCTCGAATACGGTCTGCCCGTGCTTACCTCTTCGCTTGAAAAGATGAAGGATAAGCAGGTAGAAGACGCGCAGGAGCGCAAGAAGCGTGATGAGGAAAACGAAAGCATCGGCGGAATAGATGAGGAATTCGGTGTAATGGTAACCGCGCCTGTGGCAAAGGCGGTTGCAGTAGACAGCGCGGGCAACGAGATCCCCACATTCTATCTCAATGAAGAGTATGCGGAGCTCATACTTGAGTTTATAAGAAGCGCTGACACGCTTACAAGATACGATGATGAGATACTCTCGATAGTTAACGAAGAAGCAGGACGCTTCTTCGAGGGTCAGTGTAGTGCCGACCAGGCAGCGGAGGCAGTGCAGGGACGCGTATCTATCTATGTAAGTGAAAACAGCTGATAAAGCCAAAGCAAACGGGCGCACAAAGCTGCGCCCGTTCATTATGTAAAAAAAGTTCTTGAATTGTTAACAATTATGTGGTATATTATATAGGACAAAAAATTCCCGAAAAGGAAGCAGTTAAAGTGAACGAAGAACATAACAGACCGCGCGTCGTGTGGAAAAACGGAAAAAGTGTTATCATAAGACCGAACACACAGACGCCTAAGCCTAAAGCACGCACGCTCACAGCACCACAGCCCAAACCTGCACAGCGTCCCGCACCTAAAGTGAACAACACAGGTAAAAAAAGGACGCAGACCGACACATCCGCAGGCTTTGGAGAATTTCTGCACGGACTCAGATATAAGCGCAGTGTCATCGTCGCATTTCTTTTGATAGCGGCGCTGTCGGTGACGGCCGCGATCGCCCTGCCCGCGCTTTTTTCACATAATGATGAGCAGGAGACCGATGCGTATGACACAGCACAGTCAAGCGAGCTCAATATAACTGTACCAGAGCCTATAAATGCGAACAGCACGTGGAGCGAGGACGTTGCGGTATGCATAGACCCCGGACACGGCTATGACGACGTTGGTACATCGAACGATGAGCTCGGTGTGTACGAGCATGAGGTGAATTTAAGTGTCGGACTCAAGCTCAGAGAAAAGCTTGAAGCGGCAGGCGTGTCGGTGTATATGACACACGATACCAATGAGCCGCCGCCTGACGCGTCAGAGCCGTACCTCTTTGGCATGACAAAGCGTAACGGACTTGCAAATTCACTGTCAGATGTTGACCTGTTCATATCATTGCACTGTGATGCCTTCTTTGAGGATACCACAGTGTCCGGTCCGCGTGTGTATCATATGGACTATGATCTCGGCGGAGCGGAGGTAGCAAACGCGATATCCGAAAGGATAGCGGTGTTTGAGCCGGATAAGGAGATACAGGTAAGAGAGATGAGCGGGTATAATTCATATCAGGTACTGCGTGACTCGAACATGCCCGCTGTGCTTGTTGAGATGGGCTTTGTGTCACATCCCGAAGAGGGAGCGGCAATGCTCACCGAAGAATGGATAGACGCGATGGCAGACGCATTGGCAAAAGCGATAGAGGAGTCATTTGAGGACGGAGTGATAGGCGAGTGACCGAGAGCTTTATATACAGCATAAACGTAGTTTTACCGATACTGCTGCTGGCGGTTTTGGGATACATACTCAAAAGAACAAGCTTTGTAAACGACGGATTTATGGCGGTGGCGGACAAGCTCGTATTCAAGCTCTGCTTACCGGCGATGCTCTTTTTGGATGTCGCAACGGCAAGTGCTCAAAGCTTTGATGCGGGACTTGTGACATATTGCCTGACGGCGCTTCTTGCAATGGTGCTCGCGTCGGTGCTCATCGCCGTTATTTCAACAAAGGATAATAAAAAGCGCGGAGCGATGGCACAGGGAATGTACCGCTCAAACTCGGCGATACTCGGCACTATGCTCATACGCAGTATGTTTGACAATTCTCCCGAGGCGAACTCGATGATGGCGGTAACCTTGCCGTTTTTCGTGGTGATGCTCAATATAACGGCGGTGACAGTGCTGACCGTTTTCGCACCGAGCGAAAGCAGACTTACAAAACGCGAATTTCTGAAAAAGTTAGTTATGAACATAGCGACAAATCCGCTTATCATAGCAATTCTTGCAGGCTTTGCCGTAAACCTTGTATTCGGTGCGCTCAACGCAGATATCCCGGAGATAGCAGTGTCAACGCTTGAATACCTGTCAAATATGGCAGTACCGCTCTCGCTTATCTCGCTGGGAGCGACCGTGTCCGCAGAAACGATGAAGGGCAGAGTAGGATATGCCGTGCTTGCATCGGTCATGAAAACGCTCGTTCTTCCTTGGATAATAGTGGGAATTGCGATAGCAGCGGGATATAAAGGCTATATGCTTGGAATAATATTTGTGCTGTTCGGCGGTCCAAGTGCGGTGTCAAGCTATATCATGGCAAAGAACATGAACAGCGACCACATCCTCGCGGGACAGATACTTATGATAACTACCGTGATGTCCTGCCTGACAAATTTCTTAGGCGTTTTTATACTCAGATATTTTGCGCTGATATAACGCTTTTTGACGCAGGAAAAATTTATTAAAATCTATTGACAAATATATACGCTTGTGCTATAATATTAAGGCGCGTTTGAAGAGCGTGTATATTTGACCCGGTAGCTCAGCCGGTAGAGCACATGACTTTTAATCATGGTGTCCGGAGTTCGATTCTCCGTCGGGTCACCAGAAAAAAGCACCTAAAAAGGTGCTTTTTTCTTTTATATTTGTCTTACGGCAGGTTATATTGCGGCAAAGTTAGATTGGTCGCCGCACCTAAAGCCGCGGCATATGTGAAAGCTATCTTGTCAAGTAATGTCCGAAGGTACACCGTTTTCGAAAACATTATTAAACTCGGCGACAGCGGCTTCAATAAGCATCTTTATCTCAAGCTCGGTGATACTGATACCCTTGAGGGCAAGCATCTCGGACGCAGACTTGACGACCTCGTTGTACTTATCCTCGCCGTGAAGATCCTTGTAAAGCTGCTCGACCGCCTTAACGCAGGTCTTGACTACGTCAGCCTTTGTCTTGTCGTTTACGTACTTTGTGTACAGCGACTTGATACAAAGCCCGATGTACCCGGCAACGCCGGTCACAATAGCGTAAAGTATGGTAGTACCATATTCATTGATAAATTCAAGAAACATTATATTTCACTCCTTATGTAATGTTGGGGTATGGGTTAAAGACTGTAAATTTTATCAGAGAAAATGCGCGTATTGCCTGCGGACGCTGTCCGCCCGTATTCGTTGATAAATTCTGTAAGCATAAATAATCACTCCTTATGTAATGTTGGGGTATGGGTTAAAGACTGTAAATTTTATCAGAGAAAATGCGCGTATTGCCTGCGGACGCTGTCCGTTTCACTCCTTATGTAATTGTATTGGCACATTTGAAGC
>JAFUMW010000116.1 GCA_017482465.1 Clostridia bacterium
CTGAAGATATGTCACGGATTCGGTGTCTGTATTCATACTGAAGTATTTTTCGTATCTGTCAAATACACTGCCGAGACCGTGGTCATGATAGAGCATCGAGGTAACTCCGTCGAAGCGGAAACCGTCAAAGTGAAATTCGTCGATCCAATATTTTATATTGGAAAGCAAGAAGTGGAGCACCTCATTTTTTGCATAGTTGAAAAGCCTCGTACCCCAAGCGCTGTGGTAGCCGCGCTCACCCTCGTGAAAATATTGATAGCTCGTGCCGTCAAACTCGCTCAAGCCCTCTACGCTGTTAATAGCTGCGTGCGAGTGGATGATATCGAGAAGCACGAATATGCCGTTTTTGTGAGCCGTGTTGATAAGATTTTTTAATTCCTCGGGCGTGCCGAAGCGGGAAGATGGAGCGAAAAAGTTTGCGACCTGATAGCCGAAGGAGGCGTAATACGGGTGCTCCATGATCGCCATTATCTGTATGCAGTTGTAACCGTCGGCTTTTATGCGCGGTATTACCTTTTCGGTGAACTCATTGTATGTGCCGATGCTTTCCTCCTCGTTGGACATGCCGATATGGCACTCGTATATAAGCGGCTTGTCGCACTTTTTCTTCTTGAAGAAGCGCGAGTCAGTCCATTTGAACTGCTCTTCGGGATCCCATACCTGTCCGCAGAAGCTTCCGTCAGTCCAACCTTGTGTTACCCTGTTCATGTACGCCGGGATGCGGTCGAGAACACGTCCGTTTGAAACGAATTTTACGCGTATGTTCTGCCCGTGCTTAAGCGCGTCGGGCGCGAGCTTTATCTCCCAGTTGCCCTCACCGACATTGGTCATCATACCGTAATGCTCGTCCCAGCCGTTAAAGTCTCCGACAAGCGCGGCTTCGCTTGCCGCGGGCGCCCACTCACGGTATATCCAGCCGTTTTGTGTTTTGTGCAGACCATAATAAAGATGTCCGTTAGCAAAATCCGAAAGCGTCGGTGCGCTCTTTAACAGCTCTTTTTTCTTGCGTTCATAGTTCTGCATCCTCAGACGCAGATCGCCTTCAAACGGTGCAAGTCCTTTATCTATTTTTAAAAGTCCGATTTTTTTACGTGCCATACCTTTACCTTGCCTTTCTTTCAGTACAAGCTTAGTATATCTCAAATATTACATAAAAATCATTGAAATCTGTCACATTTTTATTTTAACACATTTATATGATAAAATCAAGTACGCGTCACGTAATATCTATATCTGGTTATTTGTGAAAATTTAATGATAATTATTGCAATTGAGTAAATTTATGGTATAATTATATGGATAATATAAAAGCAGGGGAAAATAATGAGAAAAACAGAAACAAAACCTAAATTCGGCAGACTGTTAAAGAGATTTCTGCCTTATTACAAAAAGTATTGGAAGATAGTAGTGCTCGATCTGTTCTGCGCTTCGCTGACAACGATATGCGAGCTGATACTTCCACTTATCGTCAAGCTTATCACAAGCGCGGCGACCGAGGATATCGCTACTCTTACGGTGTCGCTGATACTTAGATGTACATTTGCCTACCTTATTCTCCGTATAATAGACGCGGTGGCGTACCATTATATGGCAACCGTAGGTCATATTATGGGCACAAGGCTTGAGACAGATATGCGACGTGACTTTTTCGGACATCTGCAAAAGCTTTCGTTCTCGTACTATGATAATGCAAAGGTCGGCTCGCTCATGTCACGTATCACGAGCGATCTCTTCGATGTCACCGAGTTTTCGCACCATTGCCCCGAGGAATTCTTTATCGCGGGCATAAAGATAATATGCTCGTTTGCGATACTTTGTGCGACAAATGTTCCCCTTACGCTTATAGTTTTTGCAATAATACCTATAATGATCGCTGTGCTCGTGCCATTCAATCGGAAAATGCGTGACGGCTTTAAGGAGTCGCGCCAGAAGGTCGCTGTGCTCAACTCACAGATCGAGGATAGCCTTTTGGGTATCCATGAGGTAAAGTCCTTTGCCAACGAGGAGATAGAAAAGGCAAAGTTTGAAGAGGGTAACGTAAGCTTCCTTGACACAAAGAAAAAGGTATACAAGTATATGGGCGGATTCCAGGCGTCCACGCGCTTTTTCGACGGTCTGTCCTATATAGTCGTAGTGTGTGCCGGTGCGCTGTTTATGAGAAGCGGAGCGATCGACGCGTCGGACTTTGTTGCGTATCTGCTTTATGTTACAACGCTTCTTACAAGCGTGCGCCGCATAGTGGAGTTTGCCGAGCAGTTCCAACGCGGCATGACAGGAATCGAGCGTTTTGCCGAGATAATGGATATTGAGCCTGATATCACCGACGCAAAGGGCGCGCAGGTGCTTGAAAACGTAAAAGGTGAGATATCAATGGAAAATATCACCTTCGGTTACGGTGATGATGACACGAAGGTAATATCAAACCTCACGCTCCGTATAAAGGAGGGTGAGAACATCGCACTTGTCGGTCCGTCCGGCGGAGGCAAGACGACTCTGTGCTCTCTTCTTCCGCGATTTTATGACCTTGATTCGGGCGTGATTACTATTGACGGCAAGGACATAACAAAGCTCACTCTCGAGTCACTCAGACACAATATCGGCGTGGTAAACCAGAACGTATATCTGTTCTCCTCGACCGTAAAAGAAAATATCGCCTACGGTAAGCCGGGAGCTACTGACGAAGAGATACGCGCGGCGGCAAGACTTGCGGGCGCGGATGAATTTATAGAAAAGCTGCCGGAGGGATATGACACCTATGTCGGCGAAAGGGGCGTAAAGCTTTCGGGAGGACAGAAGCAGAGAATATCGATTGCCCGTGTGTTCCTTAAGAATCCGCCTATACTCATTCTTGACGAGGCGACGAGCGCTCTTGATAACGAAAGCGAGCGTCTTGTACAGGCGTCGCTTGAAAAGCTTGCACACGGTAGGACAGTAATAACGATAGCCCACCGTCTTACGACCATAAAGAACGCAGACCGCATAATCGTACTTGATGAGAGCGGAATCTGCGAAGAGGGAAGCCATGACGAGCTTATTGCCAAGGGTGGTATGTACTCGGAGCTTTACAAGCTGTATTCAAGATAAAAAACGAAAGAACCGAAGCGTATGCCCGGTTCTTTTTTGTATGCTGTTATTTACTGTCAGCGGTTGCCATTACGATCACCTCATATACTATTATACAACAGTGATACTGAGATGGCAAAGAGTTAACAAAATATAAATTATTTACAGGGGTTATTGCAAACATCTGCGTGTTAATGTATAATATATTTGTAATACCTGTTAAATAAGGTTTTGCATACTAAGAAAGGGAGGATTTATTTTATGAAAAAGTTTATTAAAGTTATATGCGTTATTCTTGCACTTATCGTTACGGTATTGCCTTTGGCAAGCTGCAGCGAAGCGGAGCTCGGTTATCTCGATATGCTGACGAAGATGCTCGAAAACGGCGGAAATATGGAAAGCGAGCAGACCATGGTCATTGATATCAATGACATGCTTGAAGCTGAACTGTACGCATCGTTGTTCGGTGACAGTCTTGCACCGGAGGATTATCCGGAGAATATCACCGTTAAGATGACCGGCAAGGAGAATATTGACGGGCTTATCAGCGATTATGATGCTGTAGTCAGTTTCGGCGAGCTTGCAAGTGTAAGCTTTAAGTATATAGTCGAAAACAGTACGATCTATATGGGTGATTTTTCGGTTGAATATGACAAAGAGCTGTTTGATCCCGCAACGATCGACATTACGGAAAACGAGGAGCTTTTCCTCGCTGTAAACGCACTTTCGGTGCTTGAAGGAGCAGATTATATGTATCTTTCTCCTTATGAAATGACTGCGGACATGTCAGCGGATGATATGTACGCAACTGATGCGGAAAGCGATCCTGCTGTTGTTATGTCACAACAGCTCACGACGCTTGTATACGATAACATGAGCGAAAACTACGGTATACTCATGGATCTTGTCAAAAACATGTTCTCGGGCTACAGCACAGGTGTCGTAACAAAGATCGACAACGGATACAAGATCAGCGCCGATATCACCGATATGATGCAGATGCTTGTAAGTCTTATTGACTATATGATGAATAATCCTGACGTATTAATGGAGTCAACGGCTGTATTTTTCGACGGTATGGCTGATCTTGCAGAGAATAGCGGTAACGATGAGCTTCAGGTATATCTGCTTGCAATGGCAGATGAGATGAGAAATTCGATCGGTATGTTTGACAGTCAGGAAGAGTTTGATACAACGGAGATATTTACTCCGGAAACGATCGAAGAGATAAGCAGGATGCTTAAGGGAACGAGCTATGAAGCGGAAACGACCGAAAAGGACGGTGTCTATACTCAAAAAGTAAAAATCGAAATAGTCGCAGAGGGTATCATTCTGGCAACAGTTGAAGCGGACAGTATTACAAAGCCCTGCGAAGCATTTGAGCTTACAGATATTTCGGATGCAAGCATGATCTCAATGATAGATGTCTTTGAACGTGCTTACTCTTATTCCACGGTTGCCGAGTACTCGCCGATAGAAGAAATGCGTATCACTTGGGATGGTGTTGAGGGTACATCCGAGGTATACGGAACATTACTTTATGATGAAACAGGCGAAGAGTACGCTCTCGGTCTTTACGATTTCCATAATATCGACGGAAGCATGTATCTTCCCATGCGCCGCATATGCGAGCGCTTCGGAGAGGTGGTTGACTGGGATGCGGTCAACGGAAAGGCGTATGTTGTACGCGGAGAAGAGAAGATAGATATGACCGGTATCATTATCGGAGACAGAACATTTATCAAGATCCGCGACTTTGAAAAGCTCGGTTATATCGTTGACTATCAGGTAGATGAGTCGGGCAGACCCTGGGCTATACTTAACGCACTGCCATCCATTGAGGCACAGCTTGCGGATGAATTATCATTTGATGATGCAACGGTTGCATAACACATAAAATATTTAAGGCGGGCTTACACTTAATGAGCCCACCTTATTTTTTATTTGACCTTGAGTACGACCTTGCCTGCGCTCTTTCCGCTTGAAAGAAGCTCGTGTGCCGCTTCTGCTTCGGTTATCGGCATGACCTTGTAGATCGTTGCTCTGATTTTGCCCGACTCGACCTTAGGCCAGACGTCACGGACAAGACTTGCAAGTATCTGTGATTTTACCTCTACAGGTTTACTGCGAAGTGTGCTTCCGATAAGTCTGATATTCTTTACATACATCGTGCGCATATTGACCTCAGACAGATCTCCTGCGAGTGTCGCTATCATTATCCAGCGGCAGCCGTACGCAACATATGGAAAGCATTTTCCGACATTTTCGCTTCCGAGACAGTCGATTGCGAGATTTAATTCGTGTCCCGCGTCTGCCTCTCTCTTCAGAACATCCTCGATGCGCTCCTTTGAGGTATCTACGACCACATCGGCTTCGAGATGCTCGATCTCCTTTGCCTTTTCTTCATTTAATACGGTAGTGATGACTCTGAGACCGAATGCCTTTGCCATGGGAATCACAACGCTTGCAAGTCCGCTTGCGCCCGCGTGCATAAGGAAGGTCTGTCCCGACTTCGCACCGCCTTCGATGAACAGGTTGAGGTATGCGGTCGCAAATGCCTCGGGCATAGCAGCCGCTTCCTCCATTGAGATGCCGTTTGGTACAGGCATTAGCATGTTGTAGGGAACAGCCGCGTATTCGGCATAGCCTCCGCCGCCGAGAAGCGCGCAGACCTTGTCGCCTACCTTGAAATTGCTGTTTGCCGTTGCTTCGGGTGTCATTTCTTTTATAGTCCCCGATATCTCAAGCCCGGGCCAGTCGGGGCATCCGGGGGGAGGGGGATACTGTCCCGCTCTTTGCATAAGATCGGCACGGTTTACAGCCGCCGCGTATACTTCAACAAGAACCTCGCCGTTCTTGAGAGTAATGTCTTCAACATCGGTCCAGAGCAGACTCTGCGTTTCTGTTATAACAACTGCTTTCATCATTTATCTCCTTACAGATCGGAATACAGGATCAGTATAATATATTTCACTGTGAATTTCAAGGCAGTATACTGTTAAAAACAGGCACTTTTCTGTAAATGTTAATTGTAGAAGGTCATTTCAGAGATGTAGAATGCTTCACCCTGTGGGATCTTTTCACCGTTAAGTCCGCCAAATACCTGAAGCTGGAACTGTGACCATAAGGCGTCACGGCTTAAAAGCTCAGCCGATGAGATATCAATGGTCACGCTTTCCCATCTGTTCGGTACGATTTTATTTGAGTGTATTTAACCGAGCCAGGATCGCTCTGAATTGTATTGTCTTAGTATTATATTCTCTGCGCTTGGCGCTTTCCCTGTCGGGACTTCATAATAATACTTTACCGTTGCGTATTTGTATTTGTTCTGATCAAGCTCTTCAAGCATTATCGCCTTGAGTACCGAATAATGTATTTTGTACGCCTCGTTTGACGCATTTGCAGAAGCATAATTAGTCGTAAGCTTTGCACACATATATACGTCCTTTTCAATATAGTCGCAAAATTGCCGGTCGTCGCTTCCTTGGTGGAAATCAAGGGCGGAAAGGGTCAGACTGTAACCTTTTTCGTCTATTTCTTTTTTGCTTGTGTTTTCCGGCAGAGTGTAATAGTATATGCTGCCTGTCTCCATATTTCCTTTGCCATATTATTGAGCGTTTTTTCGTTATAGGGGAAAAGCGTGTAGTATATATTTGCAAAGGTTTTTCCGTATTCATGAATGTATACGTTGTTACGAAGCCTGAATCCATCATTTAGATCAAGCTTGTAAGCAAAAACGGCGTAGGCAGATGAATTTATCATTACGTTGTCAAAAACATTGAAGTTTATAAATTCGGTCGATTTTCCGCAAAGATTGCCGTAAAACATACTTGAGGATAAAAGATCTCTTTGCTGACCGAAGCCGTATCCGTTGTTAAGCGAGTAATTTCCCCACGCGTTGCAATTCTCGAAAGCGAATCTTTTACCCGAAACGCCGTCGTTTTCCTTTATCCAGAATTCAAGGCAGTTGTTTGCGTAATCTGAAACATTGTTGTAAAAGTTTACATTTTTTATGAGAAATTCTTCACCCTCAACGTGTCCGGCGTTGCCTTGCCACTGGGCTGTATACGCGCAATCGTATGCCTGATAGGTATAGCAGTTGCGGACTGTAAATCCGTCACATTTGCCGAAGTTTTCAACTGCATTTCCGTAGCGGAGCGTATCCTTTTGCACGCATCCTCCGATAAAGGTGAATTTGCAGTATTCAACTGTCACGTTTTCAAGTCCGTTCAGTGCTATTCCGTGTACCCCGGCGTTTGAAAAATGAATATTGTTAACAGTAACATTTCTTGTGATCAGTCCGTAATCGGAGTTACGAACCGCCGCTGATTTTTTTGTACAAATTTCGATGCTGTCAAATGCTTCCGAGGGGCTTGCGGATTTTGAACAGAGATAAAGTCTTTGGCTGAACGAATCGTAGAAAAATTCAAGATCGTTTTTTAAGTCCCTGTACGAATTTACGATGTTTGTGCCGGGATATTTTTCTCTGCCGTTTGAAACGAGCCCGTTAATACCGACATTCTTGTAGCCGGGCTGCTTTAATATTCCCCATGCCTTTCCGTTGTCAAAAACGATATTGCCAACGCTTTCCCCAAGCTTGACAGTACATTCGTATACGTTGGGGATTTCGGTCTTTTTCCAGAATTCGGGAGAGGATGCATCAACCGACGCGCGGATCTCTGGCTTTTCACCTTCGCCGTAAGCAGAAAAGGTTACACCGTTTGTAAGGAAAAGCTGACCTCTGAACATACTGCCGCGTTCAAACAAAACCGTTCCGCTTTGAACCGTGGAATTTACCTTTTCAAGGCTTTTCCATGGTGTGAGAGGGGACTTTCCGTCGTTTTCGTCACTGCCGTTTTCGCTCACAAAATATATCGGCAGCTTGCCGATAAGCGTGTCCGAATTACTTAAAATTATGTTTGTCAGTTCTGAAGCCTTGTCGGTGTAATTTTTTATTACTTTGCTGTCCGCCTGCTTCATTGTGATTTTTTCGGTTGGTATATTTTCGGGGATTTTTATCGATAATGCTTCGTTTTCACGCTCGATCGGATGCATTTGTGAGCGTAAGCGTTCTTCGGGATATATAGTTCTTGCAAGAATTGCCGCTGCTTCGCTCCTTTTTATAAGCTGATCCGCATTGAAGCTTAATGACTCATCCACACCTAATACGATTCCTGCATTATAAAGCGAGCAAATGCTTTCTGCGTATTCGTTATCAGCGCTTATATCGGGAATGTCAGTGATTTTTATGTCATTTATCTTAAAAAGTGCCCACTTGGGCATAGCATTAGCAAGAAAATAAGCAAATTCCTTGCGAGTGATGCTTTTATCGGGGAATTCGGGTAGTTGCTTGGTAATGTTTGCGCCTATCGCGTGATCAAAATACACCTTATACCAGGGCGAGGATGGGGCAAAATCGTCCTTTCCGTTTTCATATAAGCTGTTAACGCGTGCGGCTATCGTTAATGCCTGTGCATAGGTAAGCTCTCCGTTTGGCGCAAAGCTTGACTCATTTACTCCGTTCATCAGCCTGAAGGTCGAAACCGATTGCACGCTCTGATAAAACCAATCGTCTTTCTTTACGTCTGTGAATACGGTATCCTGCGCCGATGCAGTTACAGAGAAAATGGAAAATATGAGTGCTGCGGTCAAAGAAACAAGGATAATTGATTTTGCAAATAAAGCTTTTCTTGTTTTCATACGAATATTTCACCCTCCGACAATTTCTGTGAAAATTATAGCATACTCATATATACTTGTCAATAAATCATAAAAGGCGTTATTTTTTACAATAACGCCAAAGAGTTAAATTCACTTCACACGCTGTCCTCGGGAGGTCGTGTAAATTCAAGCGCCTCTCCCGTGTGCGGATGAGTAAAAGCAAGCCTATACGACCACAGAGCTATCTGATTACCGAGCTTTGAGCCATATTTGCCGCCGCCTCGTGCGTTTTGGCAAACACCATCACTCCGCCTACGCCGTGATCGAGCCTGTTAAGCGGATAAGCGCTTGCATCCTGCGAGCCGCTCTTGTAATAGTCGTCCGGAACGGTAATGATGTCCTTACCGTTCTCGCTTTTTTCGGACAGTAAATAAGTGTCCTTGATACAGACGGTTATATGCTTGTCATCATACAGAATTTCCATTGGATTTTACCTTTAACGTTATTTTTCTTGACTTATGCGGATAATTGTGATATATTATAAGAGGCTAAAAAATTTTGGGGGTATTTTTATGAAGATCAAGGAAGGATTTGTACGCCGCGAGGTCGCAGGCAACAATGTTGTTGTTGCTGTAGGCGAGGCGAGCGAAAAGTTTAACGGAATGATGAAGCTCAACGAGACCGGAAGCTTTCTTTGGGAAAAGCTTGAAGCGGGCATCTCGCGCGATGAGCTTGTTGCAAGCTTGCTTGAAGCTTACAATGTTGATAAGGACACTGCTTCTGTCGGTGTCGACAAATTCATTGCAGAGCTTGAAAAGCTCGGATGCATAGAAAAGTAAATTGCCAACAGCACCTCTCGTGAGGTGCTGTTACTTTTGTTGAGTCTGGAAGCCACGCGGAGCTAATCGAAAAGGGCTGTATGTACAGCGAGCTTTATAAGCTTTATTCAAGATAATATGTGTAGATTATTAAGGGGAACCCGTTTTAAAATGGTTCCCCTTAAATATCTGAAGAATATTCGGCTTGGGTATTGAAAAATCTACTTTTTTGTGGTACACTGAACAAAAGTTAAAAATATGCGGAGGTAGGGTATGGCAAAAGCAAAAATCGAAAGATACAACGGTGAGCCTGCTATAGTTATAGATGGAAAAGCTTTTCCTCCTATGACGATGCTGGCTGACGACAGTACACGCGAATACATCAAAAAGCTCGGAGATGCAGGGATGCGTATCTTCTATATTTCCTCGGCTATGAGATGGAATCGTCCGGGAAATGGAGATATTCCCGATGGCGTTACCAAGACTATTGATGACATAAAAAATTTGATTGATATAATTCCCGATGCTTACGTTGTATTAAGACTTAATGTAAGTCCCAACACCGAATGGATAAACGCACATCCGAGCGAGCAGCTTTTATTTAACGACGGAAGCCGTGAAAGGGTAATATGCACCTCAGCAAGTATAGAGCCCGTCGACGGCATGGTATCCTTCGCGTCACTCGAGTGGCGCAAGGACGGCGAGAATGCTCTTTGCGATTATTACAAGGAGATCTCCGAGTCCCCCTATTTTGACAGAGTTATAGGATATTTCCTTTGTGCGGGCGGTACGGGCGAGTGGTATTATCCCGGAGAACATCGGCTTCATAACAGTGAAAAGGGGACATATGCCGACTTTTCCGAGCCTTTCAGACTTGAATACGCCAAGTACCTACGTGAAAAATATAAAACAGAACAAGAGCTTAGACGTGTATGGAACAGACCAGATGCTACATTTGATCTTCCCGCAATTCCAAGCCTCGATGAAAGAAAACATATATTTGATGCAGACCGTACTATTTGTGAATCCTTTGAAAAGTGGGAAAGTGTGTCCTATACGATAGGCGGAAAGGTCGACTTCGAAGCAAAACACGAAACGAACGTGGGTGTTTTCCTGAATGCACGCGATTATATGCACAGCGCGGACTTTTTCGCGGCGATACATACAGCCACCGCTAACACTATAGTACATTTTGCAAAGGTATTGAAACGGCTTAACGGCGATCTTCTTGTGGGCGCGTTCTACGGCTCATACGGATGTTGCGATTATTACGATTCCGGTAACGCTACGGGAACACTTACGCTTCTGGAAAGCGGAGTTATTGATTACCTTGCCGCCCCCGGAGTTTATAATAACCGTGAGCCGGGCGGAGTGGTGGCGCAAAGAGAGATGCAGGATTCCTTCAGGATCCGTGATATGATATACATTTGTGAGGATGATTCGAGAACTCACCGCAGTCTGCCCCTTATACAGCGCGAAGCGATGGCATTATATACTGTAAATGATTCCATAAATACGCTTAAGCGCGATTTTGCCAGAGACATATGCGAGGATATTCAGGCATGGTGGTTTGACATGGGTGCCCGCTGCCACGGCAATGAGTGGTATAATGATGTCGACATCCTTGCACTTTTTAAAAAGCAGCAGAAAATAGGCGAGTTTGCGTACAGTCTTGACAGAACCAAGAAAAATGAGATAGCGCTTATATATGATACGGAAAGTGTTCATATGGTGAGCGATGCACTGAATAAGCTGGTGCTTGATTTCTACCGTACCTCGGATATACATAGGATCGGCGCTCCCGTGGATTACTATTTCCACGATGACTTAAGCGATCCGCGTATGCCGGATTACAAGCTTTACATCATGCTTAATACATATAGTCTTTCGGACAGCGAGCGCGAAGCAATACACAAAAAGGCAAGAAAGAATCATGCTGCCGTGCTCTGGCTTTATGCTCCCGGATTTGTCAACCATAATGCCCCCGATGTTCAGTGCATAGAAAATATCGAAAAGACTGTGGGAATGAAAGTCCGTATTATGGATAAGACCGCTTTTCCGTGGTTTTGGGCAGAGGCTCATCCCGCACTTAAATATGCCGACAAGTACCGCCGTTACGGTTTCATTGACAGAGTTGTACACAGCAATATATGGATAAAGGCTACTGAGATCCCGCCTGCATACATGAATCCTGCGTTCTATATTGATGACGATAACGTCACGGTGCTTGGCAAATACTGTGTGGATTCAAAGACTGCATTTGCCATGCGTGATGATATGGGATTTGTCAGTGTATATTGCTGTACTCCTGCTTTAAGAAGTGAGATCATTGCATCTGTTGCCGAATATGCGGGTTGTCACATATACTCGACAGACCAATACATTTTGTATGCAAATGAAAACTTTATTGCAGTTCATGCCTCAACAGGCGGTACAAAACGAATAAGGTTCAAAAAGCCGTGTTCGCCTTACGAAGTGTACGAAAGCAGATACTATGGCAGAGATGTAGATTTTATTGAAGTTGAAATGTACCCCGGCGAAACCAAAATGTGGTCGCTTGCAGGGGAAATGTGAGTCATCTGTTATTTAATAGAAAAGTAGGGGCGCACCTGTGTGCTCCCCTTTAGTTACATGATTGCGGCAAAACCAAACTCATCCCAAATACCACCTGTAGGAAGCTTCGAAAACTCAACGGTTTCGCCGCTTGAGGGATGGTTAAAGGTAAGTCTGTATGACCATAAAGCAATATCCGAGCCTGTTTTCGCGCCGTATTTACGATCGCCGTACAGGGGCATTTTTCTTGACGAAAACTGTACGCGTATCTGATGCGAGCGACCCGTGTGAAGCTTTATTTTTACAAGGGAGAATACTTCGCCGTTTATCTCACGGCTCTGGGTCACCTCGTATTCGAGTGACGCTTCTTTAACCCCTGCGCGTTTTCTGTCAACAACAAAGGATTTGTTCTTTTTTGAATCCTTGAAAAGTAAGTCACGGTATGTGCCCGTGCTTTCTTCCGGTACTCCTGTCACGACCGCAAGATATTCCTTTGACATCTCTCTGTTTGCAACCATCTCGCTTATTTTAGCCGCAGCTTTTTTATTTTTGGCGAACACCATCGTGCCGCCGACACCGAAATCAAGGCGGTGGAGAGGAAAGAACGTGAATTCACCGCCAAAATGTTCTTCGAGCTTCGTTAGTATATCTGCGCCGTTTTCACTTTTCTCCGAAAGTAAGTCCGGGTCCTTTATGCAAACGGTTATGTCCTTGTCGTCGTAGAGAATTTTCAATAGCTTTCATCCTTTCGTGAGTTTTAAAGCTTGACCGTATTGAAAAGTAAATTGCCAACAGCACCTCAATCGAGGTGCTGTTGCTTTTTATATTAAAGAGCGTCAATATATCTGCAGGCATTAACAGCCGCGATAGCACCGTCGCCTGTGGCGGTCGTGATCTGGCGCACCGCCTTTGTACGGCAGTCGCCGGCTACGAATATACCTTTTGTACCTGTGACACAGCTTTCGTCAGCGGTAATATAACCGTAGTTGTCAAGAGTGCAAACGCTTTCAAATGCCTTGTTTTCGGGTACTTGACCGATTGCAACGAACACAGCGTCAACATCAAGAACGTCCTCGCTGCCGCTTTCGGTGTTCTTTATCTTTACTGCATCAAGCTTACCGTTACCCACAAGCTCGGTTACGATTGATGAGCAGATGATCCTTACGTTATCCTTTTTATCAAGCTGCTCGGACAGTCTCTTTTCTCCCGTAAGAGCAGGGAGATTCTGTACTATTGTAACACTTTTGCAGATGTCGGAAAGTAATACTGCCTCCTGTAAAGCCGTGTTTCCGCCGCCGATGACAGCAACGTCCTGTCCCTTGCAGAAAGCGCCGTCGCATACCGCGCAGTACGAAACACCGTTACCGACAAGCTCGTTTTCATTAGCTAAACCGAGCTGCCTGTGCTTTGAGCCTGCGGCTATTATGATTGCCTTTGCTTCGTATATATTGCCCGATTCACAGCTTACGCGGCCGGGCTCTACGGATGTTACTGTGTCAAGCTCAATCTCGCCGCCGAGTGAGATGACTTGGTCTACAAGCAGATCGGCAAACTCATTTCCGCTCATCTCCTTGAAGCCGGGATAGTTTTCTACTTTGGGTGAATAGGTTATCTGACCGCCGAATGTGCCCTTTTCTATAATGAGCACACTTTTGTTAAACCGAAGTGCGTATATCGCGGCGGTGAGACCGGCAGGTCCTGCGCCGACTATTACTATATCATGCATGTCTTGTACCTTTCTTACACTAAACAAAAGCGGGACGGTTTAGTCCCGCTTTTATGCTTTTTTACTTAGCGTATTCTTCTGTGAACTTCTTGATGTTCGAGAGATTTACTATCTTTTCCGCGCTTTCGCCCTGTACGAGCACGAGAGTGGGAGCCTGACGCACTTCATATTTTTCGGTGCTTGCGGTATCCTCGTCCGCGTATACTGTTGTGTAGGGAACGCCGGCCTTGTCAAGATAGCTCTTTGCTACCTTGCAGTTGGGGCAGGTCTTTGTAGCGAAAAGAAGGATGGTGTCGGCAGCGGCGGAAGCCTCTGCCTTTGCTTCGCTGACAACAGGTCCGGCTGAAATGTCAGCACCCTTTTTTGCCATCGAGCTTGCCGCATTGTATACAAGTCTGTCCTTGAACTCTTGGCTCTTACCGTCGTTCCAGTTCTGTACGGGACGGTAATAGCCTGTGATACGGCTGTAGACCTCTGTACGGCCGCCGCAGTGCGGGCACTCGTATACCTCTCCGCTGAGGTAACCGTGGTTCTTGCAGACCGAGTATGTGGGAGAAAGCGTGTAATAAGGAAGCTTGTAGTTTTCGGCGATCTTTTTGACAAGAGCTGCCGCGGACTTCCAATCGGGAAGCTTTTCACCTAAGAATGCATGGAATACAGTACCCGATGTGTAGAGTGTCTGTATGTCATCCTGAATGTCGAGCGCCGCGAAGATATCGTCGGTAAAGCCAACAGGAAGGTGAGAGGAGTTGGTGTAATAAGGTGTACCGTTCTCGTTTGCTGTGAGGATGTTCGGGAAACGCTTCTTGTCATGCTTTGCAAGACGGAAGGATGTGGATTCAGCAGGCGTTGCTTCGAGGTTGTAAAGGTCGCCGTACTGCTCCTGGTAGTCCGAAAGTCTTTCTCTCATATGATTGAGGACTTCCTTTGTGAACTCCTGTGTTTCCTCGTGTGTCATATCTTTTCCGAGCCACTTTGCGTTAAGACCTACTTCGTTCATGCCGAGAAGACCGATAGTAGAGAAGTGGTTTGCGAATGTTCCAAGGTATCTCTTTGTGTAAGGATAAAGACCCTCATCGAGAAGCTTGGAGATGACGTTTCTCTTGATCTTGAGCGAACGTGCGGAAATATCCATCATGTGGTCAAGACGCTTGTAGAAATCTTCCTTGTCCTCTGCAAGGTAAGCGATACGGGGCATGTTGATCGTAACAACGCCGACAGAACCGGTGCTTTCGCCGCTTCCGAAGAAGCCGCCGGATTTCTTTCTGAGCTCTCTGAGGTCGAGACGGAGACGGCAGCACATACTGCGGATGTCGCTGGGCTCCATGTCGCTGTTGATGTAGTTTGAGAAGTAAGGAGTACCGTACTTCGATGTCATTTCAAAGAGAAGCTTGTTGTTTTCTGTTTCCGACCAGTCAAAGTCACTGGTGATGGAGTAGGTGGGGATAGGATACTGGAAGCCTCTGCCGTTAGCGTCACCCTCGATCATTGTCTCGATGAACGCACGGTTTACAAGGTCCATTTCAGCTTTACAATCCTTGTACTTGAAGTCCATTTCCTTGCCGCCCACGATCGCGGGAAGCTCTGCAAGGTCGTTAGGAACTGTCCAGTCAAGAGTGATGTTGGAGAAGGGCGCCTGTGTACCCCATCTGGACGGAGTGTTTACGCCGTAGATGAAGGACTCGATGCACTTCTTTACCTGATCATAGCTTAAGTTGTCAGCCTTAACAAAGGGAGCAAGGTAGGTGTCGAAGGAGGAGAATGCCTGTGCGCCTGCCCATTCGTTTTGCATTATACCAAGGAAGTTTACCATCTGGTTGCAGAGTGTTGCAAGGTGCTTTGCGGGAGCGGAGGTGATCTTACCTGTAACGCCGCCGAGACCTTCCTTTATAAGCTGCTTGAGCGACCAACCGGCGCAATAACCTGTAAGCATAGAGAGATCGTGCAGATGGATGTCAGCGTTTCTGTGAGCGTTTGCGATCTCATCGTCGTATATCTCGGAGAGCCAGTAGTTTGCTGTGATAGCACCGGAGTTTGAAAGGATAAGTCCGCCGACAGAATATGTTACGGTCGAGTTTTCCTTAACTCTCCAGTCATTGTCTTTTACATAGTCGTCTACGATCTTCTTGTAATCAAGGATCGTGGACTTCATGTTACGAAGCTTTTCTCTCTGCTTTCTGTAAAGGATATATGCCTTTGCAACTTCGGCATAGCCTGCCTTTACGAGTACCGACTCAACGCTGTCCTGTACATCCTCGACCGCGATAAGTCCTTCTTTTACCTTGGGAGCGAATTCTGCTGTTACCTTGAGTGTGAGGAAGTCTATAATGCTCGGATGGCTTTCGACCTCCTGTGCTTCGAACGCGTGCGTTATAGCGTCCGAGATCTTAGAAAGGTTAAAATCCACGACCTTTCCGTCTCTTTTAAGTACCTGATACATTTTATTTCTCCTTTTAATTATTTACATATTAACCGTCGCTTCCGCGAAGCTTAGCCGAGGGTATATATTTTTTTATAACGGTGAGATATCTTTTCATGTCAGACTCGTCTGCCGCCGACATGCCCTCGCTTAAGATATCACCCGAATCCTTGAAGGTCTGCAAGAAGTATTTTTCTGTACCTTCAAGCCATTTGCCGATCTCGTGAAAATCAGAGTCTGTGTGCAGTCCCTTTGCGACCGTTGTGCGAAACTCGTATGCGACCGATGATCCTTTCAGGTAATCGACACTTTCCTTCACCTTTTCGAGATGATCTGCTCCGCCGCATGTGGTAATATAGCTTGACGGCGAATTTTTTATGTCCATCGCCACGTAATCAACAAGCTTACTTTGTACAAGCTCTTTGAGCTTCTCCGGATTTGACCCGTTGGTGTCGAGTTTAACACTGTATCCGAGATCCTTGATCCTTGTAATGAACCCGGTGAGATCGGGTTGAAGTGTCGGTTCACCGCCCGAAACACATACACCGTCGAGTATACCTCGTCTCTTTTTCAAAAAATCGAAGAATTTTTCTTCATCAAGCTCCCCGCAGTCTGCTCTGACAAGAGAAGCGTTGTGGCAGAAGGGGCATCTGAAGTTACAGCCGGCAGTAAACACCGTACAGGCGACCTTGCCGGGAAAGTCAAGAAGCGTAAGCTTCATAAGACCGCCGATCGTCATAATAATGTTTCCTTTTTTCGTTGTGGCTGGATTTTAAGCGAACCCGATATTTTGTGGGTGCGAGACTATTGTACACTATATCTTGTGTTTTGTCAATATGATTTTACTAAAAAGATATAATTTGGTACAAATGCCGAATATGCGTTTTTTATATGTCGAAAATAAACGGTGGAATAAGGCTTTCGGGACATATTAAAAAAAGGTTTTTGTGTATTTTTAATAATAACGGTACTTTTTGTGTGAGTAAAGAATGAATGACGCCGCAAATATTTTGTGTAATACTCAATCGCCCCGAAAAAAATATGCATTTACAAAAAATGCTTGAAGAGAAACTGTATTTGTGGTATTATATATTAAGGAAGAGTTTGTGCTTATCGGACATATATTGCTTTTTTTTGGACAGATTTTGCCGAGATATGCTTTGTTTATTGATTTACATGTACCGATGTGCTACAATCTTACCTATAATATATAATGGAGAGATGTTATGTGTGACCACGCAGAGCGCGCAAGAGAGCTGTTCGAAGCGGGATACAACTGCTCGCAAGCTGTTTTCGGCGCGTTTACCGATCTGACCGGATATGATCTTGACAGTGCAATGAGGCTTTCGTCATCATTCGGAGGCGGAATGGGACGTATGCGCGAGGTGTGCGGAGCAGTGAGCGGAATGTTCATGGTGCTCGGTGTACTGTACGGCTATAGCGACCCTTGTGCCAAGGAGGAAAAGACCGAGCATTATAAGAATGTACAAAGGCTTGCGGAGGAATTCAAGGAGATATACGGTTCTGTCATATGCCGCGAGCTGCTTGGTTCAAAGCAGGGCGGGCTCGGACATGTACCGGCAGACAGAACGCCTGAATATTACAATGCTCGTCCGTGTACGCGAATATGTATGGACTGCGCGGAAATACTTGACAGATTCATTAAAGAAAATCCAATTAAAAGGTGAATTGATAAGAAAGGATAAAATAATATGAAGATTTTTATTGATACCGCGAATGTTGAAGAGATAAAGGCGGCGGCAAAGCTTGGCGTACTCAGCGGAGTAACGACCAACCCCTCGCTTATAGCGAAAGAGGGAAGAGACCTTAAGGACGTTATCGAGGAGATCGTGGCGCTTGTAGACGGCCCGATCAGTGCCGAGGTGACAGCCGAGGACGCAGAGGGAATGGTAGAGCAGGCAAAGGAGCTTGCAAAGATACACAAGAACATAGTTATAAAGATACCGGTATGCGAGGAAGGACTGAAGGCGACAAGCGCGCTTTCCAAACTCGGCATCAAGACAAATGTGACACTTATCTTCAGCAGTTCGCAGGCGCTTTTGGCGGCAAGAGCGGGTGCAAGCTTTGTAAGCCCGTTTATCGGCAGACTTGACGATATTTCGGCAGACGGCGCGATACTTGTTGAGGAGATCTCCGAGATCTTCACATATTTCGGCATAGAGACCGAGATAATTGCGGCAAGCATAAGAGGTCCGCAGGATGTTATCAAGGCGGCAAGAGCGGGTGCTGACATAGCGACCATCCCCTACAAGGTCATAATGCAGATGATCAAGCATCCTCTTACCGACAAGGGTATCGAAAAGTTCAACGAGGACATGAAAAAAGCGGCAAAATAATACAAAAAAACAGACCGTGTCACACGGTCTGTTTTTTGTTGTGCCTTATTATGTCGCTACGTTATCGCCGCCGTCAGCAACAACCGTATGTCCGCATATGATCTCGCCGTAATCGCTCATGAGATAGAAGGCTAATTCTGCGATCTCATCCGGACGTATAAAGCGTTCAATCGCGTGGCGCTCGTATTTCTGATCAATGCTGTGAGCATACCGTTTGATCATCGGAGTGAAGGTCGCACCGGGAGCGATACCGTTTATGATAATGCCGTTGTGGCCGTATTTTTTGCCAAACGATCTCGTCCACTTTATGATCGCCTCTTTAGATGCACCGTAGTATCCGATAATATCCGTGTAAGCGGCATTTGAGGCAAAATTCAGAATATTACCTCGGATACCCCTTTCAAGCATATAATCTATCTCATTACGCATCAGGAAATATGCCGCCTTGAAATCCACAGCAGTAACGGTGTCCCATTCTTCGGAGGTGATATCCCACGGCTCGTAGCCCCTCCCTAAAACGCCGCTTCCGAGTGCCGCACAGTTAACAAAGCCGTTAAGACCGCCAAGAATAGTGCTGACCTCGTCAAATAATTCGATGTGCTTGTTTACATCTGCGATGTCAAATACCTTGTAATGAAGATTACGGCTGTTTATTTCTTCAGCTGCCGCCTGTAGCTTTGCCTCTGTCCTTCCGACTATCACTACACTTGCACCGGCATCGCAAAAGCGCTTCGCAATAGCCTTACCTATACCGCTTCCGCCGCCAAAGATCAAAATTTTATCGTTTCTCAATTTCATTTAATAACACCTCTGTCTTAAAACAATATCACACGGGCTTTTCTGTTCTTGATATAAGCTCATTCTGCAAATCCTCATTTAAGAAGACAAAATAATCGGAAAATCCGCTTACTCTTACTCGCAGGCTCTTGTACTTTTCGGGAGTGACCTGTGCCTTTTTCATGTCCTCTTTTGAAACGTAATTAAGCTGATAATGAAGTCCTCCGAGCTTGAAGTAGGTTTCAAAAAGGTTGACAAGGCGCTCAAAGCTGTCATCATTTTTTACGATCTGCTCGTCCAAAAGCACGTTTGTGACCGTTTGACCGCAGAAAATCATATGGGAGTTTAATTTGGCAACAGAACTTAAAAGCGCGGGAAGTCCCTCTTTGTCCTTACCGTCATTTTGGCTGATACCGTAAGAGATCATATCGCCGTCGTATCTGCCGTCGGGTGTTGCCTTGGTGAATTCTCCAAAGAATTTATGATGCTGATTGTAGCCGATAAGATTTCCGAGAAGGAATTTGTAGCCAAAGCAAGATTGCTTATCAGCCAGATAATTGCGGACACTTGTTGCAAATCTGCTCGCACAGTCGTTTGAAACTTCGTCGTTGTTACCGAAAAACGCGCCGTGTTTAAGAACACTGCTTCGCAAGCTGTCAAAGCCTTCCCAGTCTGCTTTCAATGCGTCAAGAAGCGTTCGCATTGAAACACGCTTTTCATCGAAAACGAACTGTTTTATTATTGAAAGCGAGTCTATGACAGTTACTATGCCGATAAAGGCAAAATCTGCGATAGCGTTTTTTGCGCCTCCCTGTGTTATGCTTTTGGCACGCTCGATCGAGCCTTCGAAAAACATAGTGCTGACTAAATTCACATCTCTTGCTCTTACCGATTGGAAATTTTCGTAGTAGCCGATCGCTTTTTTTATTGTTTCTTGAAGCTCACGTTCAAAAACCGAATAAAATTCATCGAAGCTTTTGCAGCTGCATATTTCTTCTTCACAATTATACAGTGTTCTTTCTATAGATTTACGATATTTGTTTTGCATCCGCCCATAAATATGCCGCCGGGGAGCTGTGGCTCATTACAGCCCACCATCGTGTATTTGCAGGCAAGCTCAAACGGAAAGCCGGCAATTTCCATAAACGCTTTGATCCTCGGCTCGTCGTTTACAAATGCGATGCGCTTGTTGGGGTCCTTGCGCTCACAGTCCATTACATATTTAAGCACCTCTGTCGGTGTTTTCTTTGTCCAGCGAAGCGATATCTGCGGTATCCAGGTCGGAAGCTCGAGCATACTGTCGAGAATTAGCCTTGATAGCTCGTTAAAGCCATCCTCTCCGTTTTCAAGATATCCGCCGATACAGAAATGCGATTCGCCGCCGCGGTAGAATCGGTCAGATTCTATTGAAATTCTTGACTGAAGCATTAAGAAAAGCTCTTGTAGATATGCCTTTGCATTCTCCTTTGTGAGAGTGCCGTTTGCGATATCCTTTACATAAAACGGGTAAAGATATCTGTCGATACACCCGATGCTGTCGGGAACAAAGGCGTAGATCACAAATACGCTCAGAATCGCCTCATAAAAGCTTTTTGCGGGATTGGCAGGTACGTTTTTTAGTGCTTGTGAAAGCTTTATGAGGTTTTCCCTGTATTCGCTGACATCCGTTTCTCTTGATTTTTCAAGCGCCGCGTGGGAGCATTTGTCTGCCCAGCAGATCACGGCGTCGGCAATTACATCAAGAGCGTCAAGAAACTCGATTTTTTCTTCCTCGGTCTGCTTTTGACGGGAAGCATCGATCTCGTCCTTGAGTCCGTTTATGCCGATCCTTATAACCTTTTCAAAATCGGCAACGCTGTGCTGCCATTCAAAGGTGCAAAGACCTTCTATCGGTCTGTTGTAAAAGGCCGACATGATTTTGTTGAAGTTTTCGTGACCGTTACGGTTGAATATATCACCCATGACGTCACCGCAAAAGCGCAAGTATCCGGTAAGCGCTGTATATTCGCTTACGTACGGCTTTTGATTAAGTATGTATTCCTTTGACCTTTTGGCGCTCATCATAACAGGCGGTAAAAAGAGGTCTTCCCGATCATACTCTGTGTCGGTATGTGGGACGAACATCTCGCCCTTTACTGTCATTTCGGTTAATTTTTTTATTCTGTCGATCATTTTTACACACATCCTTCGTGTATTTTATACCTTGATTATATTCGTGTGCGCTTTCAAAGTAAATGTAAAATATAATGGTTTTATAATTTATGAGGATATTTTTTCTTGACTTCGCAGTAAATGCACGGTATAATATAAGCGGCAGGTGATGAAAATGAAGCTGTTTGAAAATGAAACGGTAAATATTTCGAAAATACGTACGGTGGTTGTATACGAAGGTAAAAACAGCGCAGGCGCAGGAGAGATATCCCGTTACAATGTGAATCTGTCGACATATGAGCTTGTTTTCTTTCTTTCCGGTGAAGGCATAACAAGCTTTGCCGGCAAGACTGTGCACGATGTGCCGAATTCTGTCAGATTTCTGCCCAAGGGAATCAAAGACGGCGAATACACTGTAAAAAAGATCGAGAAAGGCGCTTGCATAGACATATATTTCGATACCGACGACGAGATGCCCGATCAAGTAATGCTTTTAAAAAATATGAATGAGCTTAAGCCGCTATTTATTAAGATGCATAACGTATGGAACACAAAGAAGGTAGGATACTACTCGGAATGTATGTCGATATTGTACGACATCATAAGGAAGATAAAGCAAAACCGCGAAAAATACAATTCAAGCGATCGCTTTGAAAAAATACAGCCGTCATACGATTATATGCTGGCGCATTTTTGTGAGCATGATTTTGATTATAAGACTATGTGTGCAAGGTCGGGGCTGTCGTACGATTATTTCAAGGAGCTGTTTATAAAAAGATACCGAATGTCACCTGTAAAATACGTGACTATGTTAAGGCTTGACAAGGCGAAGGAGCTGCTTATAACCGATCGCTACAGCATCAGCGAGATCGCAGAGCAGTGCGGCTTTGAAAGCGTGTACTACTTTTCATCGGTGTTTAAGAAGCATGAGGGTGTGTCGCCGAAGAATTACAAATACAATGATGAAAAAAGGTGAACGAAGCTCGTTCACCTTTTTGCTTTTTTGTTTTTTTACTGTTCTTCCTTTATGTTATCAAGCGCGACCCTGACCGCTTCGACCACAAAAGCCGTAAAGGTACAGCTCTTGCCCTTGATAGCGGCTTCGACCTCTTCGATTATGTCATTGGGGAAACGTATACATTTGTTTGTTGTCGGCGGTACCGACGGTATCTTAAACTTTTTCATGCGATTCTCCTTATATTTTTATGCATAACTATTATATATAAAAAAATATTTAATATATGCATTGCAAATGTATTGCAATTTATGAAAATATGTGATATTATATATGTAATTTCACGTAAAGGGGAGAAAAAGGATGAAAAAACTGAAATATATGGCGCTTGCGTCGCTCGTACTTGGAATAATAAGCGTCGGAGCGTGGCTGGTACCGCCTGTCGGATACCCGGTGTCGGTGATCGGTGTATTCCTTGGACTAAAAGGAAGCGAGGGAGAGCATGGACGGCTCGGTCTGGCGGGACTTGTTCTGTCGATGATCGGACTTATATTATGTGTGGCGGTGTAATGCTATCGGGGCGTTTTACGTCCCGATTTTTTATTTTGTCTGCATTTACTCCTACAGACTAAGAGATAATAAAGATATATATTTGTTTTTGGGGGAGTACATGGACACACAAAAGCTTTCTATGATATCGGATTTTTACGAGTTTATAATGGGCCGCGGTTATTTTTGCTCGCAAAAGGCGGACAGGTACGCGTATTTCGATCTGTATTTCAGACGTGTGCCTGACGGCGGCGGTTACGCTGTAGCCGCCGGGCTTGAGCAGGTATGTGAGTATATCGACTCAATGCGTTTCGACGCGGATGATCTTGATTTCTTGCGAGAGAGGGGGATAGACGATGAGGATTTTTTAAGATATCTGTCTCATTTTCGGTTTACCGGTGACATTTTCGCAGTTCCCGAGGGGACAGTCGTGTTTCCGAATGAGCCCATACTGACCGTACGCGCACCGATGATCGAGGCACAGCTTATAGAGACCGCTCTGCTTTTGATGATAAACCATCAGTCGCTTATCGCAACAAAGGCGAGCCGTATGTCTTATGCTGCCCGGGGTAAGCCTGTTTTGGAGCTTGGCGCACGGCGGGCTCACGGAGCGGATGCGGCATTGCTCGGTGCGCGTGCCGCGTATATCGGCGGAAGCCATGCAACCTCGTGTACGCTTGCAGCCAAGCTTTACGGTATACCGAGTGTGGGTACGATGGCACACTCTTGGATACAGATGTTCGATTGCGAGTATGAGGCTTTTTGTGCGCATCTGCGGCAGAACCCATACAACGCCACGCTTCTTGTTGACACATATGACACGCTCGGAAGCGGTATGCCGGCGGCGTGTGAGGCGATACGTGATGTGTTATTGCCGCGCGGTATAACCAAAGCGTCGGTCAGACTTGATTCAGGCGATATCGAATATCTGTCAAAGAAGGCGCGCGCGATGCTCGACCTTTCGGGACTTGCGGAGTGCGGTATAACCGTTTCAAACTCGCTTGATGAGTACAAGATAAGCAGACTTTGCGCTGAACGAGCGCCGATAGATTCATTCGGCGCGGGAGAGAGCCTTATAACCTCGAAAAGCTCGCCTGTTTTCGGCGGTGTGTACAAGCTCGCGGCTGTTGAGGATGGCGGCGTGATATTGCCAAAGATAAAATTAAGCGAGAGTGTGAGCAAGATATCCGTGCCGGGCGTGAAGAAGCTTCTGCGTTTTTACGACACAGACGGCAAGGCTGTGGCGGATGAGATATTGCTTTCGGACGAGCCGATACCGTACGGCAGTCATACAATCTTCGATCCCGAGGCGACATGGAAAACGAAAACGCTTGTTAACTACAGTGTACGCGAGCTTCTTGTTCCGATATACCTCGGCGGAGAGCGGATATACGAGCTTCCGGACGTCGGCAGTATAAAAAGCTACTGTGAAAGAGAAAAAGCAACGCTGTGGAGCGAGATAAGACGGCTTGAAAGTCCTCATATTTATTATGTCGATCTGTCCGAACGGCTATGGACACTCAAGCGCCGTATGACAGGTCAGCGCAGGTCTGAATTTTTTCTCAGATGATATTGACAAGCGTGTGCGGCTCTGCTATAATAGTATCGAACATTTGTTCGAAGACCTTGCTTGATAAAATTTGCATAATACGCTTGCATTTATGCAAATTTATGTTAAAATAGTATTATACACTTATTATAATAAGGAGGATATGTTGTGGACAGCTTCAAGCTTGTTTCTCCGTATCAGCCTACAGGCGATCAGCCGCAGGCTATAGATAAAATATGTGACGGTATAAACAACGGTATGAAGGCACAGACCCTGCTTGGTGTTACAGGCTCGGGAAAAACTTTTACCATGGCTAATATTATCGCAAGATGCAACCGTCCCACGCTTGTTCTCGCACACAACAAAACTCTCGCGGCACAGCTTTGCTCGGAATTCAGAGAGTTCTTCCCCGAAAATGCGGTCGAGTTCTTCGTTTCATACTACGATTACTATCAGCCCGAGGCATACGTTCCGGGTAAGGACATGTACATTGAGAAGGACAGCTCGGTCAACGATGAGATAGACAAGCTTCGACACAGCGCTACAAGCTCGCTGTTTGAGCGTCGTGATGTTATTATCGTATCCAGCGTATCTTGCATATACTCGCTCGGTGACCCGAGTGAGTACAGCAAAATGGTGCTTTCGCTTCGTCCGGGAATGATAATGGACAGAAATGAGTTCATACGCAGGCTTATTTCGATGAGTTATGAGCGAAACGATATCAATTTTGTAAGAGACAAGTTCCGAGTACGCGGAGACGTTGTCGAGGTATTTCCCGCGTCCAGTTCGGACAAGGCGGTACGAGTTGAATTTTTCGGTGACGAGATCGAGCGTATATCCGAGATCAACACGCTCACGGGAGAGCTTATCCGTACGATGTCGTACACGATGCTTTTCCCGGCTACGCACTACGCCGTTACAGACGAGCGCCGCGAGGCGGCTATACGTGAGATCGAAGAGGAGCTTGTCGACCGTGTAAAGTTTTTCAAGGATAACGGCAAATTTCTTGAGGCACAGAGGATCGAGGAGCGTACGAGATACGATATTGAGATGCTTCGTGAGATCGGCTTCTGCTCGGGCGTTGAAAACTACTCACGAGTAATGTCGGGCAGAGAGCCCGGCTCAACGCCGTACACACTGCTTGACTTTTTCCCGAAAGATTTTTTGCTTTTTGTCGATGAGTCGCACGTGACGCTTCCGCAGGTGCGCGGAATGAGCGCAGGCGACCGTGCGAGAAAGCAGAATCTTGTCGAATACGGCTTCAGACTGCCGTCGGCGTACGATAACCGACCGCTTTTCTTTAACGAATTTGAGGACAAGATCGGGCAGACAGTGTTTGTAAGCGCAACGCCGCAGGACTATGAAAAGGAGCATTCGTCGGCTATTGCCGAGCAGATAATAAGACCTACCGGACTTGTGGACCCCGAGGTAGAGGTGCGCCCCGTAAAAGGACAGATCGACGATCTTATCGGAGAGATACACGCGAGAGAGGAAAAGGGTGAGCGTGTGCTCGTGACCACGCTTACCAAGCAGATGGCAGAGGATCTGACCGAATATCTTGAGGATAATCTTATCAAGGTAAAATATATACATCACAACATCGACACCATGGAGAGAATGGAGATAATCCGTGATCTCCGACTTGGAAAATTCGACGTGCTTGTCGGTATCAATCTGTTACGAGAGGGACTTGATATTCCGGAGGTATCATTGGTAGCTATACTAGATGCCGATAAAGAAGGCTTTTTACGCAGTGAGACCTCGCTTATACAGACTATAGGACGTGCGGCGCGTAACGCCGAGGGTAAAGTGATCATGTATGCCGACACGATCACACGCTCGATGCAGGCGGCAATAGACGAGACAAACCGCCGCCGCAAGAAGCAGACCGCATACAACGAGGAGAACGGTATTACTCCTCAGACTATAAAGAAGAGTGTGCGCGATATCATAGAGATAGGTATATCGGAGGCGGAAAGCTCGCCCGAGACCAAGCTTGCCGAGATAAAGGCAACAGGCAAGAAGATGCCGAAAACAGAGCGCGAAAAGCTTATCGCGTCGCTTGAGGGCGAGATGAAGCTTGCGGCTAAAACGCTTGACTTCGAACGCGCGGCTGTACTGCGCGACAAGATCGCCGAGCTTAAAAAGCAGTAAAACCGCAGATATTGGCAATTACACCGAAAGGACAGGACAAAAACATGGCAGAGCTTTCTCTGAAGGGTGTCAGAGTAAACAATCTTAAAAATATAGACCTTACCATACCGCGTGATAAGCTCGTGGTATTCACAGGCCTTTCGGGCTCGGGAAAATCCTCCCTTGCTTTTGATACCATATACGCAGAGGGACACAGACGCTTTGTCGAATCACTCTCGTCATACGCACGTATGTTTATCGGACAGATGGACAAACCCGATCTTGATTCGATCGAGGGACTTTCCCCCGCTATATCCATCGACCAGAAAACGACTTCCAAAAACCCACGCTCGACCGTAGGCACGGTCACCGAGATATACGACTATTTAAGACTTCTTTATGCACGAATAGGTGTTCCGCACTGTCCGATATGCGGCAGAGAAATAAAGATGCAGTCGACCGATGAGATCATCGAGCGTATACTTAAGATCAAAGAGGGAAGTCGCTTTTTAGTCCTTGCGCCCGTTGTAAAGGCGCAGAAGGGACGCCACGAAAAGGTTTTCGCCGATGCCAAGAAAAAGGGCTATGTCCGCGTTCGCGTTGACGCGAACATGTACGAACTTGAAGAGGAGATCGTACTTGATAAGAATAAAAAGCACAATGTAGAGATAGTAATAGACAGGCTTGTGATGCGCGAGGACATGCGCTCGCGTCTTGCCGATTCGGTAGAGGCGGCGCTTTCGCTTGCAGAGGGAAATGTGATCATTTCGGTACTCGGACGTGACGGCGAAGAGGGCGAGGAGCTCTCGTTTTCACAGAGCTACGCCTGCCCTGAGCATGGCATCAGCCTTGGCGAGCTTTCGCCGCGTATGTTTTCATTCAACAATCCTGCGGGAGCGTGTCCGCACTGCGCCGGACTCGGAGAGATGCGTGTCATCTCTCCCGACAGGATCATCCCCGACAGAACGCTTACGATGCGAGAGGGTGCGCTCCAGGTAAACGGCTTCAAAACGGTGGACGAGGATACGTGGATGGGTCCGCTTATCTCTAAGGTCGGGGAGAAATACGGCTTTGATATCGACACTCCCATCAAGGATATACCCAAGGATGCACTTGACAAGCTTTTGTACGGTACAGGCAAGGAGAAATTCTTTGTCGTTCGCTCATATGACGGCGTAGTACACAGAAAGGATGTGATGTTTGACGGCATAGTCAACATCGTCCAACAGCGCTTTGATATGACGCAGAACGAGTATTACGAGGATTTCATCGAATTTGTCGAGTGCCCGAAGTGCCATGGCTGCAGACTTAATGAAAACTCGCTGTCGGTAACCGTCGGAGGACTCAATATCGACGAGTTCTGCCGTAATTCGGTCATGTCGGCTCTCGATTTTGTGGAAAAGCTTACGCTTACGCCAACAGAGGAGCATATTGCAAAGGAAATACTCAAGGAAATAAGATCGCGCCTCGGCTTTCTGAAGAGCGTGGGTCTTGAATACCTCACACTTTCACGCAAGGCAGGAACTCTTTCGGGCGGAGAGGCACAGCGTATCAGACTTGCAACTCAGATAGGCTCTGCTCTTATGGGAGTTCTTTATATCCTCGATGAGCCGAGCATCGGTCTGCATCAGCGTGATAACGGCAAGCTTATAGCAACGCTTAAGCGCTTACGCGATCTCGGAAACAGCCTTATCGTGGTCGAGCATGACGAGGAGACCATAGAAGAAGCTGATTTTGTAGTTGATATAGGTCCGGGAGCGGGTATACACGGCGGAGAGGTCATTGCCGTCGGCACCCCTGATGAGATAAGAAAAGATCCCGCGTCGGTTACGGGCGCGTTTCTTTCGGGACGCGACAGCATACCCGTGCCCACGGTACGCAGAGAGGGCAACGGCAAGAGCCTTAAGATCATCGGAGCGAGACAGAACAATCTGAAAAACATTGATGTTGAAGTGCCGCTCGGTAAATTTGTGTGTGTTACGGGTGTGTCCGGCTCGGGAAAATCATCGCTTATCAACTCGATACTGTTAAACAAGCTCGCGCATGAGCTCAACCGCGCGAATACGCATCCGGGAAAGCATGACAGGATCGAGGGTGTCGAGCATCTTGATAAGGTGATAGCTATTGACCAGAGCCCGATTGGACGTACACCGCGTTCAAATCCCGCGACCTACACCGGACTTTTCACCGATATACGCGATCTTTTCGCAAAAACGCCGGACGCGAAGATGCGCGGATATACCTCGGGCAGATTTTCGTTCAATATTAAGGGCGGACGGTGCGAGGCGTGCGAGGGCGACGGTGTCAAGAGAATAGAAATGCACTTTTTGCCCGACGTTTTCGTTACCTGTGACGTGTGCAAGGGAAGAAGATACAATCACGATACGCTTGAAGTCAAGTACAAGGGAAAGAGTATATTCGACGTGCTTGATATGACCGTGGACGAGGGAGTTGAGTTCTTCTCCAGTCTGCCGAAGATTGCTCGCCGACTGCAGACGCTTCAGGACGTAGGTCTCGGATACATCAAGATCGGTCAGTCCTCTACAACGCTTTCGGGCGGCGAGGCGCAGAGAGTGAAGCTTTCGACAGAACTTTCAAAGCGTCCGACGGGCAAGACGGTCTATATTTTGGACGAGCCGACAACAGGGCTTCATATGGCTGATGTAAAGAGGCTGCTTCATGTGCTTCAACGGCTTGTCGATGCCGGTAACAGCATCATAGTTATCGAGCATAACCTTGACGTTATCAAGAGTGCTGACTATATAATCGACCTCGGACCCGAGGGCGGCGACAACGGCGGCACACTTGTGTGCTCGGGAACGCCCGAGCAGGTCGCAAATTGCGAAAAATCATACACGGGTCAGTATATCAAAGCCTGCCTCGAAAAGGATAAGGCGAAAAACAAGAAAAAATGATAATAACAGCTGTGAATACTGCAAGGTACTCACGGCTGTTATTATGTTTGGGTTATTTACATATTGTTAATTGTAATACATGCCATGTTAGTATATAATTAAATTGCGGAATGAAAAAATTGGAGGTGGCTATGAAAAAACGTTTGATATCTGTATTATTGTTGGTTCTTGTATTGGTCGTCAACGCAGGATGTGCCGATGACAGTGTTACTACCGAGTCTGACACTTATATTGACCTGCCCTCCGAAGAGGTATCGGACACAATCGAGAGTGATACTGTCAGCGAAGACCTCACAGAAACACAGACACTTTCAAAAGGACCTCTTTTTGACACGTCCGAATTTTCGGATATAGAAGTCCCTGCAGTAATCGACGCGCTCAATTATGAAAAGTATGTTGAATACCCGTCGCCCGACGGAGGATACGGTGCCAACAACCTGGTGAAGATACCGAAGATCGATTCGGATAAGCCGGGTGCAGTGGCGTTTAACCAAAAGCTTTATTCGAAATTTGCCGTATACATAGACAATATCAATACAGAAAACTCCCCATACATATATAAAGTTACCTATGATTATTCTGATTACGACGGAATAATCTTTATTCGTATAAAAAGCGGTGTGGCATTAGCTTATTCCGAGGGAGCTGCAGGCGGCGATTATTTTTACTACGACAGTGTAAACGATCGCGAGCTTACGGCAGAAGAATATCTTGCTCACTTCGGCCTTGATGGCAAGGAGCTTGATATGCGCGCTCGTTGGGATATAGGATATACGTTTTTTGAAGGTATTGAAGCCGATCATCTGAGATACAGCGAGGAGCTTTTTGCAATAGACGACTCTGCGTTTATCGACGAAATACCGGAAAACACGCTTGTATTTGCTCAAAGTCAAAATGAAAATACTCCGCTCGGCTATAAGGTAAGTGAAGAAGGCGTTTCGGTATTCTACGCAGGGATGGGGCTTAGCCGGTACGTGTCAGAGATCAGGATAGATGTTACAAGCGGTGAGAGCGAAAAACTGATGTTTGCCGCAAAATCGGATGCAACCGGAGTGTTGGATGATACGAGCGTAAGAGAAGAGGTCGGTGCGGTAGTTACCTTTGATAACGGAAGGATAGAAAGCTTCCTTGTCAAGGACGGCATCCCCTTTGAAAGAGTGATAGTATCTAATGATCAAGTGTACGTTTTTTATAACCAACAATCTCTCAATACACGCTCATATATAGAGATCAATGGTGAAAAAGCTTCTTACAGTGCCGGATACACCGTGGATACCGATACACAGGTCGTGAAGTTGAGCTATCGTTTTGTTGATGATCTGAAGCGATCGGACAGAAAGATGATGGAGATAGTATTTGAATAAACAAAAATCGCGTTGCCAAACGGCAACGCGATTTTTGATATTCAGTTTCCGCATTCTATGCTTATCTCGTTGAATACGTGGAGAAGATCGGGCACTGTTACGGTGATCTTTTCATCTCCCTGCTTGTCGATTATAGCCTCTCCCTTGTGCATCATGAGGAGTCTGTCGCCGTAGTCGACCGCGTAGCGCAGGTTGTGCGTTACCATCATGGTCGTTACCTTCTTTTCGCGTACGATCTTGTCGGTAAGCTCCATGATTATTTCGGCGGTCTTGGGGTCGAGTGCCGCCGTATGCTCGTCAAGTATAAGAAAATCGATAGGCGTCATAGTGGTCATGAGAAGAGCCATCGCCTGACGCTGTCCGCCCGAGAGCGAGCCTACGCGAAGATTCATCTTGTCCTCAAGTCCGAGTCCGAGTGAGGCGAGCTGCTCGCGGTAGAAGTCAGCTCGCTTGCGGTTTATACCCGATGCGAACAGGTACTTTTTTCCCTTGTTGTCGGCAAGCGACATGTTTTCAAGTATCGTAAGATTAGGACAAGTGCCTTTTGCGGGATCTTGGTACACGCGCCCGATGTTACGGTAGCGCTTGTGCTCGGGCATGTGTGTGATATCCTTGCCGCCTACAAGTATCTGTCCCGATTCTACGGGAATAGAGCCGCATACGATGTTGAGAAGCGATGTCTTTCCGCTTCCGTTTGAGCCGACGATCGAAACAAATTCTCCGTCGCTTACCCTGAGGTTGAAGTCCTCGAAAAGGCTCATTTCGGTAACTTCACCGGGGTTGTATATCTTTGTTATGTTTTTAAGCTCAAGCATGCTTGCGTCCTCCCTTCGACGGAAGATTTCCGAGTACAAGAATGAGTAAGAAGAGCACTGCCGTGATAAGCTTCATAAGGTTTGCGGGCAGACCGAGAGTGATAGCTGTCTGTATGCACGCCTTGTAAACGATGCTTCCGACCATTACCGCCGTCGTACCCTTGACAAAGCTCATTTTCTTGAATATCGTCGTACCGATGATAACAGCCGCAAGACCGAACACCATCTGTCCCGTACCCATTGTTGCACTGAATGACTGCTGTTGCTGGCAGACGACCGAGCCGCACAGGGCTACGAGCGCGTTTGCTATGACAAGTCCGAGTATCTTCATGTTGCCGTTGTCGATGCCGAGAGTACATACGAGATTTTCGTTGTCGCCGACGCTTCTTAAAAGCAGACCGTTCTGTGTCTTGAAGTAAAGGTCGAGAATAATTTTCACGATGATCGCGAGGATAAGCGACACTATCAGCTTACGGTATATCTGCGGCATATCTCCGAAAGGCATTAGCCTGAAGATCGTATCTATTCCTATTATACTCATGTTCGAGCCTGCTATCTGCAGATTGACCGAAAACAGCGCGGTCATGGTGATTATGCCCGCGAGCAGGTCGCGTACCTTTAAGCGTACATGGATAAGACCTGTGCAAAGGCCTGCAAGAGCGCCGACTGCGACCGATATAAGAAGTGCCAGAAACGGATTTACACCGTTGTTTATCACAACGGCAGTGACAGCAGCTCCCAAGGGGAAGCTGCCGTCTACCGTAAGATCCGGAAAATCAAGTATTTTGTAGGTGATAAATATACCGTATGCCAGAAGTGCGTATATAAAACCTTCGGTTAGTGTACTGATTATCAGATTAAGCATTGATGTGACCGATTCTTTCTATAGTTTTATTCAGCGGACTCGATAGCCTTTGCGGTGATATCTGCGGGGATATCAATGCCGAGAGCCTCAGCCGCGGGAGTGTTGGTGTAGATGCCGTATTCGGATATTGTCTCGTAGGGAATATCGGACGCAACCGCTTCACCGCGGAGTATCTTTGCCGCCATAGCGCCCGTCTGTTTGCCAAGCTCGATATAGTCGATACCTGCCGCTGCAACGCATCCCTTTTTTACCTGCTCGACCTCGCTTCCGTATACGGGAATACCTGCTTCATTGGTCTTTTCAAGTATACCGGCGAGAACACCTACGACATTGTTGTCCGTGAGGTTGGACATGCAGTCAACATTCTTGCTTATAAGCGTGTCTGCCGCCATTGTTACTTCGGATTGCGCTGTTACGCCGACAGCTTCGATCGTAAAGCCGTATTCGGGAGCTTTTGCTTCATATTCTGCAATAGCTGAGACCGAGTTGGGTTCGCTTGTTGTGTATATGATACCGATGGTCTTTGCGTCGGGCTGGAGCTTTCTGATAAGATCAAGCTGTGCTTCAACAGGGAGCTTATCGGATGTACCTGTGATATTGCCCGAGTCGAGACGAGCCTTAACAGGGTCTGTGATAGCGGTGAATATAACGGGGATGTTCTTGTCTTCGGCAGCGGCGTAGCACGCTGTAGCCGAGGGTGTGGCGATTGCGACCATCATTGCAACATCGTTTGCCGCGAAGTTCTGGGCGATCTGTGTTGTGATGTTGTCGTCAAAGCCGGCGTTCTGATAGTTTACGGTGAAATCCTTGCCTTCGACGAGACCTGCACCCTTGAGTCCATCAAGGAAGCCTGTACGGCAGTTGTCGAGCGATTCGTGCTCGCCGTACTGGGAAATACCGATCACGGGTATACTGCTCTTTGAGCAGGATGCGAGAGAGAAGAGCATAAGTGCTGCCAAAACGAAGCTAACTAATTTTTTCATGAGAATACCTCCTGCCGCTTTGCGGCTAAATAAAATAAAATTTGTTTGCGTCGGTTTTGGGCGTTGCAAAATAAAAAAATCCTGTCCCTTGCTTCAAAAGGGACAGGAAAAAGATCCTGCGGTGCCACCCATTTTGATGATAAAATCATCCACTCAACCTCGTACCGACATACGAGCCGCTCTGTAACGGAAGCGTTCCGTCGACTGCTACTTGCGTTTTACCGCTTTCGGTCGCCCTCATAAGTCCATTCGCCTGTGCCGCTGCTGTCACGATTCCACCGTCCGCGACTCTCTATAAACACCTAAACTCAGGTTACTACTCTTAATCATAGGTTTCTTATTTGGTGATGTGGGTATTATATCACCGTCAAAACGATTTGTCAAGAGTTTTTTAAAAATTTCTTATAATCGCTTTTTTTCTGTTGCTCTTACGGGCGAAAACATCCCGTAACGCAGAGTGTTTCGGGATGTTCATTCTTACAAATACATTTTTTCAATAGCCGCGAGCTTTACGCAAAGGCAGAGTATCTCGCTTGCAAGCTTAAGCTCGTCATTTGGCGGGAAGGTGGGCGCTATACGGATGTTCCTGTCGTCGGGGTCCTTGCCGTAGGGGAAGGTGGCACCGGCGGCTGTGAGCGTTACGCCAAGCTCGCTTACAAGGCTGTATACACGTTTTGCACATCCCTTGTATACATCAAGGCTGATGAAGTATCCGCCCTTTGGCGAGTTCCACTCGGCGATACCTGTGTTTCCAAGCTCGCGCTCTAGAGTTTCGATAACTATATCGAATTTGGGCTTGATTATCTTTGCGTGAGCGCGCATATGCTCTAAAATTCCGTCTGCGTCCTTGAAGTACTTGACATGGCGCATCATATTTATCTTGTCAAAGCCGATAGTCTGTACGGTCATGACCTTTTTGATCTGTGCGAGATTATCTTCGCTTGCCGCCATTATCGCAACGCCCGAGCCGGGGAAGGATATCTTCGAGGTGGACGCGAAGTAGAATATCTTGTCTACGTTTCCGTACTTTTCTGCTTCCGCAAATATATCAAGAAGCTTTACGGGGTTATCTATGTCGAAATCGTGTACTGCGTACGCATTGTCCCAGAATATTCTGAAATCCTTTGCCGCGGGCTTGAGTGCGGCGAAACGCTTTACGGTCTCATCCGAGTATACGATGCCTCCCGGGTTTGAGAACTTCGGAACGCACCAAATGCCCTTGATGCTTGCGTTCTCTGCAACAAGCTTTTCAACAACGTCCATGTCAGGTCCGTTTTCGGTCATGGGTACGTTTATCATCTCAATGCCGAGAGACTCGCATATAGCGAAATGTCTGTCGTAGCCGGGAGCGGGGCAGAGAAATTTCACCTTGTCAAGCTTTGACCAGGGCTTCTCCGAGCCGACCACGCCGTAAAGCATGGCGCGTGCGACCGAGTCGTACATGAGGTTCAGGCTCGAGTTGCCGGCAACGATCACTCTGCTTTCTTTTAGTCCGAGCAGATCGGCAAAAAGCTTTTTTGCCTCGGGTATACCGTCCAGAAGACCGTAGTTGCGGCAGTCTATACCTGCGCTTGATCTGCAGTCGGTATCGTCGGAAATGACACCGAGCATACCCATGGTTATGTCAAGCTGATCCTTACCCGGTTTGCCGCGGGACATGTCAAGCTTGAGGCCTTTTGCCTTGAGCTCGCTGTATTCTTTGGTGAGTTTTGCATGTTCGGCAAGTGCCGCTTCTTTTGAAAGGTTAGTGTAATTCATGTGAGAATATCCTTTTGTGATGATGCAAAATGCAGGATTTTGAAAGCGCAAATTGCAAAATTTCGTTTCAGTTGCTTTTTATTATACACTTTTTAAACAGAAAATGCAAGATAAATTTGTACGAAATTTCAAAAAAGGCATACATTTTTTTGTAAAAAGCGGTAAAAAACGGTTATTTACCGTTATCTCCGGTATTATTTGCATTATCATCCGTGTTTTTTGCCGCAGCTTGTGCACTTGGAGATGACGGTTTTCGCAGATCCGAGTGAGTACGCGGCAGGACTCTGCCGTTTACTATTCTCACACCGCTTGTTTGTCCTTGCACGGGACGTGTACCGCTTTGTATGCTTTGCGCGGGTCTTGCAGTTTGCTCCGCGTTTTTAGGCGGAGTGATCTTTGCGCCCTTTTTCTTCTTGTGCCGTCTTGATATTATCTTTTTATCCTTAAGGAAACCGATAAGCTTTGATCTTGTTTTGCCTATGATACCCTTGATCCTGTTTCTGACAGGCTTGTATGCGTATGCAAATATAATGAGCGCGGCTGCCGCAAGTATAAGGGCGATCTTAAGTGCAGTCGAGAATACGGATATAAAAGATGAAAATCCCGTTCTTTCGTGTATCGTGACGCTTTTTAGCCAGAGACCGTATTCGCCGTCGGAAAGTGTGCCTGACGAGGGCTTGTACCAGAGCTTGAGCGTTTCGATGCTTCCGTCGGTCGCCTTTATATAATCGGAGAGCTTGAAAGTAAGCTCGCTGTCGTTATTCGAGGGGAGCTGTACTATGCCTTCGTACACAAGATCCTTTCCGTCCTTATCGCTGTCAAGCATGAGCATTACGGTAAGCGTTTCCGTTCCGGGTGTTACGGGCTTGAAGGAAAGCGTGATGTACTCGGTTCTTGAAAGGTCGATATCCTTGAGAGAACACGATATACCCGAGTAGGTCTGCGCCGATTCGGGATTGAGGTGCGAATAAAGCGCGGTAGTATAATCGTCCTCGTTTACAGGGCGAAGCTCTACGTATGAAGAGTTGTCGGAGGGGTAAAAGCCGCAGAAATCGCCGATGGTCAGATCAAACAGCACGCTTTCTCTGAGCGAAGCGCGGATATCGGTCTTAAGTACCGGAACAGCGTCTGTAACGATCCTTTTCGGTGTCGGCTCATAGTTGGCAAGATATTTGTTATAAAGCTCTTCTCCGATAAACGCGTGAGCCATTTCAAGCCCGCCGGAATAATCCTTGGTATCAACGTTTTCGAATATTGTGTATATTGCTTTTTTGTTTTCCGGAGTAAGCGGACTTATAGCATTTGATGTCCAAAGTCCGAAGTGTACCGGTTCTGCGGGGTGATCGACGTGGCGGTAATATAAGAAAGCGTCGATGTCGTCGTTTTGGTCGGCTATCGCATATGCAAGCGCATACGCTGCCGCCTGACAGTCGTTGTTGCGAGCTTCCTCAAAGCTGCCGTGGATGCCGAATTCGCTTATAATGATATCGCGTACGCCGTTGTCTGATGTCATATTTTCAAGGCGCATGAACTCGCTCAGAACATCGAGGTTTTTCATTGTGATGTACTGAGTGTCAAGGCTGTCGGTTGCTTTTTCGTCGTTCCAGAACTCCGTGACCGAAGTATCGGATGCGTAAGGATTGATCGCAAGCGCCCACTCGGTGTCACCATGAACTTTCATGTTTTCGGCGAAGGTTGTGAGAAAGTCCTTTGCTCCGAAATCACTTACACCCTCGTCAGCGGTGAAAAGGTTTGACACCGATACGAATACCTTTGCGTTTTCATATGTGCTCTTTACCGCACTGTAGAGTATCCTGTAAGCGTTTTCATAGCAGCGGACATAGTTATCAAACGCGATCTCGCCTGCGTAGTTCCACATGCCTGTCGAGTTTACCTCATAGCCGAGGATATAGGCGGGAACAAATCCGTTTGTGTGCTCGCTGTTGCTGTAGCGTTCGGCCATAAATTCACAGAATACTGAGAAATATCTGGACGATGGAATTGTCGAGGTGTTTATGGCAAAAAGCGACGCAGTGCTTGAATTGCTGTTGAGATAAAGAAAATTGAGCTCGCTCATGTCGGATTTGCCGAGAACTATGTTGAAATATACGTTTATGCCGGCTTCGGTATATACCTTGACCTTATGGTCAAGTGCGGCGAGCTTATCCTCGTAGAAATAGAAGGTCTGCCCGTAGCGTGTGAACGGAACGGTCGAGCTTGTGCGAAACGGTGCTATATACTCGTCTATTTCTATACTTATAATTGTATGCGCCACGCCGAGATGCTGTGCGTCCGAGGTTATCTGCGCGTTAAGTCCTTTTTTGGTGGGACGATAGGGATACTCCTCACTGTTTGAAGCGAGCAGCTCGGGGTTGTCTACATAGTGACGCTCGGTGACAGCAAAGTAGGTGCTGTCCTCATTTTGAACTGCGAGAACAAAGCTTGAGTATACGGCGCGTTTTTTGAAGTCAATGCTTATGGATACCGACTCGGATATCTCTTTTTGAGCTGACGGTGTGAGGGTATTTATGTCGTCGATATCGTTGCTCGGCAACAGCTCAAAAAGATACACCTGCTTGTCCTTGTTTGCTTCAACGAGGCTCTTGTCAATACTTGCGGACACGGTTATACGGTCGCGTTCGCCGCTTATCTCGACGCTTTTGATAATACTTTTGTTATCGCCGTCCGCCGAAAGCGGCAAAAGCGCAAATATAAACAGTGTCAGAGTTAAAAGTAACAGGGAGATGTATTTATTTATGATTTTTGACATCGTTATTTCACTCCTATGCTTGAAAATATATAGTTTGACAATATTCAGTTTTATTTTACACAATTATACTATAATAATATGAACATTTCAAACACAGGGAGAGTTTTGTGCTTATTACACAAAAAACGCTTATGCATTTTGGCATAAGCGTTGATCTTTTATTTTTCAAGTACCTTTTCTATCTCGCAGATATATACGTAGTGATAATCGTTTGTCGGATAGACTGTATTCGGTATCAGGCTGTCGATGAACTCGCTCTTTTCAAGCTGTGTCTTGTAAAGCTTTTTTACCTTCATCACAAGCTTTGCGCCCTCAAAGTAAACCGTGTTATCAAGCTTTGCCGGAATAAGCCCCGCTTCGCTTATCTTGTCACAGTCGCGTCCGCTTTTTCTTCCGCATACCGTAAGCGCGTTTCGCATCTCTTCCGGATAAAAGCTGAGAGTGAACTCGTCAGCATCTTCTGTGAATTCATATGTGTATCTTTGAGGTCTGATAAAAACAAAGCATACGTTTTTATTCCAAAGGACTCCTACACCGCCCCAGCTTGCCGTCATAGTGTTAACGCTTCCGTCATTTTTGGCGGCGGTTATCAGCATCCAGTCCGAGCCGATCAGCTTGAAGGTGTTGCCGTTTATTTCGTTTGGCGTTATCTCTCTCATTTAAGTAATTCCTTTCATGAAACGGTACGTTATATTTTATGTTCGGTATTCGCTTTTATGCCTGTATCAGCTTGTAAAGGCTCTTTTCAATAAGTACACCGTCGCGTACGGGAGTTTTTGCGGCGTAGGTGTCGCTTACAAGCGTGCCGATAAAATCGGCGGCAATACGTGCGCTGTTTTCAAAATCTCTGCCCGAGAGCATCTGTCCGAGCAAAACACTTGCGAATATGTCGCCTGTTCCCGGATATCCCGTGCCGACATGCTCGTTTGCGATAAAATCGTATTTTCGGTTGTCCAGCACCGCAGTACCTATGTACAGCTTTCCGTTTTCGGTGCATTCCACGCCGGTCAGCGCGATGTATCTGCAGCCGTATCTGTCAAAAAGACGGTTGCATAATAAGCGAGCATATTCTTTTGCCTCTGTGATCGTCATCGACGATGTGTCGGTGTATGTTTCGTCGAGCAAAAAGACCGCTTCGGTAAGATTGGGAGTTATCACGGTCGCGAGTGAGCAAAGCTCGCTCATCCGCTCCTTCATCTGCTCGGTGTAGGTCTGATAAAGCTTACCTCCGTCACCCATGACCGGGTCGACGCATATGAGCGAATCTTTGCAGTTTTTAATGATATAGGCTACAGTGTCGATCTGCTCGGCACTGCCTAAAAAGCCCGAAAAGACCGCGTCAAAGCGTGCGCCCGATGCTGTCATGTGGTCAAAGTTCGGCTTCATAGTGTCGGCAAGGTCTAAAAAGGTCATATTCTTAAAGCCGCCGGTGTGTGTTGAAAGCAGTGCCGTCGGCAAGGGGGTGACCTGGTGTGCCATTGCCGACAGCGTCGGGATAACAACGGTCAGCGCGCATCTGCCGAAGCAGGACAGGTCGTGTATAGCGAGTATGTTTTTCATCTGAATACAGCTTTCGTTTTCATTATTTTACTTCTGTGAAGTGGACGATGATGCTGTCACCGTCCTTGAAATCGCGCACCATGCTGACGCCTCCGTTCATAAGAAGCGCTCCCGAATATACTCGTCCGTCCTCGCTAGAGCGGTACATTTTTTCGGGATCAAGACCGCGAAGCTTGATGAAGTAGTATCTTGAGTATATTTCACGGCGCATTACGACAAATGTGAGAAGCGCTTCGCTCTTGTCGGGTGAAACGTATTCCCATGCGCTGTGTAAACGGTTCTTGAACGGACTGATAAGTCTGTAGAGATCGCCCTCCTGTACAAGCTTCTGATACTTGTTATAGTCGGCTATCTGCTTTCTTACCGCGTCGCGCTCAGCCTCTGTGAGCTTGTTGAGGTCGAGTTCGTAGCCAAAGTTGCCGCCCATGGCAACGATGCCGCGAGTCTCGAAGCTTGTGTCGCGCCATGTCTGGTGGTTGGGGCTTGCCGAAAGATGCGCGCTCATGGCGGATGCGGGGTAAACATAGGATGTACCGTACTGAATGTCTATTCTTTCGATAGCGTCGGTGTCATCGCTTGTCCAGATCTGCGGAGCGTAGTAGAGTATACCCGCGTCAAAACGTCCGCCGCCTCCCGAGCAGCCTTCAATAAGAAGGTTCGGGAATTTATCAAGTAAGCGCTGCATTACCTCGTATAGTCCGAGAACGTATCTGTGAGTGAGCTCTTTCTGCTGTTCGGGCGAAAGGATCGCACTGCCTATCTCGGTCATGTTACGGTTGAAATCCCACTTTACATATTCGATATCGGCTTCTTCTATAAGGCTGGACATGCAGTCTATGATATAGTCGCGCACATCTGCTCTTGAGTAGTCAAGAACGTACTGTCTGCGCGCGGGCGAGCACTTTCTTCCGTCAACGTGCAAGCACCAGTCGGGGTGTTCGTCGTAAAGCTTGCTTATTGGTGAGATCATCTCGGGCTCGAACCAGAGACCGAATTTTAGACCGAGCTCATGTATCTGTCTTGAGAGCTCCTTCATACCGCAGCGTATCTTCTTTTCGTTTACGAACCAGTCGCCGAGGTCGCAATCGTCATTGTTTCTGTTTGTGCCGAACCAGCCGTCGTCAAGAACGAGCATCTCAATGCCGAGGTCAGCGGCATCGCGTGCGATGCTTATGAGCTTTTCGTCATCAAAGTCAAAGTATGTTCCTTCCCAGTTGTTGACGAGTATCGGACGCTTGATGCCCTTCCACTGTCTGCAGCAGAGGTTGTTGGTATAAAGTCTGTGGAAGGTGCGGCTCATCTCGCCGATACCCTCGCTTGAGTATACCATTACGAGTTCGGGCGAGGTAAATGTTTCACCTGCGCCGAGCTTCCAAGAGAAGTCTGTGGGGTTGATACCGGCTATAAGTCTCGTTGCACCGAACGAGTCTACCTCGGCTTCGATCACGAAGCTGCTGCTGTATACAAGATTGAAGCCGTAAGCATCGCCCTTGTCCTCATTTGTATCAGGGCTGACGAGCGCGACAAAGGGGTTGTGCTGGTGGCCGGATGACATACGTAAGCTCTCTATCGACTGTTTGCCGTGATGCAAGCGTGTACGTTCGGGTGTGCGCTCCTTTGCCCAGTGTCCCCAAAGGTGGATCAGATCATATTCGCTGCTCGGCATGTCAACTCCGCCGCTCATGATGCGCTCAAGCACAAAGGGCTTGTCGGAGGCGTTCTTTACACGCACACTTCTTGTGATGGCGTCATGGCAGGAAAATGCAGTGTACACAAGCGTTACCACAGCTCCGGTGTGCGTATCTTCCGCGTCGATCTCAAGCGTTTCAGCTTCGTTTTCGCTTGCGTATGTAGCGGGAAGTCCTTCAAGTACGGGCTTGCCTTTGTATATTCTGTGTGAGATATAGCGTATATCGGTAGTAGCCGTTCCGTCAACACCGCGGATCATAAGTGCGCTTGCTCTGAAGTCGCCGATACCGTGTGTCGGGTATTCCATCAGCTGTGTACCGAGAGCGATACCTGTATCGGGGGAGTTGGGGAAGAATGAGCCGATGTTTCTTGAAAAGTGCATATATGTAAGATCGGTGTCGGGGATCTTTGCTCCAAAGTAACGGTGAATGATGTAATCTCCGTCGATGATCTCTATAACATAGCTTGTATGGGGAGTATCAAGTTTGAATGTTCGGCTGTTCGGATCGAAAATGATAGGCATGATCTTGTTCCTTTCGGTATTTTGCCGTTCGGCATGATTTTTTACTATATGAAACGATTATATATCATTTGAGCATAAAAGTCAATAACATTGAGCTTAATTTATTCTTTCATAAATCCTGTTCGTTACATCATATATTATACAGATACGAAATCTTCATTGAAGGGACGCTTGTGTTATGAAAACGAAAACAAAGTCGACGCTTATCTGTGCGCTTCTTATGACCGTATCGCTTGTCGCTATGCGCTACGGGCGCGACGAGGACTATATTCCCGCCGAAAGCTACGGTGAGTCGGCAAGGGAGGTGTTTTTTATGTTTGACGAAAGTGAAGTGCCGGTATCGGCTATAAGCTATTATTCGGCAAACAATATATTGTCCGCAAGCGGCGGTGATACGTACTCTTTTGTTGTCGGAGATGAGTACATCGCGTCAGATGTGCTTCCGCCGGTGATAACGCCGCCCGATGATATCGAGGTGTTTGGTGAGAGCGGCGATTGACGCACTGCTTCCGGTGCTGTTTGCCGTGGCTGTGCATGAGCTTGGACATATAGCCGTGATGTATATTCTCGGCATCAAGGCTGATTCTGTTCACAGCCGTTTCTGGGGAATAAGAATAAACGCGGATCTTTCAAGGATCGGTTACGCCGGAGAGCTTGCGGTGATGCTTGCCGGAAGCGGGGTCGATCTTTTGCTTGCCGTTATGCCGGGTCAAAGCGAGAAATACGCGTACGCATGTGCGGCGTATGGGGTATTCAATCTTCTTCCCGCCGACTTTCTTGACGGCGGAGATGTGCTCAGGACCGCATTGCTCTGGCTGGGCGTCTCGCCTAAAGCGGTGTACGGTATATGTCGCGCGGCAACGGTCACGGTTACGGTTCTTGTATGGATAGCGGCTGTATATCTTGCTCTGCGCGGCTTCGGCACAGCTTTGCTTATCAGCTCGTGCTATATGATGCTTACATGCTTTTTTGCCCGTAACTCTTGACGCGGCGGGTTAAATGTAATAAAATGTAACAGTGTCCGTCAAAGCACGGAAAATATATTCTCCGAAAGGCTGAAAGATGTTAAACAGCGAGTTTTATGAAAATACCAGACTGGCGCTTATAGGTGTGCCTGTATTTGTCTCGGACGGCGAAAGAAAGATAAGATATGCGAACAAAGCGTGCAAAAGTTGTTTTGCGGGCAGGCATTTTGCCTGTGTTCCGAACGCAGACGAGTGTGCCCGAGAGGGGGAACTTAAGCTGATCTCGGTCAGATTCGGCAGAGGCGTCATGGAGTTTTATTCTGCCGAGCCGTGCGTTTTCGGTGAAAGGATCGACGTGTGTGTAGAGCGTTCCGTGAAAAACAGTGCTTTTCCGATACTTTACGATAATACGCTTTTTGTTGCCGTAGATACATTTCACGGAGCTTTGCACATTCCGTTTTTCGGCGGACGCGTAAGGACGCATCAAAACGGTCGTGAATATGATACTGAACAGATCCCCGAACTGTCTGCGGCGGTGTCTGAGCTTGATATAAAATGCCTTTGCATCGAGAATGTAGTTGCCGATATAGCGGCAAGCTTCAAGGAAAAGGTGTCTGCTTTCGGTTACAGGATAGACTGTAGGCTTGCTTTGCCTCAGACGCCCGTTTGTAATGTAAATGTATTCGATGTTGCACTTGTATGTGAGCTTGCGATGACGGCGATGCTTAAAATCGCTGATGAGCGCACGCTGGTAATATCGCTCGAAGAAGCTGACGGTGTATGCAAGATAGTGCTTGATATAAAAAGCAATGTTTGCTCAAAAGAGGGAAATATCCGCGCGGGAGATGTGTTTGAAAACGATCCTCTGACCGGTAAGGTCGTATCGTCGCTGGAGGAGGTCTGCAAAATATATTCGTGGAAGCTGTTTTGCAAGTCGCTCAAGGGAAGACTGTTGACCGTATTGTCGATACCGACGTGCAATTATGAGCCTCTGCGCTTCAGAAACGTGAGCGACACCGGACGCGAACCGGCGGTAAAGCAGGTGACCGATATGCTCTCGGAACAGATAACATCGGTCTTGAATAAATAAGGGACGGCATTGCCGTCCCTTATTTATTATTTTAACAGCTTTTCAAGTGTAAGCTCAACGCCGATGAAGCGTCTTGCATCTTCAAGCGCCGACATACCCTTGTTATCCGTGACGGCTTTTGCGCGGGCACGGATGAGAAGATTTTTCGGCGTGTCGTCGGGGGTGACAAGCTCGACAAGATCAACGTCGTAGCCGTATGCCTCAAGAGTTTTTGCGCGCAGAGAGTCGGTGAGATTTTCGCACAGCTTCTGTGCGCTCATCGAATGCTTTAATACGAAGCCGAGATCATTGCGTACCGTCTGTGACATCTTATCCGCATTGGCGAAAAGCTCATGATGGCAGCAAGGGGTTGACAGTATCATACGCGCACCGCTTTTTATCGCGTGGGCAAGGACGATATCGGTTGCGATATCGCAGGCGTGAAGCGACACGACCATATCTGGCGTGCCGTCAAGTCCGAGAGTTGTTATGTCTCCGCAGATAAAACGCAAGCCGTTCATATGTGCTGAGGCGGCGACCGTGTTGCAGTAATCGACAACATCGCGCTTGAGGTCTGCGCCTGTCATCTCGACCTCTAATCCGAGTATCTTTTCAAGGTAAAAATAGAGCGCGAATGAAAGATAGCTCTTGCCGCAGCACAGGTCGTATACGAGTATGTTTTTCTTTTTGGTCAGCTCGCTTTTCATATCATTTACAAGCTCTAAAAAACGGTTGATCTGACGGTATTTCGACTGCATCTTATCGTGTATCCGCCCGTTCTTATCGGTGATACCGAGCTTGTAAAGGAATGCTTCCTTCAGATGACTGTCGAGAATATAGTGCTTTTCCTTGTTGTGTAACAGAGGCATCACAACGCTTCCGCCCGACTTTATCTTGTTGCCGATATATATACTGCCGGATTTCGAGACCTTGACCTCACACTCTCCTGCCGAGGTTATGATATTGGTCTGCATAAAGTCATTGAGCGCGTACTCTGAAAGCTTTTCATACGATTCGTCAAGTGAAAGATTCGTGTGATGTGCTTTGTTGTCCTTTGTGAATGTTTCAATCTGGAGATAAAGACCGTTTTTGCCCGAAAAAACGGCGGCAACGCATTTGAGTATGCTTTTGTCACGTGCTTTCGAAAATACTATCTTTTTTAGTGTACTGCCATCTGCCGCAGTCTTTATTATGCTTTTTATTTGTTCTTTTTCCATATCATTCTCCGCATGGTCGATTCGTTTTATTAAGTTTATCACAAAAACGGCAAAAAAGCAATGATATAAGAAAAGTTGTGAAATAAAATGAGCTGAAAGACTCTCAGAGATCATTGTGCGGTCTTCCTAAAATCAATAATGTGAGAAAAAACTCTTGACAAAACGCAAAATGTGTGGTAGAATCTATCTCGGTATGGCATACGAAAGTATGTCCTCCTTACTGTGCATTAATTTAATAATATGTGGAGATGCACGGTCTAAAGCCCGCAAGGAGGTGTAAAAATGGCTAACATCATTTCATCCTATGAAACCATGTTTATCGTTGATATGACCATCGGCGAAGAAGCTGTTAAGGCTACTATCGCAAAGTTTACTGATCTTATCTCGAAAAACGGCACTGTTGAAGAGGTCAACGAGTGGGGCAGCCGCAAGCTTGCTTACCCGATCAATGATCTTAACGAAGGCTACTATGTAATAGTAAACTTCAAGAGTGCACCTGATTTCCCGGCTGAACTTGAGCGTATCTTCGGTATTACGGAAGGCATCATGCGTTCTGTAGTTATCAAGCTCGACGAAAAGATGCTTGCTAAGAAGGCTGCTCGCGCTGCTGCCGCAAAGGCAGAAGCAGCAGAAGCTGTCGAAGAAGCAACAGACGCTGAATAAGCAAACAGGGGAAAACGAAAGGAGCGCGCACTAATGGCTAACTTCAATCTCAACAAAATCACACTCGGCGGCAGACTTACTGCCGATCCGGAGCTCAGACAGACCAATTCCGGCGTAATGGTTACATCGGTCGGTCTTGCGGTAAACAGAAGATTTGCTAACCGCGAGGACGCTCAGGCACAGCAGACCGATTTCTTCAACCTTGTCGCATGGCGCGGCATGGCTGAGTTCATATCGAAGTATTTCCACAAGGGATCGTCGATCTGCGTTGTAGGCTCGGTACAGATTCGTAACTATACCGATTCACAGGGTGCAAAGCGTACATCGGTTGACGTTGTTGTATACGAGGCTTATTTCGTGGACAGCAAGTCCGAGTCCTCATCATACGGTGCATCAGGCGACGTTCCTTACTCTACTCCGGCACAGGAATCGAAATTCGAGGTAGTGCCCGAGGAAGAGGATCTTCCGTTCTGATAAGTACGGTCAAAATAATATAGGAGGTTTCATCAATGGATAACGTAAGAGAGAACAGAGATGCTCAGAAGCCTTTCCGCGCTAACCGCAAGAGAAAGAAAGTTTGCATCTTCTGTGCTGATAAGGTTGACTACATTGATTACAAGGATGTAGCAAGACTCAGAAAGTTCACAAG
>JAFUMW010000117.1 GCA_017482465.1 Clostridia bacterium
CGTTTATCTCTGACGGTAAGGCACTCTTGCTCTACGGTACAGAAAACACAAACCTTACGCTCAATAACTGCGTATTCAAGGATAAGGGCGGTCTCACCGATCTCAAGGCAGCTATTGAAATAGGTAACGATTATGGAAAGTCGTACACTCTTGTTGTTAATAACACAACCGTACACGGATACGAGATCAACGATAAGGGTATTTCTACAGGTACGACCTTGTGGGCAAACAAGAACAGCATGGATACAAACAACCTCAATGTAATCGTTGACGGTGTAGATGTATATTAATATTTCTTGAGCCTGCAAATAAGTTGACGAAATAAAAACAAACCGCCGAGAGTATCTTCTCTCGGCGGTTTTTGTATGCATGCATCCTAACGTCGGGTAACTGTTCGAATTCCATCAAACGTCGGGGTATGGGTTAAGGACTTCAAGTATGCATAAGCTTCACGCGCGTTATGCCTGTCCGTGCTACGGACTACATTTGTTTTTTGATGCGGTCGAGCGCACCCTTTTCAAGACGGCTCACCTGCGCTTGTGATATGCCGATCTCGTCGGCGATCTCCATCTGCGTCTTTCCCTTGTAAAAACGCATATTCACGATCTTTTTTTCGCGTGGTGACAGCTTTTTCATCGCTTCCTTGAGAGCAATGTCCTCAAGCCAGTTTTCGTCATTGTTTTCGGTGTCGCTGATCTGATCCATAACGTAGATAGAGTCAGTGCCGTCCGAATAAACAGGGTCAAACAGCGATATCGGTTCGATTATAGCTTCAAGTGCCGCTGTTACATCCTCCTTGCTCTCGCCTAAATGCTTGGCTATATCCTCAACACTCGGCTCTTTTGACATAGTAGCCGCAAGCTGTTCTCGCGCCTGCAGAGCTCTGTACGCAAGATCGCGGACAGAACGGCTCACGCGTATCGTGTTGTTATCACGCAGGTATCTGCGTACCTCGCCGATTATCATAGGGACAGCGTATGTGCTGAATTTTACGTCAAGCTCGGTGTTGAAATTATCCACAGCCTTTATAAGTCCGATACAGCCTACCTGAAAGAGATCGTCAAGGTTCTCGCCGCGGTTGGTGAAACGCTGTATGATGCTTAATACCAGCCGCAGATTTCCGTCAATAAGCTTTGTTCGTGCGACAAGATCGCCTTCCTTTGCCTTTAGTAAAAGCTCGCGTTTTTCCTCGGATGTAAGCGTTTTTAGCTTTGCGGTGTTTACTCCGCATATTTCAACTTTATGATAGTACACTATATAACCTCCGTGCAATTCTTAAATAAAGTATTGCCTTTGGTACTCGTGTGTTATTCAGTTCGCTTACTGTAAAATCTTACTAACTACAGAATTACGTTATTCCTGTATTCGCTGGGTGTCATGTGGTATTTGCGTTTGAATATCTTGGAAAAGTAGCGTACGTCATCAATACCTACAGACTGAGCGACCGCTTCTATAGAGTCCTCGCTTGTTTTTAACAGTCTTGATGCGGTTGATAAGCGGTAATCATTCAGATATGCTATCGGTGATGTGCCGAACTGCTTCTTAAACAGCGCGTACAGACTTGACTCGGATATGTGAAGCACCTGTGCAAGCTCGCTGATGCCTATCTTTCGCGTGTAGTTTGCCTTAATATGAGTTATAGCCGAAAGGATCGACCTGTTGTACAACGGCTTCGGGACAGCGATGCTTAACAGTACCTTTGCTATCTGATAGCATATGCTCATACGGTCGCATGGATCGTCGGTCAAACACAGATGATCGGTGAGCTTATTAAGCCTGTCGCTTGCTTCCTTGCACGGAATGATCGGAAAGTCGAATAAGAGCTCGGCACTGTAGGCGTTGTTTATCTCAATGTCGAAAAACACCCAGCGGGCAGACATCGTACCGCTGTCTTTTTCCATGTGGTGTATAATGTCCTGAACATATTGCGGAGGAGCAATAAAAAATTCGCCCGCTCCGGTGCAAAAGCTTTCGCTTTTGTCAATGCTGACCTCATAGCTTCCGCTTAATGACTGAACTATAGAAAAATTCGGAAGAGTTTTTATATGGTGAAGCCCGTCTTTATTTTCAAAAAGAGCTTCGGTCACGCTGTGAAAGGTGACTCGGACATCGGTGATATTCATTCTGTTCCTCACAAAAATAGTTTTGTATACATGTAAATGCTGTATTTAGTAGTATTATACATCATTTATGTAGTTTTGTCAATTTATTTGTGATGAGACGTGTGGTACAATCATAATATAAGATCACGCTAATAAAGGAGCGGTAGTATGGAATTTTATACATCCTTCAGTGAAAAAAGACCTGTTCGCTTAAGCGAGAGCACTCGCGCGTTTGCGTACGAGTCGCTATGCGGTCACAGGTGGGGACTTGATACAAAAAGCACGCCCGCTGTGATGCTCGATCATATTGAAAATTTTACAGAGATGTCCGACATAGACAAGTATGATGCCGCAATATATGAGATAGCGGCAAAAGCGCCTGTACGCATATGCGACGATGAGCTTATAAGCGGCGCGGCGACGCTCGGCGAAGCTATATCGCACAAGGTTCCCGCAACCTACGGGGGCGAATGTGTGTTCAGAAGCATAAGTCATCTGACGCTTGATTTTCCCAAGGTACTAAGGCTTGGTCTGAACGGTATCAGAGCAGAAGTAAATGAGACTTTGAGAACACAGACAGATCCTGCAAAGAGAAGATTCCTCGAAAGCTGCATAAATTGCCTCAACGCTTACGATATATGGCACAAGCGCTATACAGACGCGCTGAATGAACGGCAAGGATATGATGATAATATAAAAAATCTGACACGTGTACCGCATGAACCGCCGAGAAATTTTTACGAGGCGGTGCAGAGCCTGTGGATAATGTTCGCATTTGAAAGGTTGTGCGGAAACTGGCCGGGTATCGGCAGGATCGACCAAATGCTCGGTGAGTATCTCAAGCAGGATCTTGAAGCAGGCGTACTTACTCTTGATAAAGCGAGAGAGATACTGGCACATATGTTTATAAAGGGCTGTGAGTGGGTGAGCGGAGGTATTTACGGAAGCGGCGACGCACAGCACTACCAAAACATCGTTATGGCGGGTATTGACGAGAACGGACGGGAGGTGACCAACGAGGTCACGTATCTCGTGCTTGATATCGTCGAAGAGCTTGGTATCAGTGATTTCCCGATAACGATGCGCTTCAACAAGAATACCGACGGTAAGCTCATAAGACGTGTATCCGAGGTCATGCGTTACGGTAACGGTATTGTCGCCGTATATAACGAGGATCTTGTGCTCAGATCGCTTGTCGGCTACGGTTACGATGAGATCGAAGCACGTAAATTTGCAAACGACGGCTGTTGGGAGGTGCAGATCCCGGGTAAGACCTACTTCGGCTACCTGCCTTTCGACTCGCTCGCTCTTTTACAGCGCGAAACACTGAAAAACTACAGCGAAAGGCTTGATTTTTACGATTTTGAAGAGCTGTACAAGGCTTATATTTCCGATCTGCGTGCTCATGTAGAGGAATTTTGTTACCGTGTTATAAACGAAGCCTATGTGAAAACGGACGACGGATGGAAGGCAAAAGCGCAAGCTCCGTGTACGGTTGTATCACTGCTTGAAGAAGGGTGTATCAAAAACGGTGTATCGTATCTCGAGGGCGGAGCAAAGTATTATGTGAAGTCACCGCATATCGGAGGTATCGCCGACACTGTAAACAGCCTGTATATAATAAAAAAGCTCGTGTACGACGAAAAGAAGCTTTCGCTTGACGAGCTTATGGATATAGTCAAAGCCGACTGGACTGAGAATGAGCAGTTACGACAGTATGTTCTGACAAAGTACAGCTATTACGGTAACGATAACGACGAGGTCGACGCGCTTATGTCAAGGCTTTTAGATGACTTTGCCGACATATGCGCCGGGCTTGACGGAAAGAGCCCGATAAGCTTTCCGGCGGGCGTAAGTACGTTCGGACGACAGATAGCGTGGGCGCAAACAAGACTTGCCGCAGCACACGGACGTAAAAAGGGAGACGTGCTTGCGGGCAATATGTCACCTACACCGGGAACGGGAACAGCGGGAGCTACCGCGATAATCAAGTCTTATTGTAAGGCAGACCTTTCAAGGCAGGTAACAGGTGCGGCGCTTGATATACGTCTTTTGCCGGCTGACGTAAAGGGTGAGCAGGGAATATCGGCGATATCCTCGCTTATACGCGGTTTTGTAACACTCGGCGGCTACTTTATGCAGATAGACGTTGCTGATGCCGAGATACTCAAGGACGCGCAAAAGCATCCGGAGAATTATCAGTCTCTGGCGGTACGTATATCCGGATGGAACGCACGCTTTGTCACTCTTTCCAAAGAGTGGCAGGATATGGTCATCAAAAATATCTGTCCGTAAGACAGATAAAGCCGACAGGTGAATTTTTCACCTGTCGGCTTTATTGTAAAGCTATGACCGTTTCATGAAATTAACCTGATATTAACAACAGCCGTCGGATTTGATCCGACGGCTGCTTGCATTTATCAGTTAGCTTTTTCTTCCTTGATCTCATCGGCTACGGTTATGCGCTTGATATCCGCGCCTACGGATGCAAGCTTGCCTACGATATCCTGATAGCCTCGCTCAATGTACTTGATATCTTCGATCTCGGTCCTGCCGTTGATCGCCAGCGCCGCTATTATCATAGCTGCTCCTGCGCGAAGGTCGACAGCGCGTACGGGTGCGCCCGAAAGCTCCGCTCCGCCTGTAAAGGTCGCGCATCTGCCGTCAACCGTAATGTTCGCGCCCATACGTCTGAGCTCGTCAACATATCTGAATCGGTTATCGTATATTCCCTCGGTCATCGTCGATACACCGCCCGCAAGGCAAAGCAGAACGCTGAACTGCGGATTCATGTCGGTCGGGAAGCCGGGATAGGGAAGTGTTTTTATTCTTACGGGTGAAAGCGGTCCTGTACGCGATATGATCACCGCGTCGTCAAGTGTTGTGACCGATACGCCCATCTCCTCAAGCTTTGCAGTGATAGACTCAAGGTGCTTGGGGATAACATTTGTGATCTTGAGTGTGCCGCCGGCAGCAGCCGCCGCGCACATGTATGTGCCTGCTTCGATCATATCGGGGATGATAGCGTATGTTGTGCCGTGGAGCTCGCTTACGCCCTTTATCTTGATAACGTCCGTTCCTGCACCTGAAATGCTCGCGCCGCAGGAGTTAAGGAAGTTTGCAACGTCAACTATGTGCGGCTCTCTTGCGGCGTTTTCGATCACCGTCTGTCCCTTGGCTTTTACAGCCGCAAGCATTACGTTGATAGTACCGCCTACTGTAACATTATCAAAGTAGAGGTGTGCACCGCAAAGTCCGTCGGGTGCAACAGACTCGATATTTCCGTTTTCAACCGTTGTGGTCGCTCCGAGCGCGTCAAAGCCCTTGATATGCTGGTCGATCGGACGTGTGCCGAAGTCGCAACCGCCTGGGAAGCTGACGCTTGCTCTGCCGTATCTTGCAAGCTCGGCACCAACAAGATAGTACGAGCCGCGCATTTTGCGCGCGAGGTCATAAGGAGCAGTACCCTGAACAGCCCTTGTCGAGTCGATCTCGACCGATGTGTCGGAGAGCATCTTAATGGTACAGCCCATGGTCTCAAGTATTTCAAGAGAAAGCTTGACATCGCTTATGGTAGGCAGATTTTCTATTATACATTTTGTCTCGGTAATGAGCGAAGCGAAAATTATCGGGATTGCAGCATTTTTTGCACCGTTGATATCTATGCTGCCATACAGGGGGCGAGAAGATTCAATAACGATCTTTTCCATGTATTAATCTCGTTTCTCGGCATTCTTGTATTTTACAGTTTATATGGTATGCGCCGCAGTCATATGCCGTCAGACACGGCGCGCTATGTTCATAATTCGGGGGCAGGTCATAAAGTGTTCATGGCCGTGATCCTCATAAAGTGTTAAGTATTACTTACAATTGTCCGGAAGAATTATATCATATTTTATTAATAAATGGAATACCAATGTAGTCTTTTTTTACTATTTATACATATTTTTTTAACATTTATTCGTACAATTCGCAGTTTACAGCGTTATAGATTCGCGTTTCATCTCGGTCGGTCACGATCTCCCACGCGGGGATAAGAAACAGACCGTCCTGCCGTGTGTTCCAATAGATACAGTATGTAAAGCCCATGTCGGTTATACTGTACTCTGAAACAGCGTTTTCGGCGGGGATGCTGTTTTTGTGATCGAGCTCTGCAAAGAGGACCGAGAGCTGATCGTAAAGGTTGGAAGAGTATCTTTCCATACTCTCGGCAAAGAACCAGATGCCTGCGGCACGGCTGATACTGCCGTTTGTGATCTCAATGTACATTGTGTGCTCGTGCACATTTGTGCCATCGACCGTCTGATCGCATACAACGACCTTGGCGCTGTCGTTTGAATAGACCGCAGTAAGCTTGTATGCAAAAGGCGAATCGGCATTTGTCATGCTTTCGGGGGCAAGAAGGGCGTTTACAAGCTTTTTTTCATCGCTTGTAAGCGAAGTTTTTGCAAAACCGAGCCCGAACGCATTTTCCTCGGCAGAAAAGATTGCCGCAAATTCGGAAATGCTCATAGGCGTCATGCTTTCGGAGACGAATTCGAAGCCGAATCGCCTGTCAAGCGTAAAGCTGTCACCGTTTTTCATAATGATACGCAGACTGTTGTCGGGCATGATGTTTACACTTTCCTTTTCGGACATGCTTACAGCCTGTGCTACACGCTCGTAATATCCCGCGTCAAACGATGCCTCAATGATATCCGCTCTGTAGCTTTCCCTCGGTATCGTCTGCGTATTCACCGTTACTCCGTGTGAGCTTAGTACCTGTGTTATGTTGTTGATGGTCTCATCATCTATGTGTGAGCTTCTGATGTCAGAGGACATGTAGCTGAAAAGCAAGAATATGTTTACAGCAACAAGCAAGACAATGAAAAATATTTTGACATTTCTGAAATTCACGTTAGTTCCGCCTTATATTCATATTTTATGCAGTTTTTTGTGTTTCTGCGACAGGAATTTTTACCTGGCTTGATCTTTATCTTCAAAATTGTATGCAGCCCATTCCAGAGAGTAGATCCGTTCATCCGACAATATATATATAGGACGTACTTTTATTTCACCGCTAAGCTTAAGAGAGAGCCTTTCGAGTGCTGTTTCCTTTGATAAAGTGACCCTCTTTTCGGACATTACCGTAAAGCCTGTGGTGTTTAACGTAAGCTTGCATATGCCGTCGGCGGTAAACACGAACCTGAACGCACTCGGTGCGTCGATACGCATGCCGTCATAAAAATACGAGTACTCAAATACCGGATTGCCGCCCGACGCTTCATCCTTGTATACTCCCGTAAGCTTTATTGACGCGCTTTTTCCGATGTGTTCGGGATATGCCGTGCGGAAGCGCGAGATAAGCATATCGGTCGCCTTAAGCATGTCAAAAAGCGAGTATGAGCTTTTTTTGCTCGGGGTATATCCGAGTATCTTATTAAGAGGTATCGGCTCGGCAGGAGAGGAAAACTCCACGGTGTTGTCCGGCGAGACTGTAAGACGTTCGTCAGTTCCGATAAATACGGTAGTTCCGTCTCTTTCGACAAAGCTGTTGAGCTTTTCGGGATTCAGTTCAAAAAGCTCAAGGAAGGCGGCTCTTGTCAAGTCGTTGTCAAGGCCGAGAAACTCCATGCCCGAGCTTGCCTGAAGAGGAGAATACGAAGCCGACGAGTAAATAAGCTCTGTTGACGGAGCGGATGCGCCGTGTTTGTCAGAATAGAATTCTGCTTTTTCAAAGCTTGACGAATATGCATCGAGGTGTACCACATCCGAACTCGGAAGAGTGTAGGGCTTGGAATCAGTACGCTCGAAACTGTAAGCACCGTGATCACTGTCAAAGGCGAGAGCCGAATAGATAATGTTTTTATTCTCATCCTCGCTTAACAGCAGAGCGAGCTTGGATATATATACCGCTTTTCCTGAGGCGCACATCTGTGTATCAACAGAGCTTTCTCCCGATGTGAGCGCATATATATAAGGAAAAGGAATGTCGGCACTGTATTCAAGCATTAGATAGCTGTCTGCGATCGTTAGCATCGAAACTGCAGTCTCATAGTCGATGTTTTCGGAGATGCACATGCTTTCCGACCCGAAAACGTCGAGTATCACATCCGAAAGCACCGAATAGAGAGTTGACATAAGCTCTTCATCCGAGTGGATCACGCCCGCCGGCATACCGGATTGCTTGTAAGCTATCAGCTCGGGTGTACAAAGCGAACTGTCGAATACCGTAAACGCAGTACCATCATAGTCCTGGACGATCCAAAGCTTCTCAAACACCTCGGTGTCGTTCTGATGTCCCGCGGCTCGCTGTGCAGCGTACATAAGCATGAGCACAAGCATCGTAAGCGTTAGTACGGCTATTATTAAATTGAGTATGAGGTCGCGGAAGTTCTTTTTCACCTGTGTTTACTCCTGAAAATTAGTCTTCATCTGCTGATCTGAGCGGCGTTTCGATCGGCAGGATGATAGTTACCGTCGTTCCGTGATCAAGCTCACTGCTTATGGTGATCTCACCGTCGTGGGCAGTAATGATCTCGCGTGCGAGAGCAATACCGAGACCTGTACCGCCGGTTTCGGAGGTACGGGATTTTTCAACTCTGTAAAAGCGCTCGAATATGCGCTCGAGATCCTCTTTTGGTATACCGATACCGTTGTCGGAGATACTTATCTCGATATGTCTATCGTCCTTTTCGGACGCTTTCACCGTGATGATGCCGCCGTCGGGCGTATATTTGACCGAGTTTGACATGATATTTATAAGCACCTGTTCGATACGCTCGCGGTCTGCGCTTATAAAGGGAAGACCGGGTGTGACAGCAAGCGAGAGCTTGTGCTTGTGGTTGTTTGCGTCAACTCTGATAACATCGGTGACATGCTTTAGCGAGTCGGCGATACTGTAACGCGATATTTTCCATCTGGTCTTATTGTTATCAAGTCTGGAGAGTGTGAGCAGGTCGGAGACGATGTTTGTCATACGGTCGCATTCGGTAAGCGCCATATTGAGGAACACTTTTCTGAAATCGTCGGGCATGTTCTCGTCCTGAAGCATCGTTTCGCATGCACCTCGTATACTTGTGAGGGGGGTACGCATTTCGTGTGAAACATTTGCCACGAATTCACGTCTGGATTTTTCAAGCTCGTAGCGTCCGGTGATATCGTGTATGACCGCGATTATTCCGTCGTGAGACGTGTTATTTTCATTGTACTTGATATTTCCGAAGTTTATGTTCAGTACGCGGCCGTTGTACATGATATCGCTCTCGATGAGCGGATCCATTCTGGGCTTTGATCTGTCAGAGCTGTCGTCCGAGGGCCTGTCCATCTTAAGTAATTTGATGAAACGGTCTACGTTGAACGACGGTGTGTATGCGTCGCCGAAAAGATCTATCGCCGCTTTATTTATGTGAAGGACACGTCCGTCCTCGGTGAAGGCTATTACTCCGTCGCGGAGATAGGTGAACACCGTTTCAAGCTTGGAACGCTCATCGGATGCGACATCAAGCGTGTTCTTGAGCGCCGCCTTCATCTCGTTGAAGGTCATCGAAAGCATACCGATCTCGTCATCCGAATGTATCTCTATGTCGTGCTCAAAGTCACCCTCTCTGAGCTGCTTTGCACTTTCGGTGATATTCCTGATCGGTGAGGTGATCGCTTTTGAAAGGAAGAACGAGAGGATCACCGCGAATATAAGGCTTAAGATCATGGTCTGCAGTATTATCGAGAAAAGTATCCAGATAAAGCGCTGCATTTCATCCATGGAGTCCTTGATATATATAAGGACAGAGCGCTCGCCGTTTTGTAAAAGACAGGCAAAGTCTGCGTAACTTGATGTGGTGTGTACTTTGCCGCCGTCGTTGCCACTGAGCGCTGCGATCATGTTCGGAGTTTTCTCAAGGGACATTCCGAGCTCGTCATCCGTACCGTCTATATATGCACCTGTTGAGTCGAGAATGTAGAAATTTCTGTAATCGTCGATGCCGAGTATACCGCTGTATGAGTCGAGTATGAGCTTGAGATCCTCACTGTAGTCATCACTGTCGAGCGCACCCGTAAGCGATTCGGTAAACTCGGGATTCTTCTCAAAAAGCTCCTCCATTCTGTCATAGAAGTCAAGCATGTAGAAGTTTGTCACATTATTAAGTAACACGACTCCGCTGAAGGTCATGACTGTGACTATGAACAGAACGAGGATAAGTATTATTTTGAAATATAAACTTGTTTTCATAATAAGCAGCCGATCCGTCCCGTTATTTCAGATAGTATCCGACACCGCGCTTGTTATGCACGTATTCGGGGTTCTGTGAATCTGTTTCAAGCTTTGCGCGTAGGCGGTGTACGGCTGTGGTCACTGTCTGCTTTTCGTCCTCGCCGCAGAAATCATATCCCCAGACCTTGCTGCATATCTCTTCGAAGGTGAATACCTTTCCGGGGTTCTTGGCAAGAAGTACAAGGATCTCGTAGTCCTTTTTTGTTATGTCGTCGATAGCCTTTCCGTCAAGCTCTACCGAGTAGTGTGAGGTGTCGATCTTTAACCCTCTGATCTCGATGACCTCGGTGCCCGCGCCGCTTCCCGAGGCAACGACCTCATTGCGGCTTCTGCGGATATTTGCTCTGATACGGGAAAGAAGCTCATTTACCGAAAACGGCTTTGTTACATAATCGTCAGCACCGGTGTCAAGACCCATGATCTTGTCGACCTCCTCAACACGTGCTGTAAGTATGATTATGGGAGTGGAGAGCTTTTGCCTTACGTTTTTGCACACTGTGAAGCCGTCCATCTTCGGAAGCATAAGGTCGAGCAATATCAGATCGTATGTGTCTGTAAGCGCTTTCTTAAGTCCCTCCTCGCCGTCCGAGGCGATGTCACAGGCATATCCTGCCTGCATGATATTATAGGCTAAGGTGTATGCGATATTTTTTTCGTCCTCCACTATCAGGATGCGTTTCTTTTTTTCGTCCATGATGTTTTTCCTTTCTGTATCGGAAATTGTATTTGAGTAAAGCTGTTATCTTGTGGGCGGGGTGTATGATGAATCGGCGAGTCTGACATCGCATTTGTCGGCATTCTCAAGAATGAACGCGAGCGTTTCCGAGAGAACGGCGGATGTCGAAGAGTTAGAGCCGAAATCAAGCACGAGAGAATTATTGTTCCAGATCGCGTCGATAAGCTCGGCACTCGCCGTGCTGTTTGCTTTCAGACCGTCGGCACGCTTTACAGTTGCGTTCCATAAAGCATACCCGTGCTCGGCAAGCACCCCCGAATTTATATCAGAGGCAAGCGCATTGTTGCTGTAGGCGAGTACATCGGGACGCACAGTTCTTGTCTTTATTTTGTATACGCGGTATAAAAGCTCGTTTGCCGCGTCAAGCTCTGCTATGAAGCTCTCTGTGTCCGAATACACGCTGACATCGGCTGTCCCCGGCTTGAGCGCGAGCTTGTGTCCCTCGGTTATTATTCTTGAAAGGGTCAAAGGGTAGTCGGTGATGTCGCTTTTCTCAATAAAGAAGGTTGCCTTGTATCCGTATGACGCGAGCGTGTCGAGTATACCGCCTGTATACACGTTTATGCCCGAGTCTACGGTGATATATATGATACGGTTGCCAAGCTGGCGCTGCGGAGGCGCTACAGGACCGTTTTGCGAGGTCTCGCGTGAAGTAGACTTGATCGTGCTTGACTCGCTCGTAGCAACATCGCTTGTGCTTTGCGTGTTATTCTGAGAAGATGTCTCCGTGCTTACAGGCTCATTTTTGAGCAGATCGGGGTTGTAAAGCTCTAAAAGCTCGTCAAATGAGAGATCCTCTGTTCCGTCGGTTATGCGAAACGCAGTGTCCTTTGTGTACTTGTTTGTGAATACCTCATATCCGTAATCAAGGTTCTCGCATACAAATACCACCGGTACGTAGCGCTCGCCGTAATCAAGCTTGTAGGTGCGTGCGTACAGATATGTACCGTCCTGATCGATGGCGATGTCTGTGGTGGCATCAAACGAAACGTACAGATCACCGTGTGATATTACAAATGTATTAAGACTGTTGTTTACGCGCACCTTGGTGTCATCAAGCTGTGCAAATATGACAAGCGGTACATAGTATTCGTTTTCGATGATCTTGAGCGGAGATCTGTCCTCTCGCGCCCATGTGTTGTCATTGTAGTACAAAAGCGGCTCGTCAAGCGGCATTGCGTGTATACTGCCGATGCACACCGAGACCGTGCCCAAAAAGATCAACAGAGCCGTGATAAGCGATATGTGTTTATATACGGTGCAGTGCTTCAAGCGTCTGCCTCCTTTCGTCTGTGTTTAAGAGTTTCTTTCTCCGAGAATATATGCAACGGCGAGGTCGACTACAAGACCGTAGCTTTTTTCGCCCTCCGTTTGCCCCTGGCTTTTGAGATAAGTGTCGTTTACGGCGCTTGATATCTCGCTTGCGGTGCTGTCTCTGTAGGTGTCAAAGAAGTCGCTGTATGCAACCAGCTCGCATCTCACCTTTATATCAAGCAAGTAGAATATCTCGTAATAAAGATCTGATTCTTCGCTGTAAAGAGCGTTTAATATATATTCGAGCATGCTCAGCTTGCCGCTGTATCTGATATAAGGATCATTTGAAGCTTCGCATACCAGAAAGGCGACGAAGTTTGCCTCCTTTTCACGGGCAAAGCCGCGCTGATGCGCCATCTCGTGTGCCGAGGTGAAGGGAATGGTGTAATCCGGGAAATTGGTGTTTATGTTGGTCTCACCCGTGTAATAGGTGTACACGCCGGAAATGTGTGTGTAGGTCATGGGACGGCTGAGAGCAATAGGCTTTAAGCGGGATTTGAAGTTGACGATAAAATCATATTCTTCGCCAAGGGTGTCATACGCTTCTGTGAGCTTTTCGGTGAGCGAGTCGAGATCGCCGTCCATTCTTGAAAAAGAGGCGTAGTCAAAATCAATATCGTCAACAAGCTCATTTATTTCAAGCGCAAGCGTTTTTGCGCTCGTGTACAGTTCGTCCTTGCTGACCGGTGCGCTTTCTATTCCGAAAAGCTTGTCGGCGGTCGTCGTTCCGTAAGCGGGTGCGAAGGACAGAACAAACAATGCGTACATAACTGTGAGTACTGTTATCAGTACCTTGATTATCCTCATGTCAGGCTCTTTTGAGCGAAGAGCGAGCAGGAACACGAAGATTATGAGTATCGGAAGCATTACCACCACCGTTTCCCCGAGCGAGAACGGAATAAAAGAGGTGATAAACGCAAGTGCGCCGCGGATGTATGCCGATATGCCGAATGTAAGAACATCGGACACGGCTGTCGATAAGCGCGTCAGTACCTGAAGCAACGCGCAGATCAGGATAATGACCGCGGAGATAATGTAAAAACGTCTGCGTATAAAAAATTCGTAAAGCTTTGCTTTGGTCATTTTTGAGCCTTTCATATGGTTATCTCATCGGGGACGGGTGCGCTGAGAGTGATCCTGACACCGGTGAACGGATGTGTGAATGTGAGTGCTCGGCAGTGGAGTGCAAGGCGCGGAAAGTCAGAGCCGTCGTTTGTTTTTCCGTAGAGCCCGTCGCCGAATATAGGGTGTCCGAGATAGGAGAAATGTACGCGCAGCTGATGCGTGCGACCGGTTATAGGCGATGCGCTGACGAGCGTGCGGTCATCGCTTGCCTTTATTACACTGTAAACGGTGAGCGCGTGCTTTGAAGAGTCTGTGTATTTTGTGTCTGCACAGCGTAACATCGTGCTGTCCGGAACACGCATTATCGGCAGCTCTATCCTGCCGTCCGAATCAAGTCTGCCGTGCAATAACGCGGTGTAGGTCTTTTCAAATCCGTGTGCCTGAAGCTCGCTTGCGAGAAGGTATGCCGCGTGCTTGCTTTTGGCGACAAGGACGATACCGCTCGTGTCGGCGTCGAGCCTGTTTACCGCTCTGAAAACAAAAGGACGCGATCTTTGTGCAAAATAGTAAGCGAGCGCGTTTGCAAGCGTGTCTGTGTGATGGTTGTGAGAGGGATGCGTCGGCATACCGGCAGGCTTGTTAAGCGCGATGATATGCTCGTCCTCGTAAATGATATCAAGCGGCAGGTCGCAAGGGGCTACATTTTCTGAGATGTCGTCATCCGTGTCATCATAGGCGAGAGTGAGCGTGTCACCGTCGCAGAGTACTCGCCGTACGGTCGAGTGCTCGCCGTTTACAAGTATTCCGCCGTCTGTATATTTTAATTTTTTGACAAGCGAGGTCGAAAAGCGGAGCTTGCCGTATAAATAGTCCTTGACGGTCATTTTGTCGCCGGACTTGTCTATAGTCAATGTCATATCCGATATTACCTTTTTGAAGCAAATATCTATTCATTATATATTATAGCACTAATTTGCAACAATATCAAGGACTTTTTTTATATGTCGGAAAATATGCTTTATAAATGCTGAACATAACGGTAACTCCCCAAACAAGAAGAAGAAATTCACAAAAACAAAAATAAAATTCACAAAAGGTATTGACAAGCGAAAGAGAATGTGCTATCATATATGCACAAAAGTGCAAAGTATATTCGTACAAGCTGATCGTGATTTGCATTTACTGCAGAAATGCGAATTGCGATATTCCGGAATCGGCATAAAGCGAATGTGAGACGCACCTTTGTGAGAATAATTACAGAAAGGTAAAATAACAATGGCAGAAACATTAGATCACGTAAAGTATATAAACAATCAGC
>JAFUMW010000118.1 GCA_017482465.1 Clostridia bacterium
CCGCCTCCGATACCGTGAGTTCCGAAGCCTGATAAGGCGAGGTTGTCGATAGTTACGTTGTTTGAATAGTTGGCAATTCCGGAGCCTGCGTCAGCCATTTCGATAGACGCGAATCTCTCACAAGGGTGTCCGCCTACGCTCTTTAAGTAAAAGGCGTCATTTTCACGGTCGTGCCAGAATTCAAGGTCATTTTTAATATCGCCCGGATTTGTAACACTGTGACCGCCCGAGGCGAAGGTCGTAAGACCGTTTGATACGGTTCCGTTATCAAGGTAGTGCTGCAGCTTGATACCCCATGCGCGTCCCATGTCGAACGCGATGTTACCGATATCCTGATCTGCAAAGGAAAGAGCCTTTGCGTATTTGTACACGTCTTCATATTCGGTCTCTAACCAGAGCGACTTTGCCGAAGCGTCGATCGAGCCGATGAGCTTGGGCTTTGCACCGTTTCCGTAAGCCGAATAGGTAACACCCGGCATTGTTTGTAAAGACTTAGTGTATCTGAACTGATCGCCGCGCTTGAAGAGTACCGCGTCGCCTTCCTTTAAGAAGTCAGCGCCCGATACCTTGGAAATGCTCTTCCACGCGGTCTCGGGAGAGAGGCCGTCAGCCGCATCGTTACCGGTAGCCGAGAGATAGTAAGCAGTACCGGTCCAAGTTGCGGTGGAGGGGCTGTTTATGATCTCCTTTTTGAGAGCAAGAGCCTCACTCATGTACTTTTCAAGTGTAGCTTTGTCCATCACGTTGAAATCGGCGCTCGCGGTATCGTTAGCGCTGATACCCATAGGCGTAAGCGAGCTTAAAAGCATGATAGATCCGAGAAGTATAGCTAATGTTTTCTTCATGATTTTTTCTCCTTCACAAGAAAAATTTTCTATATTTTGAGTATAGCATATGTTTTTAGCTTTTGCAACGATTTTTGTGCAAAAAAGAAATGCCTAATTTTACACAAATTTCATATTTCGGTTAATTTAGCGTAAAGCAAAGCCCCTCCCGCGACCCCCTTATTCTGAAGCTTGATTAAAAAAACACCTCCCGTACATTGACGGGAGGTGCGGATGAATTTATCCTTTATAATTTTCAGCGTCTTTGACACTTTCAAAGAAAGCGATGTACGCAAGGTCAAAGTAATCGCTTGAGTTTATAGTGATACCGTTACCTGTATAAGGCTTTAACACGAAGGAGTAGGGCTTGCCGACAAAGTAATTGTCAAAGTATTTTTCTGCCGAAAGGCCTTGTTCAACGTCTTCGCCGCCGATCCAGTTAAGCTTTGAGAGATCGATTATCTGATCGACCCATTTTTCCTTTGCTTCATACTTGATCCACGGACCCCACAGTCTGCTTGTCTGTGTAGGACGGGGATTGAAGTCAAGTGTCTCTGATATGTTCTTTACTCTGTAGCCGATCTTGACTATCTTGTTGCGTGAAACGTCAAAGTCAACCGACTCGCCGAAGATCACGTTTATACGGGTGTTGTCGTTTGAGACGGTAGTTCCGAGTGCCGGAGTGATGTTAAAATACTTTATGCCGTTTTCTTCCATTTCTTTAACTACCATCTGCGGCGCGTTTATTGAAAGCTTGCTTATATCAAAGTACACGGGCGAGCCGTCGTGATCGATCACAGGCTTGCTTTCGCTTTGCTTTATAACCGTTTCGGTGTCGATGCCCGGAGTATTGCTCACGGCTTCTTCGACTACCTCTGAATCAACAGGGTTGAGCTTTTCAAGACCGCCGTCAAAGAGCTTTGCCTCTTCGACAGAGGTGAAGAAGGCTATGTACGCTATGTCGAAGTAGTCCCCATCGCCTATAGTCATCTGACCGATATAAGGCTTGAAGATGAAGGCGTAAAGCTCATCCTTTATGTAGCTTTCAAAGTATACCTTCGCCGAAAGACCGGCATCAACACCTTCACCGCCTGTCCAGTTGATGCTTGAAAGGTCAATGATCTGCTCGACCCATTTGCCCTTTGCAGAATAGGGTAACACCGGACCCCAGAGTCTGCCGTTTGCGGTGTGCTTGAGATTGAAGTCGATGTTACTTGAGATGTTCTTTGCTCTGTAGCCGACTTTTACGACCGGCGCTTCTGCCGCGTCGTAATCGGCATCGCCGAATACGATGTACGCTCTTGTGTTGTCGCCGGATTTAGCAACAGACGGATGGAAGCGATAGAAATTTATACCGCTTTCGCTCTTGGTCTCCACCCACATATCTCCGTACTGCGGAGACGTGTTTTCTGTGTTGAAGTATGCGACAGGCGCGCCTGCCTGCTTTGTCATTACCGCGTTTACCGTCATGTCGGAGTTGACAGCAGTACCTTCGGCAACATCCCAGCCGTCAAACTTATAGCCAATCTTGGACGGAGCTTCTGTGGGGTATACGAGTGCGTTGCCCTTCATTACAAGCGCTTCGGAATATACCTCGTTACCGAGCATGAAGATAACCTTAATGCTATTTTTCTCAAATTCACTCTTGTATGCCTCGGCTTCTGCCTTTGTTGCGAAGAATGCGATGTACTCGATCGCACATTCGTCAACATTGTACATAGGTCTTGTGCCTGTGCCGCCCCACGGTGAGAACACAAGCTGTCCGTTTTCAGACTTGTTTGCAGCTATGGATGCGGAATCAAGCGAATCGTATACGCTGATTATTGTGGTGTTCCACTCGTCGGTCACGGTCTTGTAGCTTGCCATACTGCCGCTTACGTTCTTGATATACTGTATCCACGCGGTAGCTCCTGTACTTGTGGTCTTGTATCTGATCTTCGCGTAGGGGTAATCCGAAAAGTCGATCTTTGCAAATCTCTCATAGAGCGTGAGACTCGGATGAGAGTACATGATGCTTGCCGGAACGAGCTTAAGGTACTTCTGTCCGTTCTCGGTAACAACGCGCTTGTCGCCGTTTGCGGGAACGCTCATAGCCGAGATCGCGTCAGCATCGAATACGACCGTTTCGGTCTCCTTGCCGATATTGCTGTAGTCGGCTTCAACACCTGCAAACTTGTCAACATATCTGCGGATCATTGTCGTTACCTCGGCGCGTGTTGCCGTGTTCTTCGGCTTAACGCTTCCATCGGTGTAGCCTGCGATGATACCGTTGTCCGTAGCAAAGGCTATACCTGCCGCGTATGCGGGAGTAACGCTTGCAGCATCTGAGAAGGTAAAGGTGGTGCCGCTGTAATCCTTGGTCTTGAGCTGTTTGCGTGTAAGACGGTAGAGCATATCAGCCATTTCCTCACGTGTTGCCGCTTCATCGGGACGGAAGGTGGTAAGGCTCTTGTCAACAAGACCGTTTGTGTAAGCCCAGTTTACAGCGTTTATGTACCAAGCATTCTTATTTACATCGGTGTAGGGAGCAGTCTCAAGCTCGCCGCCCTCGTAGCATATACGCATGAGCACCGTTGCGAGCATCGCACGTGTCATCGACGCGTTGGGTGCAAATTCAAGCTGGCTTATGCCGCTCATGTAGCCGCGCATTACAGCCGCTTCTATATTTGTGTAGCCCCAATGGTCGTTTACGTCATCGAATACCATTATATTCTCGGGCTCGTATTCGGGGATGGCGTAGTCAGCGTCAGCGGCGTAATACTTTGTGCCGGGCTCAAAGCCCTTTGCTGTGAGCGCGTCGAGCGTTGCCTTGTCAAAGGGCTTTTTCGTAAATGAATCGCCCTCTGCTGTGTCTGCGTTCTCTGGAACACCGCCGATGTAAAGGTTTTCGTGCTGGAAGTATACATTGTTGTTAAAGTTGTAGAAGTCCTTACCGGGGTAGCGCAGATGGTTAACCCATAATCTTGCAAACATACCTACGTTGTTGTCTACCGAATTGTTCTCGTAAACGTTCATTACGCTGAGAGTAGGATCTCCGTAGAAGATGTTGGAGTCCTTGTTGGGTCTCTGCCAGCTCCAGCCGTAGCCGTTGTAGTAGGTGTAGTTGTCATAAAGGTGCATATTCTTTATGCCGTAGGTAGCATCGTTCTGATATTTTTCGTGATTTACGAGCCATACCTCGAGGCCTGTATTCGAGTAGCAGGCTACGTTTTTGTACATCTCTATGTTTTCAAACCATACGTCAACGCCATTGGAGTCGGACTGATACTGTACCGTCCAACAGCAGTCGTATACGTTTTGTGCGTAGCAGTGATGGATGGTATAATTCGTTGCACCGCCGTAGATCTCAACTGCGTTGCCAAGGCGACCTGTGTTTACGATCTGGCTTCTGTCCTGAACGACGCCTCCGATAAAGTCAAAGGTGCAGTACTGTACAGTAAGACCATCGGGCGCATCGTCACCGATACCGCCGTAGCCTATGGCGTGGCCTCCGAAGCCGGAAAAAGCGAGATTGTCGATGGTAACTTTACTTGCTTTACCCGAAAAGCCGTTGCCTGCGTCAGCCATTTCGATAGACGCGAATCTCTCACTAGGGTGTCCGCCTACGCTCTTTAAGTAAAAGGCGTTATTTTCACGGTCGTGCCAGAATTCAAGGTCGTTTTTGATGTCGCCCGGATTTGTAACACTGTGACCGCCCGAGGCGAAAGTCGTAAGACCGTTTGATACGGTTCCGTTATCAAGGTAGTTCTGCAGCTTGATACCCCATGCGCGTCCCATGTCGAACGCGATGTTGCCTATGTCCTGATACTTGAAGGTGAGCGTTTTTGCGTATTTGTATACGTCTTCATATTCGGTCTCTAACCAGAGCGACTTTGCCGAAGCGTCGATCGAGCCGATGATTTTAGGCTTTGCGCCCGTACCGTAAGCCGAGTAGGTAACGCCTTCAACCGTCTGGAATGCAGATGTGATCCTGAAGCTGTCGCCGCACTTGAAAAGCACAGCGTCGCCTTCCTTTAAGAAGTCAGCGCCGGATAGCTTGGAAATGCTCTTCCATGCGGTAGCCGGAGTTAGTCCGTCAGCCGAGTCGTTGCCTGTTGCCGAGAGATAGTAAGCAGTACCCGTCCAGGTTGCGGTGGTGGGGCTGTTTATGATATCGTTTTTGAGAGCAAGCGCCTCATTCATGTATTTGTCAAGAGTTGACTTGTCCATTTCGTGAAAATCTGCAGTACTGTCGGCGCTAATGCTCATAGCTCCGAGTACTGTAACGAGCCAAACAAGACAAAGTAAAAAAGCGAGTGTCTTTTTCATAGCTTTGTTTCCTTTCTCAAGAAAAAATGTGGTACTTTGAGTATAGCATTTTTTTTAAGTCTTTGCAATGTTTTTTGGTGCGGAAAACATTGTTGAAATTGACGTTTTTTGCCCGATTTTTTCTACATTCAGTTAATTTAACCCCCTATTAGGTTAAAATCCCCCCTTATTCTGAAGCTTAAATGAAAAAAAGCACCTCCCATCATCGGATGGGAGGTGTTTAAGAGCTTATCCTTTATAATTTTCTGCGTCCTTGACACTGTCAAAGAATGCGACGTACGCAACGTCAAAGTATTCGCCCTGCTTCATGGCAAGCCCCGTGGTATGGTATGGCTTGAGCGTTACCATAACGATATTGCCCTTGGCGTTAGCATTGAATATTTCACTCTTGTCAACACTCGTATCAATATTTTCACCGCCGTTAAAGCCGATAGTCGACATATCAAACACTGCCTCTGTCCACTTGCCCTTGTCGGTATACGTGATCTTCGGTCCCCATATGCGAGAGGAGGTTGTGAGCCAGAGATTGAGGTCGATACCGCTTGAGCTTGCAACATTCGTTCTGTATTTGATCTTCATGACCTTGCTTACCGAAACGTCGTAGTCGGCAGGAGAAAGAATAATATTCGTACGTGTGCCGTCTGCAGAGGTGTTGTCTGCGCTCACGGTAAAGTGGAAGTACTTAATACCGTTCTCCTCGGCGATAGCCTTGTCGATAGTACCCGAGCTTGAATAGTTGGCGTTAGTGGTATCAAAGAGCGCAACAGGCTCACCCTCGCGGCGAACGAATATCGCCTCTGCCGTTGTGTCCTCGTTTATTATCGTACCTTCGGCGATCGACCACTTCTCAAACGCCCAGCCGTTCTTGACAGGCGTTTTTTCGGGATATACGAATGCTGTGCCTCGTGTTAACTGTACAGTAGCGAAATCCTCGCCGTCCACCGTACAGCTGACGCTTACCGAGCTTTTTTCACGTTCGCTTTGATAAGCCTCTGCCGCCTCTCTTGACGGGAAGAAGCCTATGTACTCGATGTCGTAGGTGTCTTCTCCGCGCTTCGGGTAGGTCTGATAGTTAAGCTCCTGCCAGGGAGAGAGGATAATAGTTCCGTCGTTTACACTGTAGTCTGCCTTGTCGGGTGAGAGAATATCGTAAACACAAAATATTTCGTTGTGCCATCTGCCAAGCTCGGACGCAGGCGTGATCTCGCCGACCTGTTCGCCCTTTTTAAGCTTGATCGTATAGGTGCTTGCACCGTAATCGGTTCTTGATCTTACCTTTACGTAAGGATAATCGGCGAAGGATATTTTTGAAAGCCTTTCAAAAACGTGCAGTGCAGGGGGTGTATAGGTAAGCTCGGGGGGAAGCATCTGAACAAGCTCGGTCTGACCGTCCTTGCCGGTCCGCTTTTCTCCGTTGAATGCCTGTGCCATCGCCGAAAGCGACACACCCGAGAATATATGATGATCGGTCTTGCCGCTTGCGTACGTGGTCTCAAGCGTCTTGTAAAGGTCGGCAAACCTTGTGAGCATAGCCGCGACCTCGGCACGTGTTGCCGTGTTCTTTGGCTTGACACTTTTGTCGGTGTAGCCCGAGATAATGCCGTTGTTTACAGCGAAAGCGATACCTGATGCATATTCGGGAGATACGCTTGCCGCGTCCGAGAAGGTGAGAGAGGGCTCGCTTATCGGTGCGGTCTTGTTCTGTGAGAGCGTGAAGCGGTAGAGCATATCCGCCATTTCCTCGCGCGTTGCCGCGGCATCGGGGCGGAATTCTGTCAGCGCTTTATCCACGATACCTGCATTGTACGCCCAATTTACAGCGTCTGCGTACCACGCATCCTTGTTTATGTCGGTGTAGGGAGCGGGCTCTGACTTAACGCTGAAGTCGGCGATACGCGAAAGCACGGTCGCGAGCATTGCGCGTGTCATCGACGTGTCGGGCGAGAAGGTCGTGTCGGTCGTACCCTTGAAGTAGTTGCGGATGTACGCCTTGTTTACGTACTCGCTTGCCCAATGTCCCTCGGGCATATCGGTAAAGCTTGCCCTGTCAACGAAAGGCTTTGGGATATCGTAGCCGTCCATGTAGTAGAATTTCGTGCCTGCTTCAAAGCCGGTATCGATCATCTGCTTCATCGTGGCTGCGTCGTATTTGTATTCGCCGCGGTTGCCGCCCTGCTCGGGATTAGCCGCAACGCCGCCGAGATAGAGATCGGGGTCCTGGAAGTATACGTTGTTGTTGAAGTTGTAAGCGTTGCTTCCGACATAGCTTGCCAGAAGCACGTTTTTCGAGGTAAAGATACCGACATTATCATGAACCGAGCAGTTGATATAATCGATACCCGTGCCTGTCGCACCGTAGAAGAAGTTTGCATCCTTGTTCGGGCGCTGATGGCTCCAGCCGTAGCCGTTGTAGAGCGTGTAGTTGTCGTGCAGATTCATGTTTTCGATGGTGTATTTCACGCCGTCGTCCTTGTCTGTTCTGCCCGCAAGCCACACCTCAAGACCTGTGTTGCAGTAGGATGCAACGTTGTTGTAAAACTCGAAGTTTTTGAACGCTATGTCCTTGCCCATCGAGTCGCCCGACCACTGTACCGTCCAACAGCAGTCGTATATCTGTGTTGCATAGCAGTTGCGGATGATAAAGCCGTCGCAGGTGCCGTATATCTCAACAGCGTTGCCAAGACGTGTGCTCGTGCCCGCTACGTGTATGCCTCCGCCTATCCAGCTGAAGGTACAGTTTTGTACGGTGAGGTTTTTTGTCGAGCCGAAGCTGATGCCGTGAGCCGCAAAGCCGAAGAAATCAAGGTTGTCTATCGTGATGTCTGTTTGTGATCCGCCGCGCATACCGTGATCGTAGTCGGAGATCTCGATAGAAGCAAAGCGGCTTGCGGGGTTTTCGCCCTTTGAATAAAGATAGAGCGCATCGCCCTCGGTATCGCTCCAGAACTCAAGATCGTTCTTTAATGCGCCTGCGTCTGAGACAGTACGTGTTCCGGCGTCGTAGGTCTCAAGTCCGTTTGAGACCTCGCCTACAAACACGCCGTTTGTTATCTTGATACCGTTAGCCGCACCGTTGTCGAATATGATAACGCCAACGTCCTTTTGGATCGGCTTTGCATACTTGTATACGTTTTCAAAGCGCGTTTCTTCCCAGTCCTTGGCAGAGGATGCGTCTATCGAGCCGATAAGACGGGGCTTTGCGCCGCTGCCGTACGCCGAGTAGGTAACACCGGATTTCAGTACGATCGTGTCATCGTATCTGTAAGTGCCGCCGCGCTCGAAAAGCACAGCGTCGCCCGAAGCTAAAAATGCGGCGTTTGACACCTTAAGGGGAGAATACCACGCGGTCTCGGGTGTAAGACCGTCGTTATTGTCGTTACCCTTGTGTGAGATGTAATACGTCTTGCCTGTGTACTTAATGTCGGTGGGGCTGTTAATGATCTCGTTTTTAAGAGCCTCTGCTTTTGCGAGATACCCGTTCAGAGTCTGAACGTCTCCCTTTAAGTATTGAGCCTTATCTGCCGCGCTTACTGTGGTAAACGGGATAGACACAAATACAGTGATCAGGCAGAGAATAAGTGCAAGTGTTTTTTTCATGCCGATACTTCCTTTCGATTGTTTATACTACAATTATAGTCCCAATCAGAAACGGTGTCAATATAAAGATTTTGATTCGGGCTGTACACAAATGCAAAAATATTGAAAATATCCCTCCGTGCGGCATCAGCCGTGCGGAGGGATGCTTTTACAGATCGATTACTGCCATTGTGTGTGTTGTAAAACTGTCAAGCGTGTAGGAAAGCACGCCGTTTTCGTAAGTAAAGTCGATATCACAGCCCTCGGGCGCGCAGTATACGCGCTTAGGCTTTGTATCAAGTCTTATCTTTACCTCGGTGTTGTATACGGGTATTGCGTCCTCGATGATCTCGATTCCGTTTCCGCGCGGCTTTGTTACAGCGTAAAGCAGGTGGTTTACGAGTCTGTTTTCCTTTTCCTGCCTTGTGAGTGTTACAACGCCGTTTGACGGCAGGTTTGTTTCGAGCGTCTTATCATCTCCCAAAAGTGCGTCGAGCATGTCAAGTACGATACGCTTGGTGTGGTACGCGCCGTTTTCGCCGTAATCGGTGAATACAGGCCATGCGATATATCCGATGTTTCCGCTTATGAACGCACCCGGAAGATCGTCACCGGGCTTGTTGGGCGTATTCCTGTGTGAGCAGAAGCGTCTGAGCGAACGGTTGAAATATGAATTCTCCATTTTTGCAAACAGCTTCACATTATCGCTTGCCTTTATCACATTGCCCTTTTTGTACATGAGATAGGGCGCGATGCCGTTTGGCTTCATGTCATAGGTCGGAACAAGGTAAGTTGCGTCAAGCTCGCTTTCGCCCTCAAGCGTTGCGCCGAAGTCTGCAAAGAAAGCGCCGTCACGCGTGCCGCTGTTATAAGAGAGCAGGAGCTTTCCGCCTTTTTTCAGATATGCGTTTACCTTTTCGGTAAGCGCGTCATCGAATACGACCGAGTCGGGGAAGATTATGAGCTTGTAATCGTCAAACGGTTCGAGCGAATCGATGATGTTGTAGAGGTACTTACCTTCAAGAAGCATTCTGTTAGCGCCGATATCCGGACAGGTGTCGCGCGTCTCGTCCGTGTATGTTGTGTAGATCGCAATATCCGAAAGATGCTTTGCATCAACGCACCAGCCCTCGCGCTTTTCGACCTCGGCAAAGGCTTTGCCCACAAGACGGTAGGTCGCAAGGTCAAATTTACCGCTCGGGTGAAGCTGATCTCCTATGTTGCATTTTGCACCTAGCGCAAGTGAGAGCGCGGTCTCGTATATAAGCGCGTTCGGGTGCTTGTAGCCGCCGAACTCGCCCCAGGACATGTGGAATTTACCCGTCATGCCGACAAATTCGCGTCCGAGTGTACGCGCGTATGCCGCCGAGAGAGGGAAGTGGTCGTATCCCCAGCCGCCGGTGGGTAAGCTCTCAAGCTCGAAATGCTTTGTGTTTACAAACGCATAGTCGCGGTTGTTGCGAGGGATATTGCCGAAGTTGTGGATCACAGGCATATCCGGATCGTATTTTGCTACAGTATCGTTGATCGCCTTTGTGTACTTGCGGAAAACCCTGTCCTTGTTTATTTTAACGTGTTCGGGGTTTTCGGGATCAAGCCCTGCTTTTATCATTGAATTGATACAGGACGGGCAAACGCAGTCGATAGGGAAGCAGATATCCATAAAGATACCGTTAAAGCGACCCGCGAAGGTTTCCATGACCTCTGCGACCTCTGCCTTGAGCATTTCAAGGTACTCGTCGTTGTTAAAGCAAAGCCCGTGCCAGTGCGCGCCGAGAAGCGTGTTTTCGCTTCCGTGAGATATGTTTCTGAAATGAGGATACGCTTCCGCCTTTCTTTCGTCAAGCCCGGCGGATATATATATCTGCGTACGCACTCCGAGCCTTTCGCATACTTTCAGCTGAAGGTCGAGGAGGTTGGTTTTCATCGTTGGATGAGGTATGTTGACCTTGCTCGGAAAATACGCGTAGCCGTGATGGCATTTAGCGAAAAGCGTGATAGAGGAAATATGTCCGACCTTTAATGCTTCTTCAAAGCTTTCTTCGGTGAACTCGCTTCCGACATCAGGCATCAGTCCTGATGTGTGAAAGTCGAGATGTATCTGTCTGAATGGTAGATTTCCCATATTAGTGATCCTTTCGTGATAATAAAAATTATATTTTAATTATTGCAGAGCCGAAGCGATTTGTCAAGCAAAATGGGCAAAGTGTGAACGAAAACTACAGGTTTGTGCACGAAAGTCCATGTTTTGTGTGCCTATACATAAAAACAGCCGCAGTTTTTACTGCGGCTGTTTTTTATGCGTCTACAGTTTCTTTTTCGCTTTTGTAGGTATAGGAGGGAACGAGCTCTTTTACAAGAATTCGAACATCGGCTGTGTCATCGTACATACGCTTTTCAAGCTCGGCAATGACCTTGAAAAGCTTCTCTTCGTCAATGTCAAGCGGATGACCGACGTGTATACGTTCGTTTTCGGTGCTTGCGAGACCCTCTTCATCCATAAGAAGCTCCTCGTAGAGCTTTTCTCCCGGTCTTAAGCCTGTGAACTCTATCTTGATGTCCTCGCCGGGAACGTATCCCATCAGCGTGATAAGGTTATTGGCAAGATCGAGTATTTTTACCGGCTGACCCATGTCAAGCACGAATATCTCGCCGCCCTTTGCCTTTGCGCCCGCTTCAAGCACGAGCGAGACCGCCTCGGGGATGGTCATGAAATATCTTATTATATCGGGATGAGTTACGGTGACAGGACCGCCTGCTCTGATCTGCTTCTTGAACAGCGGGATAACACTGCCGTTGCTTCCGAGTACGTTGCCGAATCTTACCGCTACATATTCACAGCTTGAATGAGTGTTGAAGCACTGTATTATCATTTCGCATACGCGCTTCGTTGCACCCATGATGTTTGTAGGGTTGACCGCCTTGTCGGTCGATATCATTACAAAACGCTTGACACCGTGCTTATCTGCTGAGCGGACAAGCTTGTATGTGCCGAGGATGTTGTTCTTTATCGCCTCGTTGGGACTGTCTTCCATGAGAGGAACATGCTTGTGAGCCGCGGCGTGGTATATGATATCGGGCCTGTACTTGTCAAGCAGAAGATCGACTCGCGAGCTGTCGCGTACGCTTCCGATGAGAACGGTGAGATCAAGCTCGGGACAGGCTCGCATCAGCTCTGTCTGCAGCTCGTACGCGCTGTTTTCGTAAATGTCAAAAATTATAAGCTTTTTGGGACTGTGCTTTGCGATCTGACGGCAGAGCTCACTGCCGATAGATCCGCCGCCTCCGGTGACGAGTACGGTCTTGCCCTTAACAAAGTCTGTGATAAACTTGAGGTCGGATTTTATCGGCTCTCTTCCAAGAAGGTCGTTTATATCAATATCTCTTGTCTGAGAAGGAGATATCGCGTTGTTCATTATCTCGGTAAAGCTCGGAGCGGTCTTGACCGTACAGCCTGTCTCGACACAGGACTTAAGTATCTTTGATTTTACCGCCGCGTCAAGGTTGGATATCGCGAAGATGATAACCGATATTTTATATTTTTTTACATTTTCGGATATAGTATCACAGCCGCCGACAACGGGGATGTTGTTGAACATCTGCCCTATCTTGAACGGGTCATCATCTATTATACACGCTATGTTATAAGGTGACGCGGGATCGCGCAGAGAATCGTTGATGATAAAGTTGCCTGTGTATCCGCATCCGATTATCATAACGTTCTGCCTGCCGTTTTCCTGCTCTCCTGCTTTGGACATGTACGGAATATTCCACTCAATACTGCGTACAAGACTTCTGAATACTGAGAGCATCAGCATTGAGAATACGAGCTCGGTAAAATAGATGCCGAGCGGCAGTTGGCGCAAGGAGATCAAAGACTCAACGTTTTCGTTTGCGTATTTTACTAACACAGAATGTACGTTCATTGACAAAAGCGAGGAAAACGTATATACGAGAATAAACTTAAAATAGCTCACCGATGACGCAAATTTCCATATTATTATATGTATCTTTGCTATGTAGTACATTGTGCCGTAAATTACGAGTGTTATAAGAAACCATAACAATACGCTGAACAAATAACTTGGGAATTGCCCGAGTGAGCTTATCGCCGTTGAAATGGCCATAGATGCCATTATCAGCGCAAGATCGATAAGCAAAACAAAAAGCCCTTTCGTGACGAAAAGCCTTTTTAAGACATGCGCAAAACTTAATTTTGCCATTATTGACCCTTTCCGCAGGTCTACAAGTGACCGCTTGTACCTGCTTTTTTACTGACAGATTTTTGTCAGAATTTTAACCCACCCTATTATTATATCACATAAATCGGACGTTTTCAATAGCTTTTTTGTGTTTTTTACACAAAACTATGAAAATTAGTTGCAAATTCAGTTTTTTTCATCTTGAATGAAAAAATTACTGTAAAAATCGTTGTTGACAGTTGATAAATTCAGTAAAATGTGCTAAAATATGAAAAGAAAGATCGAAAGGAACTGTTGATATGTCAAAAAAAAAGGTAATAATCACAGGTGGATCAAGAGGAATAGGCGCTGAATGTGTACGCGCTTTCTCAGCTTTGGGTGACGAGGTCGTCTTTATATACAAAAACAGCGACATACGAGCGGCAGAGCTTTGTCGCGAGACCGGCGCGCGTGCGGTAAAAGCAGACTTGTCCGCCCCCGACTCGGCAAAAAATGCCGTCGCGGAAGCGATGGCGTTGCTCGGCGGTGCTGACGTTCTTGTAAATAATGCCGGTATCGCACATGTTGGACTGTTTAACGATATTACAAAGGAAGCTTATAACCATATCATGGATACAAACCTTTCCTCGGCTGTCTTCTGCTCGCAGGCGGTGCTTGATGACATGATACATAAAAAAAGAGGGCGAATTATAAACGTGTCGTCAATGTGGGGCGAGGTTGGCGCATCATGCGAGGTCGTATACTCAGCATCCAAAGCTGCACTTATCGGTTTTACCAAAGCGCTCGCCAAGGAGCTCGGTCCGTCGGGGATCACCGTCAACTGCGTCAGTCCGGGCGTTATCGACACCGAGATGAACGCCTCTCTTACCCAAGACGCACTTACTTCTCTTGCCCAAGAAACTCCTCTTTGCCGTATCGGTAAAGCTAAAGAGGTCGCAGACACAATAGTCTATCTCGCCTCCGACTCTGCCGCGTTCATAACCGGGCAGGTACTCGGAGTAAACGGCGGAATGGTCGTATAGGATTCACTACTCGCAATCACATTTAAATCCTTCCCAAACGACCTTCGGTCGTATGGAGGAGAAGGCTCTGGTTCAATGGATTTGTACGCCCTCACGCTGTGTGAAGCGGGTGAAAAGCGTACGTATAGCCTTCCCCAGCGGGGAAGGTGGCACGCGTTAGCGTGACGGATGAGGAGAGCATTAATATAAAATATTATTTAGATCGATGTGCTTATTTGAAGAGAAAACTACTTTTTATCAACAAAACACAATAATAATTTTTATATCAGTGGTCAATGCTCTCCTCATCCGCCTCACTA
>JAFUMW010000119.1 GCA_017482465.1 Clostridia bacterium
TGATAAAAACCACGGCAGATACTCTCGGTGTTCGCGAAACACGGCGAATTACAGGCGAATATGTAATGAGTGATAATGATGTTGAAAATGGCAATCAATACGATGACGCAGTGGTGCATGATGCGTGGTTTTTGATTGATATCCACAATCCGTCAGGAGGCGGGCAGGCTGAAGGTCACTCGAAAATGGCAAAGCCGTATGATATACGGTACGGAAGCTTGATTCCTCTTGATGTGGATAATCTTCTTACAGCGGGAAGATGTATTTCGGGAACTCACAGAGCTCATGCTTCGTACAGAGTTATGGCAATATGTATGGCAACCGGTGAGGCTGCCGGAATAGCTGCTGCTCTCAGTATAAGAGATAACCGGAATTTGCGAGATCTTGATGCGCGAAAGATAAGAGAAATTCTTACTCAAAGAGGCGTGGAATTGTGAGTAATAAATCAGAGCCTGCAGAAACGAGCAAGCACCCAAATATCACATGCAACTTTCTGTTGACAAAAACTTTAATCAATGTTAAAATAAATATGCCAAACAATTTCATAAAAAACTGCCCTTAGGGAAAACTGTACTTGGTAAAAGGTGTTTTCTCTCTTTTCTGTATACTCTAAGGGTAATGGAATTGTTTGGCGACAATGAGGGATTCACTTTTTCGGTGCGTTCTCTATTGAGGCGCACCTTTTTTATTTCATCAAATTTGAGGAGATTAAATATGTGAAAATTAGTATAAAGGATTCTGATGGACCTGGCAAAATATTGATAGCATCGATTGATTTATAGATAAAAGGAGTACAATATAATGGCTTTAATTAAATGTCCCGAGTGTGGAAAAGAGATTTCTAACCAAACAAAAAGTTGTCCCCATTGTGGATATAGACTTAATAGTATGTCGCTTGAAGAAAAGAGTAGTATAAGAAAAACTGTGTGTTGGATACTTGGAACAATTTTAGCAATTGCTTTGATTGTTGTGATATACGATGCTACTACCATATCTTTAGATGAACAAACAGCAGAATTAAAAAAAGCACGAGAAGAATATAAAGAAAGTCAAGAGAGGTTGAATGATTTAAAACGAGAAAAGGCAATTAATGATTGGCTAATTAATCAATATGACGATTAACTAACCAAACTACGCTATTGCTGTTTCCTGTCATGTAATGCAGTTTTGCTTGAATTATTTGATACTACTTAAGCAAAATTACTGTTTTGTCATATGTGCTAATTTTCTCCATTTTTTATATGAGATGCTGCTTTTCGTGCAATTTTAATTTTTGCTTCCGGGTTTTCAATATTGCGTATAAACATTGGAATCCGCTTATCCGGTGAATTTGCATTTAAGCTTACCATTCCTCTTTTGCAGGAAATAAGCTCTTTATCTTTCATTGCAATTATATCCCGTCTTACAGTGGGCTCACTTATAAACAACGCTTTTGCTAATTCCTTTACGCTGTAATCTCGCTTTGATAAAATTTGTATATACTCGTTTTCTCTAGTATAAATCGACATAGCAATTGTCCTCCAATCATTACAATCATAATTATAATCATTTTGTGATCGTTTTGTCAATACTATTTTAAAATATTGACAATCAGTACCGCCCATACTATAATGTTTACGTGTATTTATACACAACATGTTAAACATATAATCGGAGGGAGACATGAATCGTATTTACACTTTTTTTCACGCATTTGCCGCTCTTTTATGTATCATTACACTTGTTTGTGCGGCAGTACTATCTGTTTCGGCTGATGTCGGACCGGTTGACGTTATTCACGGCAGAGATATTGTTCTCACATTTGATTATCCGAACCGTACAACAGGCAACAAGTCTGTATTCATGGGCTATGACAGCACTGAGGGTGTAATGTCGATCTGGTTGAAATCCGACTACACTGTTACAGATGCCGATGCGACGACATTCGATATTCATCTCGGTCACAGTAAGTCTGTGGACGGCGCAAAGTATATCGCGCTCGGTCTCTCGTATTCGGCGGACAAGAGTGTGAGTGCAAAAGTTCTTACTGAGGACACTGTCCTCACTTCCGAGACCGTAACGCTCACGGACGAAATAACAAATATAGTATTTGACGCCTCCCAAGCTGCTGACGGCTCTGTATACGACCGCATCAGCATCAACAGCGGTTATGCCGCGGGTGAGGTGATCACGGCAGGCACGACACTCAAAGTCAAGTACATTGCTTTCTTTGACACAAAAGAAGCGGCGGAAGCTTATGTTTACACAAAGCCTGAGGACAAGACATACAGCTATATTGAGGACAATCACATAAAGTCGGTCTCTTTTAACGTGCTTGTCTCGGGACATACGCTCAGCGCCGTCGACCGTTCCTATTATATGGCGCCTGTTATCCTCGGTTACGACCCCGATATCATCGGTCTGCAGGAAGTCAACAGCACCTGGTACACGTACCTTAAGGAGCTTTTCGGCGATAAGTACGACAATATTATAAAATGGCGTGCCGAAGACGAGCATGAAGCCACGCCCATATTCTGGAAAAAGGACAAATTTGAGCTTCTGGACAGCGGTTACTTTTGGCTTTCCGAAACTCCGGACGAACAGTCCACCGGATGGGGCGCGACATACTACCGTATATGCTGCTTTGTCAAGCTCAAGGTAAAAGCCACGGGCTATGAGTTCTATTATTTCAACACGCACTGGGATTTTAATGAAGCCGCTCAGATCGGAAGTGCCGAGCTGCTTTTAAACAAGATCGAAAATGAGTGCGAGGGACTCCCCGCTATCCTTTCGGCTGACTTTAATATGACTTGGAACTCCGAGGGCTATGCATTACTCGATTCTTACCTCACCGATGCAAACCGTGACCGCGATTTGCAGATCACATACACCGGACAGAAAGGTCTGATATCAGGTGACACGATCAACGGTTCCACCATCGACTTCGTATTCTACACCGGTGACAGCATCACCTCCGACAACTACACTGTTATAAAAGACAAGATCGAGCTCGACGGTAATACATATTCCCTTTCCGACCACTACGGTGTTTACAATGACATCTATCTTCTCGGCGAAAGTCGTGAGCACACCGTGACATATACGAATACCATGGCCAAAACAGCACCGGAGCCGCAGACCGTTATCGAGAATATAGAGTTCACGCTCCCCAAGGGCGCGCCCGTGCTTGGAAAAAGATTTCTCGGTTGGACTACTGCTGACACAGGCGAAACGCTCCTAAACGGCAGTTATACGGCATACAGCGACATCGAATTTACCGCCGTGTATGAGGACACCGATTCGTATACGATCACATACATGAACGGTGATGAGGTATACAAGACCGAAGAAGTAGAAAGCGGTGCGTCGTACACACTCATAACCGATGTGTCCGATCTTGTTCTCGAGGCAGGCTATTATTTTGTAAATTGGACGGACGCTGACAGTAACACGGTCGAAAGTGTTGACAGCGTTATCGAAGACCACACATTCTACGCGGTAATTGATGAGATCGTTCCTCTAAAAGAGTATTACGTTATGACACCTGATGATCTCACACCGAACGCGGGTACAGGTTTTACGGTGACCACAGTCGACAGCTCGTACACTGACACTTCTTATTTTAGATACAACGTCAATACAGCCAGAACAAGCAACGACTATACACGCGCAACGATCAAGACAGCAAAATCAGACTTTTTCCCTGCTCAGTTCTCGCTCCATGACTACAGATTTATGAAGGTCGGCTATCGCTCAAATATTTCCACAGTTTCCTCAATGGGTATGAATCTCTGGTCGGTGGGCAACCGCATATACGGCCCTGACGTATCTGCCGTCTACGACGGTAACTGGCAGACTCATGTATATAATCTTTCGACGATAACAAAAGGTGAGAGCGGTGCTACATTTAATAACAGCTGTGACGGTCCGTTCAAGGAACTGTTCATAAAGCCTTACAAATCAAACGGCATTACAATGAACGTGGGAGATTACTTTGATATTCAATATGTTGCATTCTTTAAAACACTCGCCGAAGCCGATGCGTATAAATATTCATACAGTTTGAAATACGTTCTCGGTGGCGGTTCGGGCGGTCCTGAGTCCGTGACCGTCTTCTCAGACACTGAGGTGAGCGTGGGTGAAGAAATACCTACTAAGTAATATTCCGAGTTTCTCGGATGGTCAAGCTCAGCCACCGACGCTACCGTTGACTATCTCCCGGGTGACACGATCTTGATAACAGATGACGACATTATTCTTTACGCTGTATGGGATGAATCTTACTGCGTTTTCGATACCGATGACCTTAAGGCAACTAAAGGTAGCGGTTGGACGAGTGTTGAGACCGTACCCGAAAGTAAGACAGACACATCCTATTTCAGATTCATGGCAGAATCGAGTGCAACCTCCTCTGACAACTCACGTGCTTGGTTGAATTTTGACTGGGAAAACGACTTCTCTGCGGGCTTTTCACTTCACGATTACAAATACATGAAAATCGGTTATCGCACAAACATTTCGACCTCTACAAAGATGGATATGAACATCTACTCTGTCCATGACCGCGTGTATGGTCCTGTTATGACACTCGTAAGCGACGGCAAGTGGCAGACTCATGTGTATGATCTGTCGACTATAACGAAAGGGCCGAGTTCCGGATGTAACTTCCAAAACTGCTGTGACGGTGTTCTGAAGCAAGTCTTTTTCAAGCCCCATTACCCATCAGGCACAGCGATTCTTGAGGGGGATTATTTCGATATCCAGTATGTAGCTCTCTTTAAGACAAAAGAAGAAGCAAACGCATACGAATACCCCTTGCCCCCTGTTATCATCGGTGACGTTGACTCGGATGGCGAGGTCGGAGCTACTGACGCTATCTTTCTTGAACGCTATCTCGCAAGCTGGACAGGTTACGATGAAAACAATGTGAACGTTTCTGCTGCCGATGTTAACTCCGACACGAAAGTAAACGTAATTGATTCTATCATTCTTTCAAGACACATTGCAAATTGGATCGGGTATGAAAATATACCAATTGAATAAAAATTGATATGATCCCCTTAGAGCAGACACTTGAAAAAACAAAATGATTTCAAGACTACACTAAGGGGATTATTATTATGACGGGAAGATCACATTTTTCTTTCAGCATAATTGACATCCGTTTCCGCTGATGATATAATACTCATAAGGTCACAAAAATTCTGACCGACGGAGGCGTTTTATGAAAATCACAGAAAATGAACATATGTACAAGAATAAGAACCTCTCTCCCGAAGAACGCGCACGCGATCTTCTTTCGAAAATGACGCTTGACGAGAAATTCGATCAAATGCACATTTATGAAAAAATAAATGAAGCTTATGATGAGCTTATGAAAACAGGTAAGCTTACGCCTATGGGCGGTACATTTATGGCGGCAAAGGACGAAGCAGTCTTGAATACCGTACAGGATTACTGCGTAAACAAAACACGGCTTGGTATTCCGATGATATGCGCTATCGAGTCGCTTCACGGAGTAAGCAGCGGTACGGCGTTTCCGCAGTGCGCCGGACTTGGAGGCACGTTTGATCCCGAGCTTGTCGGAAAAATGGCTGACATTATCGGTATGGAAGCGCGTGCACAGGGCTACAGACAGGTATATGCGCCCGATGTGGACATTCCGCGCGATCCGAGATGGGGACGCACACAGGAAACATACAGCGAGGACCCGTACTTAAACGGAGTTATGGGTTGCGAGTATGTCAAGGGTGTTCAAAAGCATAATGTTGCGTCGACCGTAAAGCATTACACAGGCTACGGTGTAGGTGAGGGCGGCCTTAATCTTGCACCCGGTCATTTTGGCGAGCGCGAGGTGCGCGAGGTAATGCTTGAATCCTTCAAGATGTGTATCGACGCAGGTGCTATGTTCATAATGCCTGCGTACAACGAGATCGACGGTGTTCCGGTACACGCTTCAAAGAAATATATGCGCGACATACTGCGCTCTGAGCTCGGATTTGACGGCGTTACGGTCTCGGATTATGGCGCGATAGATATGTTCCAAGGCTTTCACAACATCGCCGAGACCGCTACCGATGCCGGCAAATTCGCTCTTGAAGCTGGTATTGACATTGAAGCTCCGTTTGTATTCGGATACAACGACGAGCTAAAACGCGATATACTCGATGGCAAGGTCGATATATCGCTTGTTGACGAGGCAGTCCTGCGTATACTTACGCTTAAATTTAAGCTCGGGCTTTTCGAAGATCCGTATACTATTCCTGCTGATATTGCAAAACTTCACAGCAGTGAGGCTATAGAGCTTTCACGCAAGCTTGACCGTGAGGCTATACTTTTACTTGAAAATGACGGTATTCTGCCCTTAGACGAAAAGAAGGTCGGCAAGGTAGCGGTTATCGGTAACAATGCAGCCGATCTGTTTATGGGTGATTATATCAAGAAAAACGAGCGTTGCGTAAGCTTTTACGATGGCATGGTAAACAGGCTGGGAAAAGAAAACGTACTTTATGCACGCGGCACATACTCGGTGCTCGGTACTGACGAGATGCGAAAGAACGCAGTCGATATCGCAAGATCGGCAGACACGGTATTTCTCGTCCTCGGCGACTGTGCA
>JAFUMW010000120.1 GCA_017482465.1 Clostridia bacterium
CCGTTACATTTTTCTTCGTCGATCTTTATAATTTTTCTAAGCATAATGTTCTCCTTAATATCTTGGTTTTGCTACTTAAAAGCATTTGCCGTTTTTGACATCCTCAGTACCGTTTGATCTGTAGCATAATTCGTTTGCACAATGCTGAGTGTCAAAAAATCCGACAAGGTTTTCCACGGTTGTCTGTGCGATGTTAGCCAGCGCTTCTTCTGTCAAAAACGCCTGATGCGAGGTTACGATCACATTGGGCATCGAGATAAGACATGCGAGCGTGTCATCCTCCATGATGTGTCCGGAATAATCCTCAAAGAAGAAGTCCGACTCTTCCTCGTATACGTCAAGGCAGGCCGCTCCGACCTTACGTGACTTGATACCCGACAAAAGCGCCTCCGCGTCTACGAGCGCACCGCGTGATGTGTTGAGTATTACTACGCCGCGCTTGCATTTTTCAAGCGAGTCTTCGCTTATTATATGGTGTGTGTCCTCTGTGAGCGGGCAGTGAAGTGAGATGATATCGCTGTTGGCAAACAGTTCGTCAAGTTCGGCGTATTTTACACTATCATTATCAGCGAGGTCTTTTGCGGGAAACTTGTCGTACGCCAACACCTTCATGCCGAAACCGAGGCAGATATTTATAAATGCCCGTCCGATACGGCCTGTGCCTACTACGCCGACAGTTTTTCCGTGAAGATCGAAGCCTGTCATCCCCGAAAGACTGAAGTTGAAGTCTCTTGTACGGATATATGCTTTGTGGATACGTCTGATAGAAGTAAGCAATAGCGCCATCGTGTGCTCGGCGACCGCATACGGCGAGTAAGCAGGTACACGCAGTACGTGTATCTTTCCGAAAGCGTGTTTCATATCAACATTATTGAATCCCGCGCAGCGTAATGCGATGACCTTCACACCAAGCTCGCATAAGCGGTCGATCACTGCGGCGTTTACCGTGTCGTTTACGAATACGCAGACTCCGTCATATCCTTGTGCAAGGTCGACCGTGTCCTCGTTAAGTTTTGTTTCGAAATATTTGAATTTTATTCCGTTTTCGCCGCCTAATTTATCAAAGGACGGCTTGTCATACGGTTTTGTGTCAAAAAATGCAATTTTCATAGTGCTCTCCGTTCAGCCGCATCCGCGGCGGTGTAAAAGTTACAAGGGATTTATTTATTTTCCTTGACTTTTCTGATCATATTATAGTATAATAAGCACGAAAAGTATGTTGAATTTTCAACAAAAGGTGAGAGACGATGAAAAAATATTTTGATATTTTAAGAAAAAGTCCCCTTTTTAACAGAATAGAGGACGAGGATCTCACGGCTCTCCTTAGCTGTCTTGGCGCGAAGGTGTGCTCGTACAATAAAAAGGAAACGATCATGTCCGAGGGTGAAGAAGCCCATGAGTTCGGTATAGTTCTTTTCGGTTCGGTGCAGGTCATACAGATTGACTATTTCGGAAACAGGAGCATAGTTTCGGATGTAACTCCCGGCGAGATATTCGGGGAAGCGTTTGCATGTGCAGGCGAAAGCGAGATACCAGTGAGCGTAGTTGCAAACGAAGCGTGTGAGGTCATGTTTATTGACTGTAACCGTGCTATGCACTCCTGCTCAAATGCCTGTGAGTTTCATTCGAAGATAATATTTAATTTAATGAAGATCATGGCGCTTAAGAATATAATGTTTCATCAGAAGCTGCAGATAACGTCAAAGCGTACCACAAGAGAAAAACTGCTGACCTATCTTATGCAGCAGGCAAAAAGGAACAACAGCAACAGCTTTGAGATACCGTTTGACCGACAGGAGCTTGCAGATTATCTTGAGGTGGACAGAAGCGGATTGTCGGCAGAGATAAGCAAACTCAGAGACGAGGGAATAATTGAGTCGCAAAAAAGCCGATTTAGATTGCTGTGATTATGTAATGTATTGACGATTCGTTTATTATATGATATAATGCTGTCATGTGTATTAATAAAGCCGGAGTAAAAATTGAATTTGCGGAGGATAAATTATTATGAAATTTAACGGAATAGAATTTGATACATACTTTAAGAATTACCCCGATAAAAACGGGTTCTTCGGTAAATATGGCGGATCGTACATTTCCGAGGATCTGAAAAAGGCTATGGAAGAGATAACCGAGGCGTACTTTACGATCTGCAAATCCAGCAAGTTCATATCCGAGCTTCGCAAGATACGCAAAGAATTCCAAGGCAGACCCACACCGATCTCGTATCTCGAGCGTCTTTCGGGAAAGCTTGGGAATGTTCAGCTTTATGTAAAGAGAGAAGACCTCAACCACACAGGTGCACATAAGCTCAACCACTGCATGGGCGAAGCACTTCTTGCGAAGTATATGGGCAAGAAGAAGGTCATTGCAGAGACCGGAGCAGGTCAGCACGGCGTTGCTCTTGCGACAGCTGCGGCTTATTTCGGACTTGAATGTGATATCTACATGGGTTCTGTCGATATAAAGAAGCAGGCGCCCAATGTTGCGAGAATGAAGATACTCGGTGCTAATGTTGTTGAGGTAACACACGGACTTGCGACACTCAAAGAAGCGGTCGACGCCGCATTCGATGCATACACCAGAGAGTACAAGGACGCGATCTACTGTATCGGCTCGGTCGTCGGACCGCATCCGTTCCCGATGATGGTACGTGATTTCCAGAGCGTGGTCGGCATTGAGGCGAGAGAACAGTTTGTTGAAATGACAGGCGAGCTTCCCGATGCGGTCGTTGCCTGCGTTGGCGGCGGTTCTAACGCCATGGGCATGTTCTCGGGCTTCCTTAACGATCCGGTCGATATTTACGGTATTGAGCCGCTCGGCAGATCAACGGCACTCGGCGATCACGCCGCAAGCCTGCAGTATGGCGAAGAGGGTGTGATGCATGGCTTTAACAGCATCATGTTAAAGGATGAAAACGGAGATCCGGCGCCGGTATACTCGGTCGCAAGCGGACTTGATTATCCGTCATCCGGTCCCGAGCACGCCTTCCTTCATGACCTCGGCAGGGTAAAATACGACGTTATAAACGACGAAGAGACCATAGACGCGTTCTTTACGCTTTCAAGACTCGAGGGTATTATTCCCGCGATCGAAAGCTCGCACGCGGTAGCATACGGCATGAAGCTTGCGAAAAAGATGGGCAGAGGTTCGATACTCATCTGTCTTTCGGGCAGAGGCGATAAGGACATGGACTATATTATCGAAAAATACGGAATAAGATAAATAAACAAAATAAAACAGCCGATGTTTTTGTGACATCGGCTGTTTCGTTATTTGTATATTTTTTCAGAGTCCCCAAGGTTTTATTTTCTGTGTTTACTTGAGCTTATCTTACTTATTCGTGCTCAAAGCCAACGAGCATACCGTGCTTTTCGGCGTAGAAGCTGCAAAGTCCGCCGCAAGCGTATATTTCGGTTTCGGCATTTGCAAATTCAGATCTGATCATAGCATCGAGCTGTTTTGCTGCGTTTTCGTTGAAGCAGTGTGCGATCTTTACCTTGCCGCCTTTGTAGCCGATCGACTTCATCTGCGTGAATATTTCTTCGATCGCTCTCTTTTCGCCGCGGCACTTATTAAGCGGCTCAAGATCGCCCTTTGCGCTCGCCTTGCCTACGACCCTGATGCCAAGTAATCCCGCCATCTTGGCAACGAGCGGACTTACGCGTCCGTTGTTTGCAAGATTTTTCATTGATTCAAGCATGAAGAGAAGCGCGGTATTATTGCAGTAATTGGTGACTGTATCGCATATATCTTCATAACTATTACCTTCAAGGATAAGTTCTTGTATCTTGTATATAAGAAGTGCGATCTCGGGTCCCGCGGTCAGTGAATTGAGCACGAATACGCGGCGCTCCGGATATTTTTCTTCATAAGTTTTTTTGGCAAGCATCGCGGCGTTGTAGCTGCCCGACAGTGTTGCGGTTATGGTAATGCAATATATCTCCTCGGCATCGCCGAAGGCAGCAAGCCAATCTTCGGAGTTAGGACACGAGCTTGACGATTTGCCCTTATATGACTGCAGGTCGTTGACCATTTCAAGAACATCAAGCTCTGAGTTGTCGACATATTGCTTTTCTGAAGTGATAATTTTAAGCGGCGCAGATGTGAAGTCCACTGATGGCAGGCTTGAAAGGTCTCCGGATGAATCGGCTACGATCTTGATCTTTTTATCATTCATTGTGTTTTCCTCGTTTTTGCTCTTGCACAAGCCTGTATATTTTTCGAAAAAGTGTGTTTGCAATATTATTGACAGGTGTGTGCATTTGTTAGAATTTGTATAAAGTCAACTTCTATATCTTACCATGTCAATATTAAATAATTATTAACGTTTTGTGATTTTTGAATTTATAAAATGACATGATGCCCAATATTAAGATCAGATAAAAACGGGAATATTTATTTTTTTAGGTAAATATGGAATATAGTTTGCTTTTTTGGTGTCAGTGTGTCAAAAAATATTGACTTTTATTTTTTTGTGTGTTAGCATAAAAAGCAGTTAGCGGCAACATATGCCGAATCGGGAAAATACAGGATAAGCAACCGTAAAGGAGTTAACAATGTCATTAATGACTCGAGATAGGGCGTTTTATAAAAGCTTCTTCAAGCTTTTCAGAATGCTTGTTTTACAGAATGTTATAGTATTGAGTGTAAATCTTGCCGATAATATTATGATCGGATCGTACAGCGAAACGGCACTATCCGGTGTCGCGGCTGTAAATCAGATACAGTTTTTGTTCCAGACAATAGTGAGCGGCTGCGCGGAGGCGCTTGTTGTTCTCGGAAGTCAGTATTGGGGGCAGAATAAAACGACCCCGATCAAAAAGGCGTTTTCGGGAGCTTTTTTGCTTGCTGAAGTATTTGCTGTAGTTTTGTTTGTTCTTGCCGCGTGTATTCCGGGAGATGTTGTCGGACTGTTTTCCGAAACGGATGCGATCGTTGAAAGCGGCGTAAGCTACATAAATGTTATTAAATACACATATCCCGTATTTGCAGCGACTACCGTGCTTTTAGCCTTGCTTCGCACGGTTGAAACGGTGAAGATAGCGTTTTACGTATCGATAATGACGCTGTGTACCAACGTGGCGATAAATTATACTCTGATCGGCGGTAATTTCGGTGCGCCCGCACTCGGAGAGGTGGGTGCGGCTGTCGGTACACTCGTTGCACGTGTCCTTGAGCTTATCGTTGTGATCTGTTATATTATCTTCAAGGATAAAAAGTTAAGCTTTCGCTTCAGGGAAATGTTTAATATTGACCGCGTGCTGTTTGCTGACTACCTCAGACTTTCACGTTCGTTTGTGGTTGTCGGAGCGCTGTTCGGAGCATCGACCGCACTTCAAAGCGTTATACTCGGACATATGAACGACTCCGCGATCGCTGCAAACTCTGTTGCAACAACGCTCTATCAGATACTCAAGGTAGCGGCGATAGGAGCGGCATCTGCGGCATCGGTAATCATCGGTAAGACTGTGGGTACAGGTAACATCGGCAAGGTAAAGGAGTATTCGAGAACACTTCAATGTATGTTTGTGTGTATTGGTCTGCTTACGAGCGCGGCGCTGTTTATGCTTAGAATACCGATACTTTCGCTTTACGATCTCTCTCCCGAGACAAAGGCGATGGCTAACGAGTTTTTGTTGGTTTTATGTGTTACTTGTATCGGAACGGCGTACCAGATGCCGACGTGTACGGGTATAATAAGAGGCGGAGGAGACGCGAACTTCGTTGTGAAAAACGATATAATCAGTATATGGTGCATAGTGATACCGGTATCGTTTCTTGCGGCATTCAAATTCGGTGCGCCGCCGACAGCGGTGGTGTTTTTATTAAATTCCGATCAGATATTTAAGTGTGCCGCGGCTGCGATAAAGGTCAACCGCTATAATTTTATAAAAAAGCTCACGCGTGACACGCAGAGCGAGTAGAATTGCATATATAAAGCATTGTTGCAATTATTTATATCAGAATAAACAAAAATAACACATTTGCTATTTCGTTATCACGATTTTTCTGTCAAAATCAAATATAGGATTTTGAGATGATCAGGTGTTAAAAAATATTTTGGTGAAATTTGTTTAAAATATTTACAAATTATACGGTTTATGATATAATTTTTTTGTAAAAATCTGCATATGTGCAGTAATATTAGGAGGGAAAAATGAAAAAGACTCTCGCGCTTTTGCTTACCCTTATCATGCTGTTTACGGCAGTTCCGATGTCTGTATCGGCTGATGAGGATTATTATGCCTATGGAGCTATCGGACTTGACAACGCGATTTTCATGGGTGCCACAGGTATGAGTACAACGATTGAGGAAGAAAACGGAATATCATATCTTCACTACGTTGTATCTCCGGGAACGTATACTAACAACAATCTTCAGATCGCTTTCGCGCCGAACACGTTTTCGATTGCGGATTATGCGTACATAAAGGTAGGCTACCGTACCGATTGTACCAAGGATAACATAAACACGTCCTCGCGCAGTTTGGTTGGCGAAAGCTGGTACAGTTCGGGTCATCCCAAGCAGACAGGCGACGGAAAATGGCATGATGTGATCTTTGATACCAACAAGCTTACAGGCGGTAAGGGACTTTTGAAAAAGGGCGATAATACTGCTACTCTTGTACTCAAGCCCTACGGCTCGCAGACGGTCACTATAGCCAAGGAATCGTATTTCGACATTCAGTATGTTGCCTGCTTCAAGACAGAAGCCGAGGCGATCGCGTATAAATACACACCCGAATCCGAAACCAAGGTTGAGGTAAAGGCTGTTGAAAATGCCCTTGCAAAGGCTGACGACGAGCTTCTTGCCAAGTATATGGCAGAGGCTGACGCACTCATAGAAGAGATCATAAATATGCCTACGACTGTTGAGGTCACAGGCACGAAATATTATGTTTCCGCAAACGGAAGCGATGACAATGACGGTCTTACACCCGAAACTGCATGGAGAACTGTCGAAAAGGTCAATGCGGTAAAATATAATGCAGGTGACGGCGTATTCTTCAGACGTGGCGACGAGTGGAGAATAGTTACACCGTTATATGTAAAAGACGGCGTTACATACTCCGCATACGGCGAGGGAGCAAAGCCCAGAATTATTGCATCCGTCGATGGTATGGGTGAAGACAAGTGGGCGCTTACCAAGTATGAAAACATATATATGTTCAATGAGCGTATACCCGATTCGCGTGACGTTGGTACGATCGTATTCGACGGCGGTGATGCGTGGGGCATACAGATCCAGCAGACGACCGAGGGTAACTGGCTTGAGATAGGCAGGGTGTACAACGGTCTTGAATGGTACGATACACCTACGGGTGCGTTTGCCGGATATCAGGATCTCTGCTATGATCTCCAGTTCTACCACGATTGGGGTTCGGATACACTCTATCTTTATTCCAAAGACGGAAACCCGGGTGAGCGCTTTTCTTCGATCGAGATCGTTGACAAGGGACACGGTATCTCTGGCGCGGGCGAAGCTCAGAACGATGCCGCAGGATCTGCGGATATCGTTATAGATAACTTTGAAATATATGGAGCCGGTGCTCACGGTGTGGGAAGTCTCGGATATGTTAAAAACGTGACCGTTCAGAACTGTGTGTTCAAGTGGATCGGCGGTTCTATTCAGGGCAAGGGACTATTCGACCGAAACTACGGCGTACGCTACGGCAACGCTGTAGAATCCTACGGCTCGAGCGAAAACTTCACTATAGCATATTGCTATGCGACACAGGTGTATGACTGCTGTTGGACTGTGCAGCAACAGGAGGCGGCGACATTTATAAATACATCTATGCATCATAACGTTGCCGAATTCTGTAACACAGGTCTTGAGGTATGGCAGGAGGGCGGAACGATCTCGGGCATGGATCTTCATGATAACTATACCCGTTTCAACGGCTACGGCTGGAGCCATCAGCGCCCGAACAAGGACCCCAACTTCTTCTACGGCGGCTCGGGCGGTCTTACGACAACATATGAAAACAATAGTGTACACAACAACGTGAATATGCTTTCGCAGAAGTATGCGTTTAAGGTTCGTGCTACAGGCTCAGAGCAGTACAACTTCCATGATAACATATATATCATGGAGGAAGGAACGTATCTCGGCGGTCTTGCGGCATATCCCGGTACCGGCGCCGGCGGTTTCTCGGACATTATGTATACCGAGAAGGATATCGGCAGGGCTCTCGGTACAGGCTTTGAGGCAGGCGGTAAGTTCTACGTGACAGAACCTGAGCCTTACGGCGATATGTTCGACCTTTACGTTCCCGAAAAGGTCGGAATTGATCTGTTTGCGGATATCCCGGAGAACTTTTGGGGCAGAGACGCTATCAGCTTTGTATATCGCAACGGCTACTTTAACGGCGTAAGTGAGACAGAATTTTCTCCGAACGGCTCTATGACACGCGCTATGCTTGTGACCGTGCTTTCTCGTATGGCGGGCGAGGGCGCGAATGCCGCTGACGCAACGTATACAGATATAAATAAGAGCGCGTGGTACGCCGCAGGCGTAGCATGGGCTGAAAAGGCAGGGATCGTAAATGCGGGCGGCACGTTCAGACCCGATGAGAACGCGACTCGCGAGGAGCTTGCGGATATGCTCTACAGGTTTGCATCTTACAGCTATCGCAAGACCGATCTTACAGGTGCTTCGGATTTCAAGGACTCCGCGACTGTAAACGCGGCATATGCGGACGGAATCAAATTCTGTACAAGCAACGGTATAATCGGAGGTTATGAGGACGGTACGATCAAGCCCAAAAACAGTGCGACACGTGCAGAAGTGGCGACAATGATGATGCGCTTTGCAAATTATCTTGAAAACACCGAGTATGACAATGCAAAGATAGAAGCAAATTCCAAAAAGGTAGTTGTTACGGGAGATGCTCTCAAGAAAATACTTGACAATAAAGATGTCCGCGCTACAGTACAGGAGGACAAAACGGTAAAATTTACCCCGTTCAAGGAAAACGGAAGCGCTTATATCGGCATTCTTAATTCACTCAACAAGGATATCAGCTTCCTTGAGTACCCCTATATTGCGATAAAGTTTGATACAAATCTCGGCGGTAGCATAATTGCAAAGCTTTTTGAAAGCAGTACTTTGAATGCTGCCCTTAAAGAAACAAATATACAGAGCTTGGAAGCTGCACAGGCATCGGGAATGATCTTTGATATGACCGAATATACATCGACTGTGGATAAGAGCTCATATGAGTATAATCTTGTCTTAAGGATTTATCCTTGGGGTCAGGCGAGCACAGCGATGAGCGCGGACGAATACTTTACTATCGAAGAGATCGTGTTCTTCGATAATTTGATCGCAGCTGAAAGCTATCTCGCAGATTAACACAGAAAAAATCATGGCAAAAGTAATTTTGCCATGATTTTTTCTTATATTGGTAGGACATTTTTATAAAACAGTATTTTTTATATTTATCGAAAAAGTTATTGTCTTTCATTTTTTCGGTATGATACTATAAACAAAACACCTGCGTTACGGGTAAAAAAGAGAAAGCTTACCAAAAATCTTAAGCCGTCAAAGCTTCGGGGAAAAGCGTATTTTATGTAATTTACCAAAGTACTTATTGATAAGTATATGAAGGATCGTGACGATCAGATAGAAAATATCATCAATTCTCCAACTACAATTAAGAGCGTCGGCGACCTTTATTATATCAACGCGGACGGAAACGATGGACGTACACCCGAGAGCGCGTGGAAAACAGTTGATAAGCTTTGAATTTCCAAGAGCTGACATTTATGATCGCCGTGCATATTGCGCGGCGGTTCTTTCAATACGCAAAACTCAACCGGTGCGTGTTTTTTGTGTGTCAATCACTTTATAAGTGGTTGCATATTGTGTGTTTTTTTGATACAATAAAGAAAAATCGGTAACATTGGGGTAAGCCATGAAGTATACTTTGAAAAATGATTACTATAATGTGGAATTTGAGATAGCCAACAACAGTACCTGTATTGTCGGCGGCAGCTTTGGAGAGATGTCATTGATAAAGTCGACTCTCATGACCGCTGTGCTTAAAAATGTAATGACCGGCGAAGAATTTACCGTATCCTCCGAGGATTTTGAAAAGGTAAAGGCACACTGCTATTCTCATTCACTCAAGGTTTATCTTTCAGAGCCAAACGGACTTAAGGATATAGTGATCGTTATTACAGGTGAGACCGAGGAATACGGTATTGTCTGGAGTGTGGATGTTATAAACGATAACAGCGGGATATCGGTCATGGATGTATCATATCCTCTGCCTGTGATCTGTTCGGATCATTTTGATATGTTTGTGCCGGGCGCTTGCGGAAAGGTCATAAAGGACGCCGGAAAGAAAGGATTTGATTTCAGCGGAATATATCCCATGCATCAGATGTGTATGCAATATTTCGCCGTATACGGAAAAAACAACGGCGTTTACCTGGGAATAGAAGATCCGCGCGGCTCGATGAAGATGCTGGGCGCGAGATCAAAGGACGGTATAGCACAGATAACAGCATCGTTTTATGCGGTGAATTCTAACTGTGCTCATAACTCATTCAGTGTTTACGGTAAGGCAAGATGGCAGTATTTTAAGGGGGATTGGTATGACGCGACCATGATCTATGCCGATTTTGTCTACAAAAACGCCGAGTGGCTGCCGCTTATCGGAGAAAACGGACGTGAGGACACAGCGCAGAAGTACAAGGACATTCCGTTCTGGGTATGCGATTATATCCCGAACAGCGAGTATCAGGGAGCTAACCGTCCGATGATGTTAAGTGCGGGAAGCGATCATTATGAGCCCGACTATTGGTACAACGCGGTGATAGAACTGCAAAAGGAGCTTGGTGTTCCGATCGCTTATCATGTATATAACTGGCATAAGATACCGTTTAATATCGAATACCCGCACTTTCTTCCGGCAAAGGAGGAGTTTGCGGTCGGTTTGAAGGAACTTAAAAAGCATGACATCCTTGTAATGCCTTATATAAACGGAGTAAGCTGGGAAACACGCGACGGTGAACTCGGACATGAGATAAACTTCGGAAACACCGGATACCGCGGAGCTGTAATAGACAGAAACGGCGGGATATTCACCTTTGAGTACCCGCAGACCACGGTTAGCGGACACAAAGCAAAGCTGGCTCCCATGTGCCCGACATATGAGGGCTGGCATAAGACTTTGGAAACGCTTATACGCGATATTGAGCAGGATTTTGATGTGGATGGCATCTATATAGATGAGATATCTGCTCATCCCGCACGCGAGTGCCATAATAAGGAGCATCAGCATCTTCCGGGCGGAGGAAGCTATTGGGTTGAAAATTATAACCTGATGATGGAAAAGATCAGAGCGTACCGTCCCGATGAGAGCTTTTATTTCTCCGAGTGTAATGCCGAACCGTATATGAAGAGCTTTGACGGATATCTTACATGGACATGGACGCACAACGGAGAAGTCCCGGCTTTCCCCGCTATATACAGCGGATATATTCAAATGCTCGGGCGTTACAGCATAGGTGCGAAAAAAGAGGATTACGAATATTTCAAGTATGTAACTGCAAGAGCGGTCATCTACGGACAACAGCTCGGCTGGTGCAAGGCGGATGTGCTGTATAAGCCCGAATGGCTGAAATTCTTAAAAAGATCTGTCTTGCTTCGCTACCGTTACACCGAACTGTTCAATTCGGCGAGAATGCTTCGTCCTCCGTATACAGAGAGTGATCTTCCGGATATGGTAACAGAGTCGGCACATATGTGGTTTGAGGGAGAGGATATTGACATGGAGTGTGTGTTTGCCGGTGCGTGGAAATACCGTATGCGGGACAAATGGGTAATATTTGCGGTTAATATTGCCGAGCAGACTGCAAATTTTACTATGAGCTTTGATATAAATGAGTATGGTTTGTCGGATACCGCACTTCCGTATGGCTTTAGGGTTGACGGCAGTGATTGCCGTGTGAGCGGCACTCTTGCACCGTGTGAGTACAAGGTATGGGAGATAGAAAGTAAATAATAGCGTTGTTTTAAAAAACGGCAGTTTATCTGCCGTTTTTTTGTGTTTATTTATTTTTCTTTTCAATTCGATTGACAATCGTATAAACCTATGGTAAAATTAAAAGATAAGAAGAATCCGGAAAGGAGGGGCATGATGAGCGAAAGAGACGATTTTTGGGATATTGAAAAGCTTATTCCGCGAAAGAATCTGAAACAGATGCAGCCAACACGTCATGATACATCCGCTGTACCGATAGAATTCGGCGAGAACACGTCCGAGGAAGTGAAGACCTCGCTTTTTGAACGTGCCGTTCGTGACGGAGAGCTAAAAGCCGGAAAAGAGTATACCTATACGCCATCAAACTCGCTTATAACGAGCGTCACCGTGCGTCCAAGGCTTACTCCAAGCCGCTTTTACGCCGATTTTCTTTCCGACGCGAAAAAATATCTGAATGTACACGCAAGCCCTTGTGAAAGCGTCCCCTTCCCGGCGTATATACCCGAATACAGGTCAATGAAGCGTGCACAGCTTGAGTTCTATTTTTACTTCAGAGACTGTGTCAAAAAGGGTGTTAAAATTGAAACACCGCTTAGCTATATTCTTTTATTGCTATTTGAGATAATCAATCTGCCGGATGAGATAGCACCGGAGGATGGCTCGGTACTAATGTGCCGTATATGGCTTATGTACAGAGATGTGTATCCGAGACTCAACAGCTATATAGCCGATTGGCTTTGCGATTACTGCCTTATACACAGGCTGTCACTTCCCGAAGAGATACTTGAGCATACCGAGATATTAGCAGAGGCTTCGGGATTTTATGAGTTTTACTGTGACCCCAAGCGTACCGACAGGTACACGCTTTTATGTAAAACTGTGCATCATACGCCGAATTCCGACGGAAAATATCCCGATACAGAGCCTCTTCTTAAGGAGCATGTCGTACGTGTTGTTGACAGACTTGCCGATATCAAAAGAGGCGGGGCTTTTTCACCCGACGATATTTTGATGCTCACCACGGGTGCGCGTACAGCCTACCGAAGCGCACTTTGCGCGTACAACAACAACGCTCTTATCAGCTACACGTACCGCAGCTTTTCAAAGATTACGCTCTCGGCTCAAAAGCTTGGAGACTGTGTGAAATATGCCGAAAACCGTGTTAGAGCATACCTCGGCATACGCGCAAGGCTTAAATGTCCCACGCTTGCGGATGCGGACAGGTGTGTCATAGATGATTATTTTGACACCGAACTGCCGATAGAAAAGAAAAAATATCAGAGAAAAGAATATGCCTCGTACATGGGAGAGAATGAATATCTGTACGAGCCCGAGAGCACCGGGGTGTCGCTTGACACGGCTCTTGAGATAGAAAAAGAATCGTGGAAGGCGGCACAAATGCTCGAGGGAGCATTTGCCGATATAGACATGAGCGAAGAAGAGCTTGAAACGGCAGAAGAAGCGCCTGTTTTAGAAAAAGCTCTTGACGGCCCAGCGGCTGTTGGACTTACTGACACAGAGCTTGAATTTCTGCGTCTTGTAATAAGTGAAAATATGACTGCGTTAAAGGCGTTTTTAAAACAAAACGGACTTATCGGCGACGCAGTCAGTGAAAAGATCAATGTTTATGCCTTTGATACTATCGGCGACAGTATTATCGAAGGCTCGGCAGGGGAATATGTTATAGTCCCCGATTATTTGGAGGAGGTTGAACAATGGCTCAGGAATTAAATTCGGCAAAGGTACCGAAAAGAGTACTTTCATCACTTATCGCGTCCGTGTCTGCGGGTGTTGTGCCAAGACTCGGAGCTCCGTATATAGCGATCGGACGAAACGATGAGATAGATGCGCTTCTTTCCGATCTGAAAAGCATTTCCGAGGGATCTTCCTCTATGCGTTTTATAATCGGTAAATACGGCAGCGGTAAGAGCTTTCTTATGCAGCTTGTACGCGGATATGCTGTTGAGCGCGGATTTGTCTGCGCCGATGCGGACCTGTCCCCGGAAAGACGCATCTGCGGAAGCAAGGGTACGGGTATAGCTACCTATCGAGAGCTGATACGCAATATGTCATCAAAGGCATCTCCTTCGGGCGGCGCTATGGCGCAGATAGTCGCAAAATGGCTTTCGGATATCAAAATGAAGACGGTCGAAAAGGGATTTTCTCCCGACAGTGACAGTTTTGCCGACGAGTTTGAAAAGACTGTGTTTGAGATCGTCAGGAAGATGGAGGATCGTGTAGGCGGCTTTGATTTTGCAAAGATACTGACCGAGTACTACCGAGCAGACATGCGCGATGACGACGAAAAAAAGAGCGCGTGCGTGCGTTGGCTGCGCGGTGAGTATTCGACCAAGACCGAGGCGAGAGAGCAGACCGGCATCAGGCTTTCGGGCATTATCGACGATGAAAACTGGTACGATTATATCAAGCTCTGGGCGGCGTTCGTTCGTGAGATCGGGTTTGGTGGACTTGTCGTATTTATTGACGAGTGCGTTAACTTATATAAGATACCGAACCGTGTGTCAAGAGAGAATAACTACGAAAAAATACTTTCAATGTTTAATGATACCCTGCAGGGAAAGGCGGAGGGACTTGCGATAATACTCGGCGGAACTCCGCAATTTTTGGAGGATACAAGACGCGGACTTTTCAGCTACGAGGCTTTAAAAAGCCGCCTATGCGACAGCCGCTTTTCGGATCTCGGTTACAGAAACATGTTGAATCCTGTTATCCGTCTGCGCCGTCTTTCGGATAATGAACTGTTAGCGCTCATAGCGCGCGTGTCGTCTCTTTTCGAGGAGTATCACGGAGCAAAAACAGGGGTCAGCGAACAGAATATGGCCGATTTTCTCTCGGTCTGCCTTGCACGTGCGGGTGCTGACTCGATGATAACACCGCGTGAGATAATCCGCGATTATATAACCGTTTTGAACATACTGTTACAGAACAGCGATGTTTCCTTTGACGAGGTGGTAAAAAAAGTAGCGCCCGCAACAAAAGCAGATGGTTCTGCCGAATCGGAGGTTGATATTCCGGCTTCACAAGAGTCTGCGGTTCAAAAGCATTCGTATTCACCGGAGGACATTGAGTTTTAAGGAGGGAAAATTATGGGATTTTGGATATATATTGTATTTACGGATATGATGATACCCGTACTGATGACGGTGTTCGGCCTGATCTTTATGCACAGGGTACCTGTTAAGATCAATTCGATATACGGTTACAGGACGCGGCGTTCGATGAAAAACAAGGACACTTGGGCTTTCGCACATAAGCATATCGCCAAAAGCTGGCTGCGTGTGGGCATTATAACAGCAGTGCTCTCGTTTATTATTTTGCTTATGCTGTACGGAAAAAGCGAAGAGACTGTAGGAAATATCGGTCTTGCGGTGTGCATCGTTCAAATAGCTGTGATGGTTATTTCGATAATTCCCACCGAAGTCGCACTGCACAAAACCTTTGACAGCGACGGAAAAAGACGAAATTAATAAAATTGTCCGATGTTTATCGGAGAAACGGAGTTTTTTTATGATCGGGTATATAAAGGAGCTTTTGGCAAAGCTCTGTGCTACACCGACAGTGTCGGGATATGAGGGGCTCGGAGCGGATGGGCTTATAGCTCTGCTCGCACCCGAATTTGATGAGCACAGGCGTACTGCCGCAGGAAACTATTTGTTTTTCAAGAGATGCGGTAGGAAAAGCGCACCGCTTATTCTTGTGGACACGCATATCGACGAGATAGGTATGATGGTAACAAAGGTCTGTGAGGACGGTTTTCTTAAATTTGCACCAATCGGAGGTATCGACACACGTATACTTTCGGGAGCTGATGTCACTGTTTATGGCAAAGAGCGTGTGCGCGGAGTTATAACTGCGCGCGCACCTCACTTGATGTCGCGCGAGGAAGCGGTAATGAACCCAGACATAGATAAGCTTTATATCGACACAGGCAAGGATCGCGAGTGGCTTGAAGAAAACGCGGGTATAGGTACAGCCGTCGGATTTGAATATCCAACGACCGAGCTTCTTAACGGCCGTATTGCGTCACACGGACTTGATAATAAGGCATGCATTGCCGCCGCACTTGCTGCTGTTAAAATGCTGGACGGTGAAAAGCTTGCCTGTGACATAGCTTTGATGCTCTCGGTACGTGAAGAATTAGGCGGAGCAATGGGAGCGCTCACTGGCGGATTTGAGCTTATGCCCAACGTGGCGCTCGTTCTTGATGTGAATTTTGCGTTTATGCCCGAAAATCCGGGCGCAGACACGGCTATGTACCGAAAAACCGTCGAGCTCGGCGAGGGTACGGCTATATCGCTATCGGCGGTTACCGACAGAAAGCTCACGCGTGAGCTTTTAAGAATTGCTGATGAAGAGGGTATCTCACATCAAACGATCGTTGAAGCGGGCGCTACCGGAACGAATGCCGACAGGCTCGCGCTTGTAAAAGAGGGAATACCGGTCGCAGTTGTAAGTGTACCGCTTCACAATATGCATACCTACAGCGAGGTAGTCAGTGCCGATGACATATACGAAACGGCAAGGCTTATCTGCGCGTATGTGAAAAGAGGTGCAGTTCATGAATAAAGAGAGGATATGCAAAACACTAAAAAAGCTTTGCCTGCTCTTCGGACCGTCAGGCTGTGAGGACAGGGTCGCCGATGCGGTGCTTGAAGAAACAGAGGGGCTTTATGACGAGTGCGTACGTGACAGCTTCGGAAACGTGATGCTCAAGATAAGCTCGGGAACTGATAAAGCACCGATAATGCTCTCGGCACACATGGACGAGGTCGGCTTTATGATAAGCGATATAGATGAGTACGGATATCTGCATTTTCAGAATGTAGGCGGAATAAGCTCGGCGGTGCTTCCGGGCAGACGTGTGAGCGTTGAGGGTAAAAAAGGACTTATCCTCCACGGGGTGATCGCATCAAAGGCGGTACATCTTCAGGGCGCGGATGAACGTAAGCGTCCGAGCACAGCCGAGTCACTTGTAATCGACATCGGTGCAAAAAGCCGATACGAGGCAAAACAGTACACCGACGAAGGGTACTACGCGACGTTTGAGTCTGAGTATGTGGAATTCGGCGAAAACGGAGAGTTTATCAAATCCAAAGCGCTTGATGACCGATTTGGCTGTGCGGTTCTTATCGAGCTGATGCATAACATCCGCGAAGCAGAAGAAAAACCGGAGCGAGACATGTATTTCTGCTTTACGGTTCGCGAGGAGCTTGGTCTTTCGGGGGCTCTCGTTGCGGCAAACAGGATAAAGCCCGAATATGCGATAGTACTTGAAACCACGGCTGTGAGCGATGTTGCCGGAACTCCTCCGTCGCTTCAGGTGGCAAAGCTCGGTGAGGGCGGATGTGTGCTTATTGCCGATCGTTCGACGATATACGACAGGGAGCTTTTTGATCTGGCGCTTCGTACCTCAAAGGAGTCGGGTGTCAAATGCCAGGTAAAGAAGTATGTCAGCGGCGGAAACGACTCTGCACACATACACAAAAGCTCTCACGGTGTACGCACACTTGCGTTGTCGACACCTTCTCGATATCTCCATTCACCGTCGTGCGTGGTAAATGTAAACGATCTTTATTCTATATGCGAGCTTCTCGGCCTTATTCTGCCGAAGCTTTGAGAAAGGTTGAGTTAAGATATGATCGAACTTATAAAGAGACTTATGAAAACAGGCTCTGTTTCGGGCAGAGAAAAGAATATAGCTGATGTGATCCGCGCCGAGGTCACACCGTATGCGGACGAGGTATACACCGATAATCTCGGCAATCTGTATGCACATAAGCGCGGAAACGGCAAGAAGCTCATGCTTGCGGCGCATATGGATGAGATAGGATTTTTTGCAACTTATATTGAAGACAGCGGTCTTGTAAGAGTAACTCCGGTAGGAGGCATCAATTTCGTTTCCGCCGCGTATTCGCATGTTACATTTGAAAACGGCACACGAGGCATAATTGTTCCCGAGGGCGGCACAACGGGTGCAGATCTTTCCAATGGGGAAAAGTATTATATTGATCTCGGTACTACAAGCCGCAGGCAGACCGAAAAGAAGATAAGCATCGGTGATTTTGCCGTATGCGACAGCAGTATCACAAGGCTTAATGGCAGAAGATATGTCGGCAGACCGTTTGATGACAGGATCGGATGCGCTGTGCTTATCGAGTGTATGAAAAAGGTTGAAAACTGTGATAACGACCTTTACTTTGTATTTACCGCACAAGAGGAGGTTGGATGCCGCGGCTCACTTCCCGCCGCGTTTAACGTACAGCCGGATTATGCGATAGCTGTAGATGTTACGGGAACGGGAGACGCTCCGGGAGCCAAGAATATGGTCGTTAAGCTCGGAGGCGGTGCGGCGATAAAGATACGCGATAACAGCGTTATATGCGATATAGGATTTGTCGAGATGATGAAGTCCGTCGCAAATGAAAAAAAGATCAAGCATCAGCTTGAGATACTTCCTTACGGTGGAACAGATACAGGCTCGATGCAAAGAAGCGCCAAAGGCACTGTGGCGGGAGCTGTTTCTGTACCGACAAGATTCATACACTCGGCTGTTGAGATGATAGATATGGCTGACGTTGACGCGGTCATAAAACTGCTTGATGCGATAATAGCAAAGTCACTCTGAAAGGATAAAATAAGATGAATTCAAAGCTTGAAGCAATAGATAAAGCCGCTTCTGCGGCACTTGCCGATGTTTTTGCCGAGGTAGACAGGATCTCATTTGAAAACACGGTCAAAGTCATGGACGCGTTCCGCGAATTCAAGGTCAGCGAAGCGCATTTTGCCCCTACCAGCGGATACGGTTATGATGACAAGGGACGCGACACGCTTGATCGTATATATGCGAAAGTATTTGATGCCGAGGCGGCGTTCGTGCGGCACAGTATAGTAAACGGTACACATGCACTTACAATAGGACTATCTGCGCTTTTGCGCCCGGGAGATATCATGCTTTCGGTCACCGGGAAGCCGTATGACACTCTCGAGGAGGTCATCGGTATACGCGGCGAGCGCGGAAACGGCTCTCTTGCTGACTTCGGTATCGAATACAGAGAGGTCACATTAAAGGAAAACGGAGATATTGATTTTGACGGGATCAGATCAGCGCTAAAAGAATACGGTGAGCGTGTAAAGGTAGTATTTATACAGCGCTCAAAGGGATATATGATACGCCCGACTCTCACGGTCGATCAGATAGGAGAGATAGTAAAACTGTCAAAGTCTATATCAGACGCATACGTTGTTGTGGATAATTGCTACGGCGAATTTGTTGAAGAAAAAGAGCCTACAAGCGTAGGTGCTGATATGATAATCGGCTCGCTTATCAAAAATCCGGGCGGCGGAATGGCGGAAAGCGGCGGTTACATAGCCGGAAGCGCGCGTGCAGTGGAGCTTGCGTCCTACAGGCTTACCTCAGTGGGGATCGGACTTGAATGCGGTGCGACTCTCGGGCAGACCAAGAGCATGTACAAGGGCTTTTTTATGGCTCCGCACATCGTGGCACAGGCGATCAAAACGGCACACTATGCGGCATATGTCTTTGACTCTCTCGGATACGAGACAGAACCGAAATACACCGAAAAAAGAAGCGATATCATACAGATCGTAAGACTCGGAAGCGAAGAAAAGCTTATCGCATTTTGCGGCGGTATACAGAGCGCGTCACCTGTTGACTCGTATGTTGCACCAATGCCGTGGGCGATGCCGGGATACGCCGATCAGGTCATAATGGCTGCAGGAGCATTTACCTCAGGCTCGTCTATCGAGCTTTCGGCAGACGCACCGGTCAAAGAACCGTACCCCGTGTATATGCAGGGCGGACTTACCTTTGAAGCAGGCAAGCTCGGTATACTTTCGGCGGCAGAGCGTGTATTGCAATGTGAATAAAAGATAAGCACCGTGACGATACGTCACGGTGCTTATCTTTTATTTGCTTTATTTAGCCTTTTTCATAATATTCATCCCAGATCTCATTTATCGAGTTCTGATTTTCAAGCATTATATCGCGCCTGTTGTATCCAATATAAGCGCAAAGACTGTCGATGATGAACAGCTGTGAAAGACGCGATACGGTCGACAGCTTGTTTATCTCAGTCTCTCCCGAAACCGCTATAAGTGAAACATCACAGATGTTTGCAAGCGGACTGTCAGGGTAACAGGTTATACACATGGTCTTTGCCCCGCGTTCACGGGCAAGCTTCATCGTTTTTATGATATTGTGCGTTCTGCCTGTATATGATATGGCTATCGCAAGACAGTCCTCATCGAGCATGATAGCGGAGACCGGACTGATGTGCAGATCGCACACAGCGTTTGCGGCAAACCCAAGCTTCATAAGTCTGAACGCGGCATCGCTAGCGATAGGTGCCGAGCTTCCGGTAGCGTAAAGCTCAATGCGCTTTTTCACTCCGCATATAAGCTCTGCCGCACGCTCGAGATCCTTGTTGTCGATAAGCTCAAAGGTGGAATCAAGCGAGGATATGATATTATCCTTCATCTTTCTCATGGCATCCTTGGGCTTGTCCTCGGATACCACGTTGTCAAAGATCAGCGCGGTCTGTGAGCTTAAGCTTTGAGCGATATTGATCTTTAGCCTTGTGTAACCCTCAAATCCGAGCCTTGCCGCGAAGTTTACAACACTGCCCTCGGAAACACCTGTTTCTCCGGCAAGAACGCGAAGCGTCATGTTTACTACCTTCTGCGGATTCTCGAGTATATATGTTCCTATCTTTTTTTCTGTCGCCGACATAGATGGAAGGTCGCGCATTATTATGTTAAGTCCGTTCTTTTCGTCCATGTTGATCTCCTGTTCTTGACATTGTTACTGTTCGAGCTTGATGTATCCGTATTCGCCCGCCATACTCATAAGCCTTGCATCTCTTGAGCTTGATGTGAGAAGGATACTTTGCATACCTGTACCGGTAAGATTTATCAGCTTGAGCATTTGCGAAAGCCTTGTGTCATCAAGACGCGAGAAGCTTTCGTCAAATATTACCGGAGGCGTTTGTTTTCTGAACAGTGAATTTATAAGTGCGAGACGCAAGCTTACATATGTTATGTCCTGTGTGCCGGCACTGAGATAACCTATGTCGCGTGTACCTGCGTCTGTACGTACATTTACCTTGAAGTCGCTGTCGATGCCGATCTCCGTGTATTTGCCGTGAGTGATATCGCTCATGAGTCTGCTTGTGAAGTCGGCAAGCTTTGGAGAGATATTGTCGCGCATACTTAAGCTTGCTTCTTCGATCTTTTCGATTGCAAGCAGATATGCCGCATGCTTTTTTCTGTATTCGGCAATGAACGTATGTGCCAACTCTATCTTTTCGGCAATACGAGCGGGATTATCGGATTGCGGGTAGAGTGAAGCAAGCTCCTTTTCAAGGTTATGAATACGCGTTTCAAGCGCCTTTGCCGCGGATGAGATAAAATCGCATTCTCTGCGCTTGGCGCTGATATTGGACGCGTCTATTCCCGATATGTCAACATCTGCCTCTGTGCTTTGCCGTACCTCGTCTTCGTTGTACGGCTGAAGCTGTGTTTTGAGCACCTCAAGCGTCGCGGCGATCTTTTCGCATTCGCTTTGTGCATTTGAAAGCTCGGATCTTGCAAGTCTTGCCGCTTTTATATTTTCTTTTACATTGTCAGAAAACTTCCATGCGTTCTTTTGTTCAAGCTCTTGCAAAGCGTTTTCCGTACGCTCAAGCGTATCCTTGTACTCGGATTCAAGTCTTGTGAGCGTATCGCTTTTTTCTTTAATTACGCGTGCATTTTCTTCGTCTGCTCTCAACAGTCTGTCAAAGGTCTCCTCGTCCGCAGCTCCGTGGTTTTTAAGAAATTTGCGCTTGGCGGTGAGTGTTCCGGCTCTGATTCCGAAGAACACAAAAGCAAGCATTATCGGGAGAATGGATGAAAATATCAAAAGTTTGCCTATATCTGCAAAGAATGTAAGGTGTACGCTTGCCGTACCACCGAGTATGAAAAGCAAAGCGATAGAGGCGAATATAGCCGACATGACTGTGGCAAAATGGACACGGCGCTTAAACGCCTCAAGATCGTTACGTGCTTTTTCATGTTTTTGCATTATGCTTGAAAGCTCGCTGTCTTTGTCGCCCGTATTGCCGATCGCCCCGAGCTTAGCTTTCTCAAGCTCACTGCGGGCAGTGTCTGATGCTTTCAGTGAAAGCTCATATTTTTCTGATGCGGCTTCGAGCTCGGACAAAAAGCTTTCATCGGGAAAAAGGTCATTAAGCGTGTATTTTTTTATCAGCTCATCACAAGCAGTCTGCGCGGCGCAAAGCTTTTCTTGGAAAGAATGCATTTTGTCGAACAATGCTGCTACTGCGGCGTTTTCAAAGCTTTTGATCTCTTTTTTTAGGCGCTCTGCCCTTGATGTTTCTTCCGTGTATTTTTCCTTTGCTGCTCTGAGCGAGCTTTCTTTTTCAAGGATATCCGCGCTTGTTTGTTTTGCGCTTTCAAGCTTTGATTCAAGTTGTGTACACTTGATCTCAAGCTCGTGTATCTGTCCGCCTGCACCGTTTTTGTGCAAGAGGGTCACTCGTGATGAGTCAAGCTTTTTGACAGCTTTGGCTATATTTATATTCTCGCTTGCAGAGAAAAGTATATTTTCGATCGACTGTGTAAGCTTGCCGCCGTCGATCCTTGCACCGTCAAGCTGGCTAATAAAAGCTGTACGCGAAAATACTTCTTCGTCAACGCCGAAGAAATATTCTCCCGGAGAAGATATGCCCGCAACGGGAGAGTTGTTTGAAAGGTCGATCACCTGTAAGCCTTCTCTGTAATTTTTGCGCGCCTCTCCGTTGTCAATACGCTGTCCCGCGATGATGATGGTGCGCTCGATACGGAAGCGTGCTTCAGATGTTTTTATGACGATGTGTCCTCCGGCGTTCCCGGTATGCCAGTTTATGTATCTGTCCCGTTCACTCGGACCGAGATCACGGCTTTTTGTACCGAGACCGTAGAAGATGAATTTTATAAATGCCGCAAGAGTCGATTTGCCCGATTCGTTTGCGCCTTCTATGATGTTTACACCGTCCGAAAGCTCGAGCGTACACTCTTCAAGATTGCCGAAGCAGTCGATGTGTATTTTTTCTATAATCATTGTAATAGATACCTGTTATTTATTTTCTTAATTAAGCTCGCTCGTTTCGCCGCCTGAAAGAGCAACGAGTCCGTATCTCAGTGCAAGCGAAGCTATCTCACGCATTTCACGGTCATCCGACTCCAACAGAGGTCTGAGCTTGTCGAAAAACGCTCCCTTTATAGACGGGTCGGCTTCAAGATGGACACACTCGTACAGTGGGAGAGTGTTGTCGACTATTCTGAGCGTAAACAGAGAATTTATCTGTTCGCGGAGATACTGTGTGAATACTCTGAGTGACGGTGTAAGCAAGCCCTCAAGCACGAGCTTGAGCGCGTGACGCTCGCCGTATTCCTCGTTTTTTATGAATTGATTGATCTTTTCGAGTATCGCGGTGTTGCTCTCGCACCCTGTAACATCAAGCGAACGGGTCATATAAACACGCTTTGAAAAGGGTACGAATTTCGAGCTGAATGCGAGCTTTCCGTTATCCTTGTCGATTCTTGCGGTGATAACTCCTTTTTCGCCTGTTTCATCAAAGCCTCTGCCCTCAAGACATCCGCTGTAAGCATAGAAGCCGCCGCATGAAAGCTCGTGGACTCCGTCTGAATTGTGTACATGACCGAGTGCGGCATAATCAAAGCCTGCACGTTCAAGATCGCTTTCGGTGATGGGAGCATATCGGGATATCGGAGAAAGCGTATCACCGTGGCATACAAGCAGATTGATCTTTGAAGCATCCTTTACTATGTCTGTACACAGCGGACTTTTTTCAAGACTTGATGAGGTGAACGCATAGCCGTATACACGTGTATCAAGCTCGGGAAAATCGAAATATGATATATCTTCCGAGTCGAAAACATATACGTTTTCAGGCAAACACATTTTTTTGTATACGCTGTTATCTCCCGCCGGGTCATGGTTTCCCGGCGCTATTACGATGCGACAGTCGGGTATGGACTCAAAGCCGCGTGTGATCATATTAAGAGTTTCGTGTGTGACGAACGCACCGTCAAAAAGATCGCCTGCGATAAGCATGATATCTGTACGTGTGGAATATGCAAGTTTGATCAGTGCGTCAAACGAATCGCGTATCTCCTGCCTGCGTATCTCGGATTTTTGCAGGTCAAGCATTGCAAACGGACTGTCGAGATGGAGATCGGCAGTGTGGATCATTCGGATCATTTTACGCCGCCTCCTTTACTGTTTCATTTTGTCTGACGCGCATAGTTTTTTTATCCTTGCAACGTCTGCGAGCATTTTTATCGAATCTTTTATGATGTTGATCTTTGATACACCGTGATTTTTTATGGTGACGGGCATTTCACGCAGAGTGCAACCGTGAGCTTTGGCTCTGAGCAATATCTCAAGGTCAAAAGCAAAGGAAGCGGTCTTGAGCTCACCGAAAAGCGTCTTTGCCGCATTTGCACTGTAACACTTGAAGCCGCATTGCGAATCGCTGACAGAAAGGCCTGCGTACAGCGAGAGCATTTTGAAATATACCTTTGACATGAGCTTGCGTATGAAAGGATAGCCGGCAAAGCCGTCATCAGCTATACTGCGCGAGCCGATGAGCACATCGCACTTATCTTTTTTCATAATGTCAACTGCTTGCCATATAACATCACAGCCGTATGCGAGATCGCAGTCGGTCGTGACGACGATGTCTCCGCTTGCGGCAAACACGCCAGCCTTTAGCGCACCGCCTTTTCCGCGGTTATCGGGATAACCGGCATCTATTATTTTTTTTGAAGCAAGCTTGTCCCGTACGATATTTTGGGTACTGTCCGTGCTTCCGTCGCTGACGACAACGATCTCGAAGTCCTCAAGCATTTTTTCGCATTGAGCTTCAAGCTCTTTCATATTCTGTTCTATGATCGCTTCTTCATTGTATGCCGGTATTATTACGGATACTTTCATCGCTGTTTTTTATCCTTTCGAAAACGATAATGTCAAAGTCCAGAACAGTATCAAGACTTTCAAGCTCATTTAGCTTTGCCGCATCCTTTTCGGAAGTTTTCCAATAGTACGGCGTCATTGAAAACAGATCGGATATCGTTTCCTTGCCTTTTATAGTTACGTTGTATTTTATTTTTTCGCGTGACAGCTCGAAAAAACCGTCGGGCGCACTTACCTTTTCGGGGCGGTTTAAGTAGACATCATCATAGAGAGCGCTTTTTAATCCGATCAGATGGTCTTCTCCCGCGACACCCATTATAAGATGTCCTCCGGGCTTGATCACTCTGAAAAATTCGCTGTCGGCACACGGTGCAAACAGATTTATAACTGCATCCGCGCTTTCGTCCGCAAGCGGAAGCTCAAAAATACCACAAACGAAAAAACGTGCCGACGGATTGTTTTTGCCGGCTCTTTTTGCCGCCTTGTTTATTGCACTCTTGGAAAGATCAAAGCCTAATACGCAGACATCGTTTATTTCCCTTGATACCATAGTGCTGTAATAACCTTCGCCGCAGCCTGCGTCGATTATAACGCCGGGTGCAAAGCTTTCAAGCGTACGTACGACCGCTTTAGCAAACGGTTCATAATATCCGGCATCCAGAAAACGCGAACGCGCCTGTACCATTTCGTTTGAGTCGCCCGCGGGGGTCGGCTTGGTGTTGAGATTTATATATCCGCTTGACGCAAGGTCGTAAGTGTGACGGTTCTCGCATATCAGCGAATTTCCGCTTTGCAGAAGAGGACACGATCACTTGGGGCAAACGATCATATTTTGTGTCATATACTGCCTCACTTGAATTCTTCAACGTCTATAAGACGTGCGTGGAGAGCAAAACGTCCGCTGAACTCCTCGTTTGTACAGGTGGAAAGTGTGAGGATACGGTCGTATTCGGTAAATTCAGCCGTTCTCGGATATACAGATTTTTCAAGAATATCGTATGCAAAATCGGTAAACTCGGTCGTGTTCTTGAATCTCATCCTGAAATACTGATCGTATGCATTTGTTTCGTATACCGATATAGGTGCGTACTCGTATATACCGTCCATGGTGTATACAAGTATGCGGGATTCGTTGAACAGCGCTTCGTCCTCGGTCATAAGCTCGACGATATGGAACATCGAGCCGTTTTCCATATTGTGTCCGTACAGTACCGTGTTGTAGTTGTTGATGATCTTGTCGTTTGTTCTGTAGTCTGCGAAGATCGAACCTACGATCATGTACTCGCCTGTGTAAGCGTGGTCAAGATAGTAGTTGTTATCCTCTCCGCGTACTATGGGATAGTCGACCTCACTGCCTTCTATCGTTATCCAGCCGTAGATATCCGGGTTGATCTGTTTCAGCCATTCAAGCTTTGCCTTGAACTGTGCCGATTCTCCGTCGTCTTCATTTACGTTTATCTCAATGTTGTCAAGCTTCATGCTTCTTATTTCGGACATCGACAGTGAAGCGGGAGAAGCTTTTCCCGCAGGAGTTGATCTTACAGTCATCTTGCCTGCCAATGCAGAGATATCCGCGGGATCCTCGGTGTTGAAATAGTCGGACAGATCCGAATACAGATCGTTTCCCTTTGCATATCCGCCGAAGCTAATTATGAGCGTGTATGTGCTCCAGATCAGCGTTGCAACACATATAAGCACAATAAACAGATATACTATCTTGCCGAGTATCTTCTTTTTTCTTTTTTTCTTTCGAGCCGGAACGGGAGAAAGATCGTCTGCCGTTGCCGATTCAAGCTCACGCACGAATATGGTCTTATTCTGTTCGGGGTCGTGAGTGAACTCAAACTCGCTGTTGTTTCTTTCTTTATCTGACATTTTCAATACCTTTTATTTCAAGATATAATTCCACTTATACATTGTAACATAAAATTATATTTAATACAAGGGTTATTTTTCACTTTTAAAATATGGCTATTGCATTATTTACGGATTTGTTATAAAATATATATGTATTTTATCTGAAAGGGGGAGCTTATATGGAGGGTGTTATCTCGATATCGGTCCGTGAGTTGTGTGAAAAGATGCTGCCGAGTGGAAATATAGATATGCGAAGAGATGCTTTTAGGGTCATTGAGAGCATAAGGCTTCACAGCATCCTTCAAAAGCGCGGCGGCGACGTGTATGCTCCCGAGGTAGGACTTAAGAAGCTGTTTGATATTGAAAACGAGAGCATCATGCTCACCGGCAGAGCCGATGGTATCATACAGACCGAGGACGGATATTTTATCGACGAGATAAAGTGTGTTAATGTTCCGGTGGCACAGATAGAACGCGACACCTGTCCGACGCATCTTGCTCAGGCAATGTGCTACGGATATATGTTTGCAAGCGATAAGGGGCTTGATAATATAACCGTAAGACTTACATATTGCGATATATCTACCGAGGAAACGGTAAAATTTGATTATTTTTATGAGACCGATGACCTGTGTGTGTTTGTTGAAAACATGCTGACAGAGTATATAGGTATCGAACATGAGCGTCTTAAGCGTCGCAAAAGCTTTCAGAAAAGCGCTAAGCGGCTTGCTTTTCCGTACGAGGACTATCGTGACGGACAGCGAAGCTTTTGTGAGTATGCGCTTGAAGCAATATGTACAAAGAAAAAACTGTTTGCCGAAGCTCCAACCGGCATCGGCAAGACGATGTCCGCGCTGTTCCCGGCGGTCAAAGCGTCCGGCAACGGATACGGAGAAAAAATCTTCTATTTTACATCAAAGACGACTATTGCCGAGGCTGCAAAGGACGCGTTCGTTCTCATGCGTGAAAAGGGGCTTGATGCGTCCTGTATCGTGATCACCGCGCGAGAGCGTCTGTGCGCGCACTCGCCGGACAGCTGTGATCCTACAGTGTGTCAAAACGCGTGCGGACATTATGACAGGATAAACGACGCGCTTTCAGACGCGCTTGAAAACGACCGTGTATTTGATCGGAAAACGGTAGATAAATACGCGAAAAAGCATAGTGTGTGTCCTTACGAGCTTTCTCTTGCGATATCGGAGTGGTGTGAGCTTGTTATTTGCGATTATAACTATCTTTTTGACCCGATAGTGTTTTTCAGACGCTATTTTATAAACGGCGGAGACTATATATTCCTTGTTGACGAGGCGCACAATCTCGGCGACCGTGCCAGAAGCATGTATTCACACTCGGTAAAAAGCCGTGATATCGAGCTTTTGCTCATGTCTCACAGTACATCCGATAAGATACTATACCCGAAGCTTTACGAGGTGCTCGAGTACATGAAGAGCGCTGACAGGCTTGTCGATGTAAAAAAGCGCAGGTCGGGTGACATGGGCTCGTTCAAGAGCGAAAAGCCGTTTGGAATACTCAACCGTAAGCTTGCAGAGCTTATCGAGGCGTTTGACGCATACTTCAGGGTACGTAAGGATATCCCCCAGCAGATGTCAGATATTTATTTTGAAATAAAGAAGTATCTCAAAATATCAGAATACTATGACGAAAAATACGTAAGCCTTATCGAATACAGAAACGGAGACTATACCTTCAGACAGCTTTGCGTTGACCCGTCGTCCGTGATAAAAAGCAGATTTGAGCTTGGCAGATGCGCGATACTTTTTTCGGCTACGCTCTCGCCTGCGGAATACTATAAAAGTATTCTGGGCGGATGTGACCATGATATTACACTTACGCTTGATTCACCGTTCCCGAAAGAAAATCTCTGCCTTTGTACTACATATAAATTCAGTACGCGACTTGACGACAGAAAAGCGACGCTTGCGTCACTGACAGGTCTGCTTGAGACCTTTGTAAAGGGCAAAAAGGGCAATTACATCGCGTTCTTTCCGTCGTATAAGTACATGAGTGAGGTTCATGCCGAATTTATAAAGCGTTTTCCGGGTGTGAAAACGATAGTACAGAGAAGTGATATGACCGAAAAAGAGCGCGAAGACTATATACACAGCTTTGAGGCGGATGCAGGTATAAGCGAAGATGTGTCAAAAGCTTCGACTGTGCCTGAAAAAAAGGCAGACCCGATTGCAGAGCTTTTCGGCGGCAGTCTTATGAGGGGGGCTTCGTTTTTTGCCAACTCCATGCCGAAGACCGAAGAAAACACAGAAGAGGAGAGCGAGGATATCGATGACACTATGCTTGCATTCGGTGTTCTCGGAGGAGTATTTTCGGAGGGGATCGACTTTGCGGGCGAAAGGCTTATAGGATGCGCGATAATCGGGGTCGGATTGCCGGGTATCAACGATGACTCGAATATAATATGTGAGTATTATAACAGCCGCTCGGATGACGAATATATGCGCGGATACGATTATGCCTACCGCATACCCGGTATGATAAAGGTATTGCAGGCGGCTGGACGCGTTATAAGAAGCGAGAACGATCGCGGTGCGGTGCTTCTGATAGATGACCGCTATGCCACACGTGAATATGCAAGCATGTATCCCGCGCATTGGAAGCAGATGAAGCTTGTCGGAGACCGCAATGCGCTTGCCGAGCTATTAAGACGCTTTTGGAATAAAGAATAAAACGGATGCGAGAGCATCCGTTTTATGTTTAGTTATAATCATCTATTACTGCTTCTGCAAGCTCTGCCGCTTCATATGTAACGGTGTTTCCGAATGTGTATGAAAATTCTTCGTCACTGTAATCGCCCATTCTGTCGGCAAGCGTTGCAACTTCGCTCATCTTGAAATATTTGTCATCACTGACTACGAACATGTCTATAAGCTTTACCGACATGTCGTCGATAAGCAACTTTAGCTTGAACATCGTTTCGATGTCAGTAACCGAAGGCTTTACGTTACCGTTTGGATGGTTATGAGCAAACGCAACATACGAAACATTGTCGCGTACAAGCACACGTGCGACCTCACGCATGTCGATCAGACATTCATCGGGGTGACCTTTGGATATCCAATCGTGTGACAACATTTCAAACGAGTTGTTAAATGCCACGATCATCATTCTCTCTTCTCTTATGCCATCGAACATCTTGCAGAAGTATTTAACTATATCCTCAGGGCCTTTGTATACCTTACGGTTATTTTTGGTGATGTTGGCTCTTCGTAAAATGGATTTTACGAGTGTTATCAAGATCGCGGTGCTCGGACCGATACCGTCTACAGTGCAAAGATCGTCTTCGCTCGCGCTTAAAACATTGTCAAGGTCACCGAATTTTGCTAACAGCGCCACCGAATGCGGATATACATCTATCCGCGGTATAGCATATGTTATCAGCAGCTCAAGCATACGGCTGTCATCCATATCATCGTGATTTTGCGTGAGGTATCTGTTTCTCAGACGCTCTCTGTGCAGCTTAAGCTTTGCTTTTTCTTCTTCTGACATGTTGTTTTGGTTTTTCCTCATTTTTCGCTCCTGTTTTTGGGATTTACTTCTTAACATTGTACCGCATTTGTGTTCTGATGTCAAAAACTTTTTAACAACTATTGCAATAAAACGAATTTTTGTGTAAAATAAAGACAGAAACAATAAAAAGTGAGGCTGACATGAGTAAGTGCAGTGTTAAAGTGCTTTGTAAAAACGAATATTTGGCACGTATGATCGTGTTGATAGCAAACGGACTTGAGTTTGAGGCGGGCATGTCGGATATTCCAAACGGAGATATAAATATTATCGACTCTTCATTTCATATCAAGGGTGAATGTGATTATTCACGCACAGTGTACATTTGCGAAAACGGAGAAAATATACCCAAGGGAGCTTTTACGATACTGTCAAAGCCTTTTTTGCACAAGGAACTGAGAGAAACGCTTTTGTCGGTATACAGCCGTTTGTACGCAAATGCAGGAGAGCGTATAGTAATTGAAAAGGATAAGCTTATATACAAAGGCTTATTTGTACAGCTTACCGAAAAAGAAACAGAGCTGTTTACCTATCTTTATGACAGAGCGGATATTCCCGTGACGCGTTCGGAGCTAATGGAAAATGTATGGCACGGCGAAGCGTCGGCAGACGCGAACGTGACCGATGTTTATGTGAATTATATCAGAAAAAAGACGCGTGAGGTTTTCGGAGTCGATGCCATACGTTCGGTTCGCGGCGTTGGCTATATGTACACTGAAAAATATACCGTCTCGGATAAATAAGAAATGGCCGGAAACAGCCATTTTTATTTATTGTTCATATGTGTGTCTGAATACAGATCGCGATATTTTCTCGGCGATATTTTCTCGTGATACTTGTAAAAGCTTATGAATGTGTTTGACATCGCTGAAACCGAGCATATACGGTATTTCCGAAAGTATGTGCAAAATTACGGCTTCCGCAACGTAAACAAATTCTTCCGATATGTTTTTGAAGTGCAGAAGACAGCAATCGGACATGCGGTGCGTGCCTGGCATCTTTACACAGCGGATGTACAACGGTATGATAAGCGAATATGAAAAAACAAGGATAAAGCTGATCCCTTACAATGCATTTGCCAACCGCGGTGACGCGAGTATGCTTGTCTGGCTGAGACGTGAATAAAAGTAAAAATGACTGTCCGAACGGACAGTCATTTTTACTTTACGCATTGAACAGCGAAAGAATCGCCTTGTGCGCCATATATACGTCAAGCTTAGCTATTATCTCTGTGGGTGCGTGCATCGAAAGCACAGGAACGCCTAAATCGATAACGTCGATGTTTAGGTTTGCTATATATGCGGCAACAGTTCCGCCGCCGCCTTGGTCTACTTTGCCGAGCTCTGCGATCTGCCAGATGACACCGTTTTTGTCAAAGATGCTTCTGATATGACCCAAGAATTCCGCTGAAGCGTCGGATGTGCCGCTCTTGCCGCGTGCACCCGTGTACTTGGATATAACGACACCGTGGTTTATGAACGCGGTGTTTCTTTTTTCAAACACTTCGGGGAAGTTCGGGTCAAAAGCTACGTTAACGTCTGCCGAGAGGCATTTCGAGTTGGCTCTTACAAGCGCGGGACTTTCTCCGAGAGCTCTTGCGATCTCGTCGATAAGATCGCGCAAGAGCGCTGATTTCATACCCGTGTTACCGTCACTGCCTGTCTCCTCCTTGTCGGCGAGTACCGCCATGACCGTGTGTGTGCTGTCGAGAGTACCGTCGAAAAGTGCGGTGAGCGCGGGGTACGCGCATACTCTGTCGTCGTGTCCGTAAGCGGCTATCATCGAGCGGTCAAGTCCCGCGTCACGCGCTTTTGCGGCTGGGACTGCACAGAGCTCTGCAGAGATAAGGTCGGCTTCGGTGATACCGTATTTTTTGTTTAATATCGAGAGGATGTTGAGCTTTATCTTTTCGCTTGCTTCCTTGTCCGGGTAGGGCATGCTGCCTACAAGCAGGTTAAGTGTTTCACCCTCGATCGCTAGCGCGAGAGTCTTTTGGCTTTGATTCTGCGCGAGGTGCGGAGGAAGATCGTTGATATAAAGAACAGGGTCGTTTTCGTCCTCGCCTATAGTTATGTCAATTACACTGTTATCGGAAAGTACAACACTTCCGTGAAGTGCAAGAGGCGTTGCTGTCCACTGGTATTTTTTTACACCGCCGTAATAATGGGTCTTAAAAAAGCCAAGTCCGCTGTCCTCATATACAGGACGGGGCTTTAAGTCGAGCCTGGGTGAGTCTATGTGTGCTGCGGCGATGCGTATACCGTTTTTGATGTTCTCGCTTCCTATTCTGAATAAAAACATGCTCTTGCCGCGATTGTTTATATAATATTTGCCGCCGATCTTCAGCTCATCGCCGAAGCTGTACGGAACAAATCCGTTTTCGCGAGCCATTGCTTCGGCACACTTTACCGCCTCACGCTCGATCTTTGCCTCATCAAGGAATTTTTTATATCCCTTGCAGTATTCGAAAGCCTTTTCGCTTTCTGCTTTTTCAAGTTTTTCAAAAGCGTTTTCCGATTTGTAAAATAGCTTTTCGGAAAGCTTCTGTCCTTCGGTTTTTTCGTTCATTTTTGATTCCTTTCAATGATTCTGATAAATTTGCTCGTATTTTATAAGTGTATTGTTTACCTTATTTACGTAGTTGCGTGTTTCGACGTAGGGAATGTATTCAAGCACTCCGTTTTTTGTATACCGTGTGTCCTCCAGCCATTCGGATACACGGTTCATTCCCGCGTTGTACGCGGCAAAGGCTGTGCTCCAATCGCCGAATTTGTTGTACAGGTAGGAAAGAAAATATGTGCCGAAGTCAATGCTTATAACAGGATCGGTAAGCTCGGACACTTTTTCCTCCTTACGTATATACAACAGCCAATCGTATGTGTCTGGAGTTATCTGCATCAGACCGACAGCGCCGGCGGACGATACCGCGACCGGGTCAAATCCGCTTTCGGTGTGTATGACTGCGTATACTATCTCGGTAGGAACATTGTATTTTTCCGCGTACAATTCAACATATTCGCTGTATTTCTGCGGATACATGTGCATCAGTCTGCGTTCGTTGAGCTCGCCTGCGGCGGCGATCAGTACGACTGTGATCAGTATCGTGATCACAATTACAGGCAGACAGGAGCGTTGCTTCGTTGTTCTTGTTTTGGTGCTTTTTTTCATTCGGGTATTACCCCGAGCTTAAGCTTTTCAATATATGGAAGCGCCGCGGACTCAAGCTCTTGTACGCCTGCGTCGTTATACAGCACCAGTGAGCAGTTTTCTTGAAAAAAAACATCGTCCTTTTGCGCGGCTATACGCTTTTCGGCAAGCTCGCGGTCAATAGAATCACGTGCTTTGATGCGAGCAATGCGCGTTTCACGCTTTGCAAGCACGCCGATGATATAGTCGCACTTTTTGTTATATCCCGATTCAAATAAAACAGGTGCGTCAACGACCGCTGCCATATATCCGAGGTCGGCCTGCTTTTTCAGCCATTTATCCGCTTCTGCAAGTATATAACGGTGTGTTATAGAATTTAATTTTTGCGTTTTTGAATCTTTATCTTCGGCTAAAAAGACCGCTCTTGCCAGCGCCTTGCGGTCAAGTGTTCCGTCGGCGTTGATTATACCGTCTCCGAAAGCGCGTGCAAGCTCGAGAGTACAGGGCATTCCCGCTTCGCAAACGCGGCGGGAAACAAGGTCGGTGTCAAGACAGGGGATGCCGTGCTTATTTAGTATTTTAGAAAGCATACCCTTTCCCGCACCGCTGGGTCCGGTAAGTCCGATCGTTATCATAGCTTTTCTCCGTTTATATAAGTACGGGACGTCGGATCTTGTCCGACTCGTAACCCGCTTCCATTACTTGCTGTACATGGTATGCGTCATAAAGGTTCGGATGGGTCTGTGTATCATTATTGTGTACAGCCTCTAAAAAAGCGTACATACTGCCGAGATGTCCTCTCAACCAGCCTGCAGGAGCTTTTATTCCGGGAAAGATGCCAGCAGGGTCGGGATATCTGCCGACACATTCGATACGCGTAAATCCTTTTTCTCCGCCAAGCTCGCGGTTTGGCAGGCGGTTGTCGTAGAATGAGAGGAAATTCGGATCCATCAGCGAGAAGCGTATACTTCCGTCGGTGCCGTATACCTCAAGTGTGAGATCGTCGTTCGCGCCGACCGAGATCTTACTTGCTTCTATCGTGCCAACCGCTCCGCATTCAAGCTCTGCGGTCATATAGAAAGCCTCGTCTGCGTTAGTTTCCCATGGCTTTCCGTCAAGACCGAGCCTGTTTGCAAAAGCTATCTGTGATCTGCCGTTTACTTCTTTGAAGCGTCCGCAAAGGAAATATACAAGGTCGATGGCGTGCGAGCCGAGGTCGAAAAGTACGCCTCCGCCGCATATATCGCGATTCTGCTTCCATCCGGCAGTCTTATTTATATCGGTCGCGCTCGAGTGTAGATACGAGCATCTGAAGCTGAGTATGCGCCCGAGTCTGCCCTCGTTAACGAGCTCCTTTGCGCGAAGAAGTGCGGACAGATACCGATTGTTGAATACTATCTTTCCGACAACCCCTTTTTTTTCGGCAAGCTGTGCGACATTTTTTGCCTGCTCGCTTGTTACGCACAGAGGCTTTTCGCAGTAGATATGCTTGCCTGCGTCGATAGCCTTTATAAGTGTGTCATAGTGACTGATGTTCGGAGTACAGATATCTATTATATCAATGTCGTCGTTATATATGAGCTCATCCTCGCTCTTTGCTGCGATGTCGAAGCCGAACGTATCTGCGGCATTTTTCGCTGTTTCGTATGTGCGTGTATATACGCCCGCGATCTTTGCGTCAAACGGCGGCTTCTTGTAGTAGAATCTGATGTTTTCAACAGCCCATGTATGTGTTCTGCCCATTGAGCCGAAGCCGAGAAGACCTATTTTCATGTGTCTGTAAACCTTTCATGTTTTATATCTTTTATATATTATACTTCCAATAAAAGAAAAAAACAATACTTTAGTCAATATTTTTCACTTTTGACTATAATATCACATAAAAGCGCACCGCCGATAACGATGTTAAGTGTTACAAGTGTGTGCTCGATCATTATCCGCGCGAGCCTGACAGCAAGAAATACACGTGTTGTTTCCGCGGTATTCGAGGTGATGCTATTGTATAAAAGCATTGTAACGGCGAGCATGGTTATTATCAGAAACGTACCGTTTTTGAGTATGTAAAAAGAGCGCCTGTCAAGGACAGGCACTTTCAGCTTGTTTTTCATTTTGTGACTCATCCTTTTCTTCTTGTATACGTCTATTATAATATATAGTGAGGAAAAAGTCACGGGACAATAAATGTAAAAGCATGAATAAAACGGATCGAACCTATAAGCCGGGTTTTGTAATCGACAATCATCTATCTCTACGGTACGTTGCCGCACCGCTACGAACAGTGTTCGTGCCACCAAAGAAGCAGAGTCGGGCAAACTTGGCAAAAAGCCGTTCTCAGGTGTTGCTTCGGATAGGGTTTACAGCGAGCCTGTGTTGCCATAGACTCGGGTGAGCTCTTACCTCGCCTTTCCATCCTTACCGTGCAGAGCACGGCGGTTTATTTCTGTTGCACTTTCCCGGGAGTCACCTCCGGCGGACGTTATCCGTTATCCTGCCCTGTGAAGCCCGGACTTTCCTCACGGTAATACCTTTCGGCAACATACCGCGCGATTGTCCGGTTCGGTCCGTTTTATTCATGCTTTGTATCAGTATTTTATCATCAACGCTCGGATTTGTCAAGTGCTTATACTATTGACAAATGTGTTTTACTGTGATAGACTGATAAAAACTTTTTGCGGAGGATCAGCTCATGATCTTTGAAAGAATTTATCTTGAAGAAAATAACGAAAATGTGTATCTTGACGTATATGTTGCCGATAAGGTGGGCGGATTTGTCCGTGATGCCATACTTGTTATACCCGGCGGCGGATACGGATCTGTATGCTCGGACAGAGAGGGTGAGCCGATAGCACTGGCGTTTATTCCTCGCGGCTATAACGCCTTTGTGCTTCATTATTCGGTCGCGTCAAAGGAGAAAAGAGCATTCCCGGATCAGCTTATACAGGCGTCTCTTGCGATGAAGCATATTAAGGATAATGCAGAAAGATACAATATCAATCCCGAGCGTGTGTTCGTGACCGGCTTTTCGGCAGGAGGTCACCTTGCCGGAAGCCTCGGCATACTCTGGCATATAAAAGAGGTGTACGATGCGATCGATATGCCGTACGGTTATAATAAGCCTGCGGGAATTATGCTTAACTACCCGGTGGTAACATCATCAAAGGAATATTGGCATATGGGTTCGTTTAATAATCTTTTTGCCGGAGAAGAGCTGACCGAGGATAAACTGACTTCGGTGAGCCTTGAAAAGCAGGTTAGCGAAAAAGCTTGTCCCGCATATATATTGCATACGGCAAACGACGATGTAGTCAACGTGAAAAACTCACTCTTGCTTGCTAACGCGTACTCCGAGCACGGTCTGCCGTTTGAGCTTCACGTGTATCCGGACGGACCGCACGGAATGGCGCTTGCCAATGAAATAACTTCGATGGAAAGCGCGAGATTTATAGACACGGCGATGGAGAAATGGATAGAAAACGCGGTGTTATGGACAAAAAAGATAAAGTGAAAATTTTGGGCAAGAAAAAACAAAAAAAGGCTTGACAAGTGGCTAAAGGCGTGATATAATATTCGAGTACCGAAAAAATGCGCTTGTAGCTCAGTGGATAGAGTGCCCGGCTACGAACCGGTAGGTCGCAGGTTCGAATCCTGCCAGGCGCGCCAGAAAAAAGCACTTGCATTTGCAAGTGCTTTTTTCAATATTTCGGCGAAAATGTTGTTCAATTTTTGGAAAAAACAAATATGATCATAATTTTTTATTGCAAAATGCGGAAAAATGTGGTATCATATAGCTAATATACTTTAGGAGGACTATTTTATGTCATCAACTATCCAGATACTGCTTGCCATGATAATATATATGGCCGCGGTCGTGATAATTGGGTTTGCTTTTGCAAAAAAAGCAAATGCTAACTCGGAAAACTACTTTTTAGGCGGAAGAACGCTCGGACCTTGGGTGACTGCTATGAGTGCGGAAGCATCCGATATGAGCGGCTGGCTTCTTATGGGACTTCCCGGCGTTGCTTATTGGTACGGTGTAGCGGATGCTTCGTGGACTGCCATAGGTCTCGCGATCGGTACATATCTCAACTGGCTTATCGTTTCCAAAAGACTTCGCCGCTACAGCATAAGGGCGAATAATTCGATCACTTTGCCCGAATTTTTCTCAAACCGCTTCAGAGAGAAGAAAAAGATAATCATGACTCTTGCGGCTCTCTTTATCCTAATATTCTTTACGGTTTATGCGGCAAGCTGCTTTGTTACCTGCGGCAAGCTTTTCTCAACGCTCTTCGGCGCGTCGTATCAGAGCATGGTCGTAGTCGGAGCTCTGTTCGTTCTTCTTTACACACTTCTCGGAGGCTTCCTTGCCGAGAGTGCATCGGATTTTATGCAGAGCATCGTAATGATAGTTGCGCTTGTTTCAGTTGTTGTTATCGGTGTAGTTAATGCGGGCGGCTTTGGAATGGTTCTTGAAAACGCTAAGACTATCCCCGGTTTCCTTGATTTCTTCGGGCTTGCCACACCTACCCTCGGCGAAGACGGAATTCAGCTTATTGACGAAGCAGGAAAGGCCGTGTTCGGCGAAGCATCTGAGTACGGTATACTCACTATTTGCTCTATGCTCGCATGGGGCCTCGGTTACTTTGGTATGCCTCAGGTCCTCTTGCGCTTTATGGCTATAAGAGAAGAAGGCGAACTCAAGCGTTCAAGAAGAATTGCCATGGTTTGGGTGATAATCTCCCTTGCGGTTGCGGTATTTATCGGTATTACCGGACGAATAATTGCCATGAATAATCCCGAAGTGCTTTCGGGCGAGCTCCTTCTGACGAAGGCAAGTGCCGAAAACATCTTTATCCAGCTTTCCACAAGCTTTTTGCCTCCTATTATCGCAGGCTTTGTTATGGCGGGTATTCTCGCGGCAACGATATCTTCGTCCGATTCGTATCTTCTTATCGCGGCATCCGCTGTTGCAAAGAACATATATCAAGGCGTTGCAAAAAAGAATGCAAGCGACAAGTCTGTAATGCTCGTTTCGAGAATTACACTTCTTGTTATAGCGCTTGTTGCTATGTTTCTTGCGTTTGACGAGGACAGTGTTATCTTCCAGATCGTGTCCTTTGCATGGGCAGGCTTCGGTGCAACATTCGGTCCGCTTATGCTCTTCTCGCTCTTCTGGAAGAGAACAACAAGAGCAGGTGCGATCGCAGGTATGGTAAGCGGCGCGGCTATGGTATTTATCTGGAAGCTCGGTATAAGCAAGCTCGGCGGCGCGTTCGCGATCTATGAGCTTCTTCCCGCTTTCATTATTTCCTCGATCGTTATCGTCGTTGTATCGCTTCTTACCCCCGCTCCTTCCAAGGAGATCGAAGAGGACTTCGACGCTGTGGTTGCAAAGTAATATTATGAACAAGAAAAAGCACCCGATAGGGTGCTTTTTCTTACTTATATGCCTTGTCGTATGTACTTGTTTTCGCGCCTGCGGTGTCGACCTCGCCCAGAAATTCAACGCTGTCAAGTCCGAGATAATCGCATATGCTTTTCATTTCGGCTACCGTGCTGATGTTGACATTGATGCCCTCCTTCATGCGCTTTTCGTACGATATGCGTTCCTTTTCGCCGTGAGTGTATATCTGTATGTTCTCATCGGCGCGCTTGGCATCGCGAAGCTCCTTGAGAAATACCGAAAGACGGCGCTTTATCTCGTCGGGATCGCCGAATATCTTCGGATCTATTACTATAAAAGAATGGCACGAGCCCGCGCCTTTACCGACTGCCCGTACATGGTGATTTGAGGTCGCTCCGCCTGAGAGTATTGCACTGAATATCTCGCTTATCATGCTGTAGCCGTACCCCTTGTGTCCGCCTGTTTCCTCCGAGATACCGCCGACAGGAAGAATGCCGCCTCCTTCTCCGTGCGCGTTTATACAGTCGAGCACATGCTCGGCATCGGTGCAAACCTTTCCTGTCTCATCTGTTGCCCAGCCGCTTGCCAACGGCTTTGATCTTTTATTGTATACCTCAAGCTTACCGCGGGGAACAACGGTAGTTGCCGCGTCGAACCAGAACGGGTACGGCTCTGCGGGCATAGCGAATGCGAGCGGGTTAGAGCCCAAGATCGCCTCTTTTGAGTTTGTGTGTACCATTATTGATTCGGAGTTGGTAGACGATATACCTATAAAGCCGCGGTCGCACGCCATTTTTGTGTAATAGCCTGCGATTCCGAAATGGTTGGAGTTGCGTACTGTAACGAACGCAATACCCGATTTTAATGCTTTTTCAATCGCAAGCTCGGTGGCAAACACTGAAATAAGCTGACCCATACCGTCGTGTCCGTCGATAACAGCCGACACGGGAGTTTCAAATACTATCTCGGGCTTGGCATTCGGTTTTACCGAGCCCTTTTCAATTGCTTTGTGATAGCGTACCAGACGCTGTGTTCCGTGAGATTCTATACCGTACAGATCTGCCAACAGCAATACATCGGTGATCTGCTTTGCCTCATTTTCGTTAAATCCGAATTTTTGGAAGGCGGTATTGCAAAATTTTTCAAGCTTTTCAACGCTGTAGTTTATGTAGTCCATTTTTTCTCTCCTTGACGATTATTCTGTATATATTTTAGCAGAACATCAAAGGATTTACAATGTTTGGATTTTGCGTTTTGGGTATTGATTTTTTACGTTATGTATCTTAATATAAAACCAGGCAGACACCAAAAAGCGTCTGCCTGATCATTTGAAAGGAGTTGAATGAGCTGAACTGTGTTAAACGGTACAAAAAGTTTATTTCACATCCGTGTCGCCGTTCCATTCGAGCGCTTCTTCTTCGGTCTCAAAGAAGCCTATTGATGAAATATACACATTTGCATTTATATCGGTATTTCCCTCAAAGAAATGTAAACGCCATTGCCTTACAGTGCTTTCATCCCACTTGGTGCCATCGGAAAACTCAAGAGCTGACAGGTCTATCACAGTCTTTTGCCACTTGCCGCTTTCGATTGATATTTCCTTTTCAAAAGAGCCGGTTTTGAGTATATTTGTACCGAGCGGGACTACGTCCTTTGATGCCCATATCTTGAGTTTTTCGGGAACATAATCTTCTTTGGGGTAAACATAATTTATTACAAGATATTTGTATTTACTGCCGTCAAGAGATGGCTCATAATATTTTGAATCCCATTGATAATAGTTAAAATCAAGGTAGCCGTCCGTACGGCTGTTTATCAGGGATACCTTTACGCTTTTACGTCCGAGATGAGTGGCTTTTTCCATTTTAGTTCCGAAATAGTTTTCATATCGACCGTTTATCGGATTTATTATATCCGATTTTGCAAAAGCGTTGTGGAACTGTGTGTCCTTGTCACCCTCGTACATCATCTCGTCAACGCCGAAGAGCCTGATTCCGCCTGTGAGAGGTGCGGAATGCTGATTATATCCGAGCTTATAGTCTGTGTATTCCTTATAGTTTGCACCGACGGTTTTGTTTGACAGATCCCATGCATTTGCCTCTTCCTCGGTTTTGAAAAAAGCAAAACCCGCTACGTAAAATGCGGCATCGGGGTTAGTGTTGCCCTCGAACATCTGTATTCTGAACTGACGGACGGTATTGTCTGCCCATTTTGTACCGTCCTGGAAGGTCATGCTGTCAAGCTTTACAACCTGCGACTGCCACTGACCGTATCCGTTAGATATTTTAAAGGTCTTATACGCGCTCATTAGCGGTTCGCCTGCGTTTACATCCTTTGATGCCCAGAATTTCATATAGTTGACATTGCTTGCGGCATTGTTGTACGCATATATGATCTTTAAGTACTTATATTGGCTTGCGTCAAGTGAGGGCATGAAGTAGCCGCAGTTGTGCTGGTAATAGTTGAAATCAAAATATCCGGTCTTATAACCGTCGAGCAGAGACACCTTTACGCACTTGATGTTTCCGTACGCGCTTTCTTCCATATTTATGCCGAAGAAGGTCTCATACTGACCCGATGCGGGACTCCATATACCGGGCTTTGCGATTGCATTCTGGAACTGCGTTCCGTGGTCGCCCGGATACATCATTTCATCAATTCCGAAATATGTGTTTCCGCCGCCGAGCGGAGAGGTGTATTTGACCGGCTCGGTGTCTTCGAATACCGCGTAAAGAGTTACGCTTTCATTGTTTTTGTATTCTGCCTTTGGGATATATTCCACCTTGCCGTTCGGTTTTGTTGACCAGCCCGAAAAATACTTTCCGTCCTTGGTGGGGATATCTGCCGGGATAGATACGGATTGACCGAACTTCTTTGTTAGCTTATCAAGCTTGAGTCCCGAGCTTTCCTCATCAAAGCTTATACGGTAGTTTTTTGAAAGGCTCTTATAGTCCGGACGAATGTAGCAGGTATTTGGGTACGTATTTGTATTTTCTCTGGACCAGACACCGACCTTGCCGTTATTCCATACCCAACCCTCGATGATCTTGCCGTCTCCGACGTATATGCCGCAGTGGTCGTACCCGCCGTCATTGCTGTAAAGATAGAAAACGAGGTCTCCGGGCTCGGCACTGCCCGAGTCTATCTGCTTTGCACCAAGCTCCTTTGTCAGAGTGCGGTACATTTCGGCAGGTGAGCTTTCGTTGTTCGGTATTATTTCATTTGGAATACCTGCGAGTCTGGCACAGTCGCCGATAAAATAACTGTTCCACGTGTGAGCAGTCTGGTATCCGAGGTCATCTGTAAGCTTTCCTACCTGCGCCTTTGCTACCGACGCGAGAGTATTCGCGTGCGAGCTTGATTTTTTAAAATCCGTACTGTAGTACTTTACGTTTTCAGACAGAGCAAGACATTCAAGCTGTATTACGGTGAGAGCTGAACATAACAGTATCGCAATTATAATTAATTTAGCGTATTTTTTCATAATGTCCTCCTGTAGATTTGTTTGCCGTGCGTACTTACGGTTACAGTATATCACAGATGCATATGAATGTCAACCGAGGTAAGTATCGCAAAAGGCTATTGTGAACTGCTTCTGTGCCGTTTTTTAGCGGTGCTACTTCGGCTAACAAAGCATTCTCGTGTAAAATTTTCGTTTTGGTTTCATTGTGTTTCTCCTAAAGTTATATTCGCAGTAAGGAGCTGACGGCACAAAAAAAGTGCATCGCCGAAGCAATGCACAAAAAATACTCGCTCCGGTTACTGCGACATAACTTTTTCCACACAACTAAAGCATGTAAAATAGAGCTTGTATTTTTTACAATTTAAAATACACGCTTAGTATATGCAGAAGCTATTAAGTTATGTCGCAGTTCAATGATAGCACAAAAATCAATTTTTGTCAATACATTCCGGTTTTGAAAGAGAGCTTGCGTTTATATGTAAAAAGCTCCGCTTGCACAACAGCTTGCGGAGCTTTTTATGTGTTATTCCATATGATCTCTTTTGAACCGACTCGGCGTTGTACCTCGGTAGCGCTTGAACATCTTGGTAAAATAGCTGAGATCCGAAAAGCCGCAGGCAAATGACACCTCAGTGATCGTCTCGTTTCCCGATGCGAGCCTGCGCGCCGCACGCTCGATACGGTAGGCGAGCAGGTATTCTATAGGCGTTTTGCCCGTCATATCCTTGAAAAATCGGCAAAAATACTTCGGAGACATTGAGACCTTTTCGGCTATATCGGAGAGCTTGAGATCGGTGTCGAATTTTTCGCGTATATAGCGTAAGGCGATCTTAAGACGTATCACGTCACGCTCGGGAGTGGGACGGGTGTTTTGGGCATAGTATTCGTTGTTTATCATATGGGCAAAGAAGCAATAGATAAGTCCCGTGGCTGAAAACTTATACCCTTGCTTTCTTTCCTGCAGCGCTTTTACCGTTTCTGCAATAATCCCTTCAAGCACAGTGTCGCTGCTTGCTTTGAAATAGTCATAAAGCAGTACCGAGCTGTCAAGTAACTGCTCGATAAACGGGCGGCAGCCGTTTTCGTCGGCGATGAATTCCTCCGGGTGGAATACAATGCAGTCGTACACACAGTCATATGGCGTTGCACCGTGAACCGTCTCACTGTTGACCACAAGTATATCGCCTGCTTCTGCCTTTGTCGTTCTGCTGTTAAGCGTAACGTCGAGCCGTCCGCTTCTGACGCGGATTATCTCTATCGCCGAATGCCAGTGGAACGCCATCTCGTATTTCGGGTGGCTGATATCAACGCAGTACAACTCGATCGGAAGCGATTCTGTTCCGTGATGCTTGGTTTCGTTAAAGCTCATAATACACCTTTTGCGTAAATAATCATAACAGTCTGTTCTTTCATTACCATTATATACTATTTGTTCGATAATTGCAATATGGAGTCTGATAGTTGATGTGTACAAAAAAACGCACTCTTTTTATACATCTTGAACAAAAAAATCGGTTTTGGGCAAAAGGTGAAAATAATTATAGTTTTTGTTACGATTGTACAAGAGATCGAGACAGGTTTTGTTATATAATAAGAATGAAAAAATATATTATCCCAGGAGGAAACTTATGAATAACAGACTTATTGGGGATTATCCCGTTATCGGTATACGTCCTACCATAGACGGACGCCGCGGACCGCTCAAGGTCAGAGAGTCGCTTGAAGAACAGACTATGAACATGGCAAAGGCGGCGGCTAAATTATTTGAGGAAAACCTCAGATATTCAAACGGTGATCCCGTAAAGGTAGTTATCGCAGACACGACTATCGGACGTGTTGCCGAATCGGCGGCATGTGCGGCAAAGTTCAAAAAGGAGGGTGTTGACATTACCCTCACCGTTACACCCTGCTGGTGCTACGGCTCGGAGACTATGGACATGGATAAGAATACCATCAAGGGCGTATGGGGCTTTAACGGAACAGAGCGTCCCGGTGCTGTTTACCTTGCTTCGGTTCTTGCATCCCACGCACAGAAGGGACTCCCTGCTTTCGGTATCTACGGACAGAATGTACAGGATATGGACGACAGCTCTATCCCCGAGGATGTTAAAGAAAAGCTGCTCAGATTTGCAAGAGCGGCTGTTGCTGTTGCGACCATGCGTGGCAAGTCGTATTTGCAGATAGGCTCTATCTGTATGGGAATTGCAGGATCTATCATTGACTGCGATTTCTTCGAGGACTATCTCGGTATGCGCGTCGAATCGGTAGACGAGGTCGAGATCATCAGACGAATGACCGAGGGTATTTACGACGAAGAAGAGTACGAAAAGGCTCTTGCGTGGACGAAAAAGTACTGCAAGGAGGGCTTTGACAAGAACCCTGCGGATATGCAGAAGAGCAGAGAGAAAAAGGACGAGGAATGGGAATTTGTTGTTAAGATGATGTGTATCATCAAGGATCTTTTCAACGGTAACCCCAATCTTCCCGAGGGCAGAGAAGAGGAAATGGTCGGACACAACGCCATCGCAGGCGGCTTCCAGGGACAGAGACAGTGGACAGACTTTTATCCCAACTGTGACTTTCCCGAGGCCATGCTCAACTCCTCGTTTGACTGGAACGGCGCGAGAGAACCGTACATACTCGCTACCGAAAACGACACGCTCAACGGCGTTTGTATGCTCTTCGGTAAGCTTCTTACAAACACAGCGCAGATATTTGCAGACGTCAGAACATGCTGGAACACCGAATCTGTGAAGAGAGTTACGGGTTATGATCTTGAAGGTAAAGCGAAGGAAGCAAACGGTATCATTCACCTTATAAACTCGGGCGCGGCTTGTATCGACGCTTGCGGTGAGGTCAAGGACGCAAACGGCAACGGCGTTATCAAGCCCTTCTGGGAAATGACAGACGCCGATCAGAAGGCTTGCCTTGACGCTACCACATGGAACGCGGCAGACCTCGGATACTTCCGCGGCGGCGGATATTCCTCGCGTTTCCTTACAAGAGCTGAAATGCCCGCGACAATGATCCGTCTTAACCTTGTAAAAGGACTTGGACCGGTCATGTACGTATGCGAGGGCTGGACGGTCGGACTTCCCGACGAGGTATCAGACATTCTCTGGAAGAGGACTGACTACACATGGCCCTGCACATGGTTTGCACCGAGAATAACAGGCAAGGGACCGTTCACATCTGCTTACGATCTTATGAATAACTGGGGAGCTAATCACGGAGCTATCAGCTACGGTCACATCGGTGCTGATATCATAACGCTTTGCTCGATGCTTCGCATTCCCGTGTGCATGCACAATGTACCCGATGAAAAGATATTCAGACCCGCCGCTTGGACAGCGTTCGGTATGGATGAGGAAGGACAGGACTACAGAGCTTGCGCCGCTTACGGTCCTCTTTATAAGTGATGGAGTACGTTTGCGAAAAAAGAATACCGCGCCCGGTCGTTGTGGGCGACTTTGTAAGGATATATACGCCTCAAAGGGACGTGTACAACGGCGTTGACACAAACAGCTTTAAGTACGGGTGTGAATACGATGAGTGGATAACAAACGATTTTTCGCCGTTAAAGCTCGGCGATACGTGGCATATCGTCGGCATCACGCATCCGAGACCCGAAAGCCTTGTTGACGATCACAATTATTCGCCCGATGACGTGCATGAGGCAGAGTATCAGCTTTTTCACTGTACTGCCAAGGGCAAGACATTTGCTGATGTCTTTCACAAGGATTCGTTTTCGGATAACAAGAAGATACTTTATCCGGATGAGCGTCCGGGCGAAAGAAATGAGATATGGGCGCCTCACATGATGTATCACGACGGCAAGGTTAAGATCGTGTACAGTCCCGAGCGCATGCGTGTTGCCGAGACCGAGGATTTTGAAAGCTTTGTTACGGGAAAGACCTTGTTCGATGCAGGAAGCTTTTCCGCACGCGACCCGTACATTTTCCTTGACGGTGATACATATTACTGCTTTTATGCTATAGATAACCGTACCGAATACAGGACGTCAAAAGATTTTGTAAACTGGTCGGATGCGGTCGTACTTCAGGTTAATCCATGGGCAAATGCGTCAAACGAATCGCCTTTCGTTATGAAGCGAGACGGATACTATTATCTTTTGTGGTGTATCTGCGACGGAAGATGCGGATGCTACGACAACAGAACATTCGTATTTGCCGCAGAGACGATTGAAGGACTTAAAAATACCGCTCCGATAGCTATGCTTCCGGGACACGCTCCCGAAATAGTAAGCGACGAGTCGGGAAGTTATTTGCTCAGTGTATATTATCCTGAAAACGGTATCAGTGCAGCGCGGATTGAGTGGGTTGAATGAAATAAAAACTGCGGGTTTTGAAGCACCCGCAGTTTTTATTTTTGTGATAACATAAATGTTATAAAGCATTTGTTTTTTTATGGTTGAAAAGTAAACCAACAGTCTATTGACATATGTTTACACGAATGATACAATCAAGATATAAAATTCTTTATGAAGGAGAACCGGTATGAATGTGGAAAAGATTGGGAAGATGATAGCTGAAAGAAGAAAAATAATGGGCTATACACAAGAAGAA
>JAFUMW010000121.1 GCA_017482465.1 Clostridia bacterium
TCAGCTTGTCCGATGCATATGTCTGTTCTTGGTTTTTCCAGAACTCATTGTATTTGTCATTTAACAGTGTTTGTGTGTATTCGGGAACGTCTTTTCCGACTATTCTCTCCATGATCCTGTAATAAGGGCGCTTTAGCGCGTCCTTGACAGGCGCTTGCTTCGGGTAACGGTTTTTGAGCATTTCAAGCCACCATCCGAGATTGCAAAAATCATAGCAACAGCCGTTTCTGTAATTTCTGAAATACATCCTGTCGGTCTGGATGCTCAGTGCTGCGGCTTTGATGTCGTGCGGATTTGTATCAAGATAACACAAATGCACGGTGGAAAGATAGCTTGCTCCGACTATGTATATTTCTCCATTGTAAAAGGGAAGTGTTCTGATGATCTCAAGAGTGTCAAGCCCGTCTTTACGCTCGTGATAAGGTGAACATTCACCCTCGCTGTCGCCGCGTCCGCGTGTATGCTGAATGATAAGCGCGTAGCCGTTCTTAAGAAAAAGATCATCCTTGTACTTATCTGCAGGATAGGGTATGCCGTCGCGTTTTTTCTCATACGGTGTACGCATGAAAACGATCGGGAGCTTTTTGTTTTCTTCGGGCAGTGCTATCCTTGTGTACAGGCGCACACCGTCGGGCATGGTGAAGTATTGTTCCTTGAGTACCATATGTATATCCTTTCGAAGCTTTATTAATTTAGATTATACAACAGCTCAGAGCATATTTCAATAGTTTGAACACATTTTTGTTGTAATTATTATTGACATAGCGTCATGTTGATTATATAATTAAATTATCAGATAAAATGCGAATAAAAAATGGGAAATGTGAGAAATATTATCGGAGGCGGATATGTGGGAGGATCTTATAATACTCGGGCGAATGGATGATGAGCCATTTTCGGTCGAGCTTGCCGGAATATCCTATTGCGACGGAAGCTATATGGCAAAGCGCGAAAGCTCACCTATATGCGTTGCCGAATATATTGTAAGCGGAAGCGGGCGGCTGATATGTGACGGCAAGACATTTTATCCCTCGGAGGGGGACGTGTACGTATTGCCCGTAGGTACGGATCATTTTTACAGCTCGTCAGACGATGATCCATGGGTGAAAATATTCATGAACATAAACGGCAGCCTTGCAAATCAGCTTTTGTCCGCCTACGGTATACAGGACGTGGTCTGTTTTGAAAGCGTACCTGCCGAGCCGCTTTTCCGTGAGGCGTACGAGCTTTCAAAGCGTATGGAGGGTAATGTCACGCGAGAGGGCTTTGCCGAGCTTGCGCTTATCTTTCACAGGATAGTGATGCTTTTGTCAAGGCATGAAAAGGAGCGCACCGGTCACAGTGAGATGCGCTCGGTCAAGGAATATATTGACAGAAATATCTATGGCAAGATAAAATTATCAGACGCGGCATCACAGATATACCGCTCAAAGGACTATGTTATAAAGGAGTTTGCCGCGGAATACGGCAGGACGCCTTACGAGTATGCGCTTGAGCGAAAGATCGAGATAGCGCGCGAGCTTCTTGCAAATACGACGCTTCCGATCTCGGTCATAGCCGAAAGGCTCGGGTACTCGGATCAGCACTATTTTTCAAATTTGTTCAAGAAAAGGTGTAATGTTACGCCGAGCCAATACAGAAGGGCAAGCCTTATTTAGGCTTGCCCTTGAATATTATAGCGGCGATCAGCGAAAAGGTCATGGCGGCGGTAATGCCTGCACTTGCGGCGGTAAGTCCGCCTCGCAGAACACCGTACAGCCCCTCGCGTGCTACGCTTTCCTTAACCCCCGAGGCAAGCGCGTAGCCAAAGCCCGTGAGCGGTACTGTAGCACCGCTTCCGGCAAAGTCTACAAGAGGCTCATATACACCGACAGCGGTAAGAATCACGCCTGCCACGACGTACGAAACGAGTATACGTGCCGGCGTGAGCTTGGTTCGGTCGATGAGTATCTGTGCTATCACGCAAAATGCGCCTCCGATAACGAACGCCCATATATAGTCCATCATGTCAGTCCACCCCTTTTTCTGTTGCCATTTCGAGCTTGATCAGATGTGCGATACCGGGGATCGCAAGACCTTGAAGCACACTTGACGGTGACATCATCGCACCTGTTGCCATGAAAAGTATCCGTTTGTGATCGAGAGCTTTAAGCTTTTCGAGAAAATGCGCGGCGAGTACAGTGCCGCTGCATCCGCACCCGGAGCCTCCCGCGTGCATATCCTGTTTTTCACGGTCGTAGATCATGAGTCCGCAGTCATAGTGGTTTTTGGATATATCAAATCCGTTTTTCGCGAGCATTTCCACGAGAATAGACGAGCCTTCGCGCCCGAGATCGCCCGTGACGATGGCATCAAAATCATCGGGAGCTTCACCGCTGTCCGAGAAATAACGGTACAGAGTGTCTACAGCCTCAGGAGCCATAGCCGCGCCCATGTTGCTGATGTCGGTGATGCCTTTGTCTACAACAATACCGGGAAGCACGGCGGTAATACGCGGACGCAGTCCGTCCTTTGTGCCTATGATGAACGCCGCCGAGCCTGTCACCGTCCATTGTGCTGTCGGGGTGCGCTGACCGCCGTATTCAAGCGGAAAGCGGAACTGTCGCTCGGCAGAGCAGTTGTGTGACGAGCATACCGCCGCGGCACGCTCAAGCTTGTGCGAGTCCACGAGCATTGACGAGAGTATCAGTGCCTCGGCACAGGTCGAGCAAGCGCCGTAAAGCCCGAAGAAAGGGGCGTCAAAGCCGGCAAGCCCGTACGCCGAGCCTGTACACTGATTGAGCAGATCGCCGGCGAATATCGCTCCGATATCTGAGATGTTGGACTTTGATTTTGTAAGCGCGCCGTCGAGCGCCATTCTCTGCATTTCGCTTTCGGCTTTTTCCCAGGTGTTCATGCCGAATTTGTCGCTGTCGTCGAAAAAATCGAATTTTGAGCCGAGCGGACCGTCATGCTCGCGTTTGCCGACAACGCTGTAAGCGCACTCTATCGCAGGTGCGTTTTTTAGTTTGATGATACCCATTATTTAACCTCGCAAGTAAGTGTCAGAAACAGTATTCCCGAAAATGTGACGGTATATCCTTATTTACGAAAAATCGGTATTTATAAAACAGAGGCGGTATGATATAATCAATCAGAAAGAAGGAGGTATGAAAACTCTTTTCAATAAGCCTTTATTTGCCGCCTTTCTCTTATAATTGCTGAGATACCCACAGGATCACGCCGTAGATCGCACTTGCGACAGTGCCGTAAAGTATCACGGGACCGGCGATCGTGAACATTTTCGCGCCGACACCGAGTACAAAGCTCTCGGCTTGTGTCAACTTAGGACCCATACATTCGTGTTCCATTAGGACCTTTTTGGGGAAAAGTATTTACATTAAAACAGCGGTGTGCTATAATATATATATCCAGTTTAATGAAGGTGGAGAAAGAACGCTTGATCATCTTAACACTAAAGCAAGGCGTTTGTGGTTTTTGTTTTTTCTTTTGGCTTTTTCTGTTCTTTAATTAGTTTTTTCTATCTTTGTGTATTTGGCATCGCAATAAGTCATGATTAGTTACAGTATTCAGAGATGTTTTATTTTGAAGTTTTGGCTCGTTTATAATCATCTCCGTGGTTGTGATTATTATTCTTTCAGAAGGTGAAATTCTTGACGGACTTGATTTTGGTGGCGGTGACGGTGAAGAAAAGCAAAAAAGAAAATAACTAAAGAATTTTCTCGACATTCACCCAATTCTTTTTTGGACAGGAAATAAACTGTTGCTCTTTTAAATGCTTTTTTACAAATTATAGTGTTTTGGGTAAGATTACGCTACAAGCGTAACCATTACAATCGTGAGGTTTCTATTATGCAATCATGTTTAAAATTTCGCAAAGACGGCACTTTTCGCATAGTTATGATGTCTGATTTACAAGAATCTGCTAAATATGATCCAAGGTCTTTGCGCTCTGTTGAAGTGCTTCTTGATGAAAGTGATCCGGATTTGGTGGTATGGGGTGGTGATAATTGTTACGGCCCTGAAATAAAAAATGAGCAGGATCTTATTGACCATCTTAACATTTTTGCCGCTCTTTTAGAAAAAAAGAGTATTCCATGGGTTCACGTTTTTGGAAACCACGACTACGATGCATCAGTGCCTATTGAACGTCAGCAAGAAATTTATGAAAGTTATCCTACCTGCATTTCTCAGCACACCGATGAGAGTGTTCATGGCAAATCTAATTTTATGATTCCCGTTTGTAATCAAAAAGGGGAAATAGCTCTTGCAATATGGGGGCTTGACACTAATCATAAGGTAGATGAATTGGATTGCTTTATTGAAGGTGGTGCGCGAAACAAGGCTTATTTGCCAAATCGTCCCGGCGGCTCTGGTGATTGGGGAATGGTTTATTTTGATCAGCTTCAATGGTACTGGAACACATCGCTTGAATTAGAAAAAATAGCGGGAAAGAAAGTTCCCGGGCTAATGTGTATGCATATTGCGCCTTTTGAATTCAGTACAGCCTATGCAAATCCTGAAATTTGTGTTCGTGAAGGTAATTATTCTGAAGCTTTGTGCGGTACTACCATTAATACGGGATTATTTTCCGTACTTTTACAGCGTGGCGATATTAAAGCAATTTCTTGTGGTCATACTCACAATAACGATTTCGACGCTGAGTATTGCGGTATTCGTTTGTTATGGGACGCCTGTGTTGGGTATCGTTGTTATGGTATTGATAAACTTCGCGGCGGTAGACTATTTGTTTATCATGAGGATAACCCGATCCAATTTACCACCCAAATGATAAGAACTTTGGGGAAATAAAAGCAAGTTTATCCTCATAAATAATGATGTATAGCGGAAAGGTTAGGGCCCATTAAAAAGCTTATTTGCTCTTACACAGGTCAGAAGTATAATTATTATCGGGCATTCGAGAAAATTACAAATAAGGCAAAAAGAAATTTTAATTATTTTTAAAACTCATCTTGATATCGGTTTTACAGATTATGCAGAGGATATTACTAATAAATATCTAACAGAATATATCCCAAATGCAATCGAAACAGGAAACAAATAAAAAAACACTCATACTCCTTTTGCATGGACTGTTGGTTCTTGGTTAATTGATTTAGCTCTTAAAAATGATAACTTGCTATCGTTCCATACATGATAACCGGTCCTGCGATCGTGAACATTTTCGCGCCGACACCGAGTACAAAGTTCTCGGCTTTGCTGTCAATAGAGGACACACTCATTTGCAAAAAATATTTACATTAGAACTGCGTTGTGGTATAATGAAGTAAAGGAGTGATATATATGAAACCGTTTTTAGGTATTGACCTGACAACAAACAAGAAAAATGAACAGATGAATGGCGAAGAACTTGTGGCAGCGAAACCAGCTGTATCTCTAACACGATCTCTTGAATCTTCTTCAGAAAATGTTGAGGAAACGATCGAAAAAAGCAAACTGCCGCTTCCTATACGAATTGGACATTGGATATGCGGAGCAGTTGGCGCACTTGTTGTCATCGGCATACTAAAAGCTCTGGGCGGAGAAGACTCCGTCACGCTCGCTGAAGCATATCAAAATGCTTCGTGGCTATTTTGGCTTGGCGGTGCTTGTTTGGTGGCTTGGTCACTCCTTAAACTGATAAGCGTGCACAAAGAAAAGAATGTTTTGGAAAAAGAAGAAAGTTCTCAGGTATTAAATCATTTAGATAAAACCTGCGATGCCATTCTTGCCGATTTGAAAGTTCCTCAAGATTCAAAAGAGATTGATATTTTGTCATTTTTTTATAAAGTAAAAGGTGACAACATTAAGGCTTGCGTGAAGGGCTTGCAAATCGCACCTTACATCAATCCGATTTTTCACATTTTTAAAGATTCCGAAAATCTATATTTAGCCAATTTGGAAGGGAAATATGCTATTGAGTTATCCTCAATAAAGGCAATCAAATCTATTAAGAAAACCATTCGTATTATGAAGTGGAATAAAGACGAAAAATACAACAAAGGAATATATAAGCAATATAAGTTAAGTGAAGATAACTATGGTTGTATTATTTGCAAAAGCTACCATATATTAGAATTTGAACACGATAACGATTTATGGGGAATTTATATTCCTTGCTACGAACTTCCCGTAATTGAAGAAATAACCGGTTTGAAAGCAGATGCTTTTTGATACATACAAAGGCTTGACCGATTTTGGTCAAGCCTTTTCCGTTATAATAAAGTAGTTATCCAATAAATGACCCCATAAATCACACTTGCGACAGTGCCGTAAAGTATCACGGGACCGGCGATCGTGAACATTTTCGCGCCGACACCGAGTACAAAGCCCTCTGCCTTACAGTCGATAGCAGGAGAGGCGACAGCGTTTGCAAAGCCTGTGATAGGCACGAGTGTTCCGGCGCCTGCGACCTTCGCGATATTGTCAAATACGTTTAACCCCGTCAGCAGAACTGCAATAAAAATGAGCGTTACCGACACAAGCCCCGAGGTGTTTTTTACTCCGAGTCCGAGAGGCGTGTACAGTTGATTAAGGCCCTGACCGATCGTGCAGATAAGTCCGCCTGTCCAGAACGCGTTTATACAATCGCGTAAAAGGTTTGATTTTTTTGCTTTCACTTCGACGTATTTTTTATAGTCTTTATTGTTCATGTTCATGTAAGTGTACCTTGTTTCATATATTTTCTAATAGTTTTGCCTGTAGAATTTGAATTATACAATAAATAAAAGCAGAGCGGGCACAAACTTCAAAATTGTTGCTTTTGCTCATTGACTGTTTCGGTCAAATATGGTAAAATATTACAGTAAAATTAAATATTTGTTCGCAACGACACACGTTATACCGACACGGTATGTAAATCTGATCACGGTACGAAGCTATGATTTACATATTTTCGGCACGTGTGTTTTTTTGCGTCAAAAGGAGGATTTTTTATGCCGAAAAACAGATTTGAACGAATGATGTTCGCTCTCATTACAGTTATCATCACGGTACACGCTTATGTTTTTTACAGTCTTTACGTTGTTAACGGAGACCTGCTCATGAGCCTTAACGCAGCTTCGGGTGTACTTGAAGCCATCGCTAAACAGGGCGGCGTTTATATGTGCGGTACGATGGTGCCGATATGGGCGGTCGTGATAACCGAGTTTGTGCTCGCGTATCTGCTTGAAAACATAATGGGGAGTCCTTGTTCGTTCAAGCTTGCCGCAAAGGTCTTTGATCCGCATACAACGCATCCGGTCTTGTTTGAAAGTGCGATAATATGCGCCACGGTCGGACTTATGTGCCCCGCAATGAGCGTTATTGCCGCTGTTCTCTATTATCCTTACTATGCAGGCTTTAATATAATTACTCTGCTTGCCAA
>JAFUMW010000122.1 GCA_017482465.1 Clostridia bacterium
ATCGTCGCCGTTAAAGTAGTTTTTCGGCTTTGCCGTACCGAGCCCTGCTTCTTTGTCACGCAAATATTCTTTTTTGAGTGTGTCGCTGTCGTACTCGGGGTGGCCTGTGATAAATATCTGACGTCCGTTGTCGGTCGAGACGGCGAATATACCCGCCTCATCAGAAGAAGCAAGTATGCGAAGCTCCGGAACGTTTTCAATATCCTGCCTGTACACGGTCGTGTAGCGTGAATGAGGAATATTGAACAGGTCGTCAAAGCCTCTGAACAGCATTGAAGTCTTACGCTCGACTCTGTGCTTGAAAACACCGAAAAGCTTTTCACCGAGGCTGTGCTTCTGTATGCCGAAATGGTAATAGAGCGCCGCCTGTGCTCCCCAACATATGTGGAACGTGCTGTGAACTGCGGTCTTTGACCACTCCATTATCTCGCAAAGCTCTTGCCAATAGTCAACATCCTCAAAAGGCAGATGCTCCACAGGTGCTCCCGTGATTATCATTCCGTCGTATTTTTTATCCTTTACATCCTCAAAATGCTTGTAGAAAGTCTGAAGATGTCCGGGAGACACATTTTTGGAATTGTACGTTTTTGTGCATATAAGCTCGATCTCTACCTGAAGCGGTGAGTTACCGAGCAAACGCGAAAGCTGTGTTTCGGTATCTATTTTCAACGGCATCAGATTGAGTATCAATATCTTAAGAGGACGTATGTCCTGAGTGATCGCCCGCGTTTCGGTCATAACGAAGATGTTTTCTTCGGTGAGTGTTTTAACCGCAGGCAGATCGTTTGGTATTTTTATAGGCATCGTATCCCGCCTTTCTCATGCTTCAAGAGCCTGTTTTAGGTCGGCTATTATGTCTGCGCTGTTTTCAATGCCGCAGGAAAGTCTTATCATCTTCGGAGAAATACCTGCGTTTGCAAGCTCTTCATCTGTCATCTGGCGATGTGTTGAGCTTGCGGGATGAAGAACGCAGGTCTGTGCATCGGCAACATGTGTTGCGATGATAGCGAGACGAAGATTCTTCATGAATTTCTCCGCATCCTCTCTTGTTCCCTTCAGATCGAAGCTTATAACGCCGCAAGAGCCGTTCGGGAGGTATTTCTGCGCCAGGTCGTAATATTTGTCGCCTTTTAGTCCGCAATATCTTACAGACTCAACATTCGGATGAGTTGAAAGGAATTCAGCGACCGCCTGTGCGTTTTCGCAATGACGCTTTACTCTTACATGTAAGCTTTCAAGTCCGAGATTTAAGATGTATGCGTTGTGGGGCGACTGTATAGAGCCAAGGTCACGCATAAGCTGTGCCGTCGCTTTTGTGATGTACGCACCCTCAATTCCGAAGCGCTCGGTATAGGTGATACCATGGTAGCTGTCATCGGGAGTGCAAAGTCCGGGATATTTGTCCGGGTACTTAGTCCAATCAAACTTGCCCGAGTCAACTATGCATCCGCCGACACCTGCAGAATGACCGTCCATGTACTTCGTTGTCGAATGCGTTACTATATCCGCACCGAACTCGAACGGACGGCAATTGATCGGAGTCGCAAACGTGTTATCGATTATAAGCGGCACGCCATGCTTATGTGCCATATTTGCAAATCTTTCGATATCAAGCACTGTAAGCGCCGGGTTTGCTATAGTCTCGCCGAAAACAGCCTTGGTGTTATCCCTAAACGCCGCTTCAAATTCTTTGTCACTGCATTCGGGAGAGATGAAGGTAAAGTCAATGCCCATACGCTTCATCGTTACGGCAAAAAGGTTATATGTTCCGCCATAAACGCAGGATGAGCAAACAACATGGTCGCCCGCCGAAGCAATGTTGAATACGCTGTAAAAGGTAGCTGCCTGACCTGAAGATGTGAGCATTGCGGCTGTACCGCCTTCGAGCGCGCATATTTTCGCAGCCGCATAGTCATTCGTTGGATTTTGCAGGCGTGTATAGAAATAACCGCTCGCTTCAAGGTCGAAAAGTTTTGCCATGTCTTCGCTTGTGTCGTACTTGAAGGTCGTGCTTTGGATTATCGGGATCTGACGCGGCTCACCGTTGCCCGGAGTGTAACCGCCTCTGATACAGTTGGTCTCGATCTGGTATTTATTCATTATTATCATCCCTTCTGTAGGTTCATTTAGTCTGCTACTATGCCGTCGAGCTTTTTAAGACCGAACTTTTCGGCAGCCTGCTCACGCATCTTGTATTTGAGTATCTTACCCGCCGCATTCATCGGGAATTCGGTAACATAGCTTATGTATTTAGGACACTTATGCTTTGCCATACGCGCAAGGAAGTAGTCCTTCATATCCTGCTCGGAAATATTGTATCCGTCTTTGAGGATGATACATGCCACGATCTCCTCGCCGTACTGCTCGTCCGGAATACCGATCACCTGAACGTCCTTTACCGCTTCATGCGTGTAAATGAACTCTTCAAGCTCCTTGGGATATATATTTTCACCGCCGCGTATGATCATGTCTTTAAGACGTCCGGTGATTCTGTAGTTGCCCTCGGGGGTTCTGAGAGCAAGGTCGCCCGTATGAAGCCATCCGTCCTTGTCGATCGTATTCGCGGTAGCTTCGGGCATTTTGTAGTAGCCTTTCATCACGTTGTATCCGCGTGCTACAAATTCACCATTCATATTATCCGGAAGATCCTCTCCCGTTTCAGGGTCTATTATCTTACATTCGATCTCAGGCAGAGGACGTCCGACAGTCGCAACTCGTACGTCGATCGGGTCATCGGCCGAACTCATTGTACATCCCGGAGATGCCTCGGTCTGTCCGTAAACGATAGTGATCTCCTTCATGTTCATTTTGTTGATGACCTGATTCATAATAGGCTCGGGACAGGGTGAACCTGCCATGATACCGGTGCGCATGTATGAGAAATCAGTCTTATCAAAGTCGTCATGCTCGAGCATAGCAATAAACATTGTCGGTACGCCGTGGAATGCTGTTATGTGCTCTCTGTTAACACAGGAGAGCGCACTCTTCGGCGAAAAATACGGAAGCGGCAGACAAGTGCCTCCGTGTGTCATGGTCGCTGTCATAGCAAGAACCATTCCGAAACAGTGGAACATAGGCACTTGGATCATCATGCGGTCAGCCGTTGAGAGATCCATTCGGTCTCCGATACATTTACCATTGTTCACGACATTGTAGTGTGTAAGCATAACGCCCTTCGGGAAACCGGTCGTACCCGATGTGTACTGCATGTTACATACGCTGTGGACATCCACTGCGTTTGCCATCATACGCACTTCATCAAGGCTCACGCTCTTTCCCGCTTCGATCGCTTTTTCCCATGTGAGCGCCCCTTTCATCGTAAAGCCTACGGTAATAATATTGCGAAGAAAAGGTAGTCTCTTGGAGTGAAGCGGACCGTATTTCGGTTTTGTCTGAAGCTCGGGACAAAGCTCTTGCATGATCTCGGCATAATTGGAGTCACGGTAGCTGTCGATCATGATAAGCGTATGAGTGTCCGACTGTTTAAGGAGATATTCCGCCTCGTGTATCTTATATGCTGTATTAACGGTTACAAGAACCGCGCCTATTTTGGTTGTTGCCCAGAAAGCGATGTACCACTGCGGCACATTCGTTGCCCAGAGTGCGACATGCGTACCAGCCTTTACGCCGAGAGCTATAAGGCTTCTTGCAAATTCATCAACATCGTCTCTAAATTCAGAATAGGTACGTGTGTAATCAAGTGTTGTGTATTTAAATGCATATTGGTTCGGAAACTCTTTGACCATCGTATCAAGAACATCCGAAAAAGTCTTTTCGATAAGAGCTTCTTTTTTCCATACGAACTTACCCGTACCCGCTTTATTTTCGTAAAGGCTCTTTTTTGCCTGTGCAAGCATTCTGTAACGTGACATGTAGCTTGTAAAATGCGGGAAGATAATATCGGGAGTGTCGATCTCATCAGCCCATTCGGGATTCCATTCGAGCGAGATAAATCCGTCGTAGTTTACGCTCTTAAGCGCATTTACGATATCATCTGTAGGAAGAGTGCCCTCGCCTACCAGACTGTAATTTCCGGCGTCATCCGAGTCCTTTATGTGGATATGCTTTACAAACGCGCCGAGATTCGTGATAGTGGTTTCGGGTGATTCCCCTGCCACTCTGTAGGGATAATAGAGATCCCAGAGCGCACCGACCGTATCACTTGCAAAGCTTTCAAGGAGCTCTCTCAGCTTCCCTGTATCGGCATATTCGCCCACTGTCTCTACGAGAAGAACGATATTATTGTTCTCGGCAGTTTCGATTACATCAGAGATAAATGGTGCTGCGTCACCGGTCGATTTGATACGTACATACGGAATATGCAGCTTGGATGCGACCTTGACAACAGCATCAAACTCTTCCCTTGCCGAATCTAAGTCCGCAAAAACATCATAAGTAAGGTCGATGCAAGGAATAACTATCTTGTTCTGTATCATTTCACGATAGAGATCGGAAAGATCGGAATCGGTTACCTCACTAACGCTGTGAAGCTCAATACCTGAAAACTTGTACTCGTGCGCCATTTTTATAAATTCACGCACAGAATACCCGTTCCAGTTATCTGTGGAGAAAGCTAATTTCACGCAAGTCCCTCCTCAAAGCTGATCTTATTAAGAGCGTTTATGTATGCGCTTATGCTCGCACCGACTATATCGGTGGATGTACCTGTGCCGGAGAAGATCTTTCCGTTATGGCGGAGCTTAACGAGAGTAGAACCCATAGCCTCGTAACCGCGCGTAACCGACTGTATCTGGAAATCATCAAGCTCGTAGTGGTGGCCTGTGATCTTCTCAATGGCAAGGAAAGCAGCGTCAATAGGACCATCGCCGATGCAGAAGCCGCGCAGAGTCTCTTCTCCGCGTACTATCTCAATATTTGCCGTAGGAGTGATAACATCTCCGCTGTTTATAACATAGCTTTTGAGTTTATATACTGACGGGACCTGCATAGCAACACTTGCTACGATAGAATCAAGCTCCTTATTTCCGACACTCTTTTTCGCTGCAGTCTTTTTTACCGTTTCGTACACATTCTTTATATCGTCGTCTGAAAGCTCATACCCTATTTTGGAAAGAGCTTCGGATATATCGCCGACAGCGCTGTTTTCATCAAGAACGATATCATCTGTTGGATCTGCGCCTGTACCTGCATCAAACGGAGTGATCGCCGAAGCTTTTGATTCGGTGATGAAGCTCATTTTTGCTATAGCGTGCTCGACCTTTGTCATATTGATATCAGACTTAACGCCGAGGCTTTCTCCGCGTTCACGGATAACATTTGCTATGGCGCGCGTTGTGGGAACACCGTCACCCGAAACTACGGTCTTGATCTGGTCAGCACCCGACATTATCGCAGCAGTTGCTACAGCTACAGCCATTCCGAGCTTATCGTTGCATACAACAGAAAGCACAGCGTTCTCAAGCTCAGGCACATCTGATTTAAGCCCTTTGATAAAACCAGCCATTTCTTCGGGGAGCATGTCACCGGCAGTATCAGAGACCGTAACAGTCTTCGCTCCTGCAGTAACGGCAGTTGCGATCGCATTCTTCAAGAACTCCTTTTCAGCTCTCGTTGCATCAAGCATCTCAACCTCAACATCTTCGCAAAGCGAGGACGCGAGAGTAACAAGCTTTTTTATAAGCTCAAGTACCTTGGCAGGCTTAAGCTTGCACATATATTCCATCTGAACGATCGAGACCGGAACAGGTATGAGAAGTCTCGGCTTGACAGCACCCTTGAGGGCATCGTAGGTTTCCTTTACAGAATCTTCGCTTAAAGCTGTCGGGCAGGAGATAACGCTGTTTTTTACAAGCGAAGCAATGGTGTGAAGGAAAAGAACGTCCTTCTTTCCGTTAAGTATGGGAGCAGTTTCGATAACGCTTACATTAAGCTTGTCAAGCTCCTTAGCTATAACTGTCTTTTCGTTAAAGCTGACGGGGGTCTTTCCGTCCTCGGCCATTTTTCTCAAAGTAATGTCCGAAATATCAATGTTTTTCATGTGTACCTCCGAATTTTATAAAAAAGCGGTTCTGCTCAAGCAAAACCGCAACTTGTACTTTCTTTTGCAAATCATTTGCATTCTGCAGGATATGCGGCTTGCTGTGCATTATTGGACCTTGTTGTAATTATAAAGGCGGTAATCAGCGCAAGGACAAGGGTGACTGTAATATCCGAGGATATAATTATCGCTCTAAGTATAATTAGTGAAAACAAAACAGACACTGCAATTGCAGTGTCTGATAAAAATGCGTTAACAGCAGAATTTACGGCAGAACGAGAAGACGGCGCAAAATTTGCACCGGTAGAAGAATATGACTTTTTTGCAGTAAAACTCTTCATTATAAAGTCCTCCGTAAATATAATTAGATGATACCATAATAACCCGATTTTGTCAAGTGTTTGGTCCCGCTTTTCGGAAAATACGGAATTTTTGCTATAGCATACGGCAAAAACAGTAATTTTTTTGACAATTTATACATATAATTATATCCTGCCGTCCTGAGCTGTATTTTACTGCCGTTTTTTATATATATTTCATTATAAATTCGACAATAAATACCGCTGCCGAGGACAGAGCCGCTACCTTGAGTAAGCTTCCGCCGAAATATGCAAGCAGAACGGCTACCGCGAAACCTATTGCCGCGGAAAGCGTCGTTGCAGTTGATGAGAATATAGCGGGAATGGTCATGACACTCAAAACAGCATATGGGATATAATGTAAAAACGAAAGTATAAACCTGTTTTTGATCTTTTCCTTTACCAAAACAAACGGTATCATGCGGATAAGATAGGTTATTCCTGCCATTACAAGCAGATATATCCAAAAACTGTAGTTCATGTCACTCGCCCTCCTTTACTTCAACAGGAGAAACAAATGCAAATACAGCACTCGCGGCTGCGGCACATATTATTATCGCAAATCCGCTTGGAACAGAGTTAAGTACCGGAACATATGTGAATACACAGCTTAAAGCGATCGCCATAATGACGCACAGAAGTGTCGGGCGGTCTTTTTTTGCTTCAGGTATAACGATAGCTACAAACATTCCGTATATCGCGATACCGAGCGCAGATACAACAGATGCAGGAAGCACGTTGCCTGCCGCCGCGCCCAAAAGCGTTCCGAAGCTCCATCCTAAAAAAGGAGTAAGTATCAATCCGTACAGATAATTTCGACCTACCGCTCCTTCTTTTGCAGAAGCTACGGCAAACACCTCATCTGTGTTGACAAAAGCGATAATAAAGCGGTCGATCATGCGTACGCTCTTTCCTATTTTTTGAGACAGTGATACCGACATGAGCGCGTATCTGAGATTAATGACGAATTGTGCCACAGCAAGCTCAATAAGCGTGCCGCCGCCCGTGATGATCGGGACACCCGCAAGCTGTCCTGCTGATGTAACATTTGTCATTGAAATAAGCAATGTTTCGAGAACGGAAAGTCCGCTGTCAGTAGCAAAGATTCCGAACGCGAATGCCACGGAGATATAGCCGACGCAAATAGGAAGTCCGTCGGTTATTCCTCTGAAAAAGTTGTTAATTTCCTTCATTTAGTGACCGGTCCGTAATTAAAGGTTCTCCATAATAAAGTCGGCCATGGCGCGAGCGAGTACCATATATCCGTCATCGTTATAGTGATATCCGTCATCTGCGCGAAGCTCACTCTTACCCATGACAGCGCTGTACAGATCGTCGATCTTAAGTCCGTATTTATCAGCAATACGCTTTATCGCTTCGTTTCGTACGTCTACGGTCTCATTGCGCCATTTTGTCCTGTCTCCGCCGAATGTAAGCGGAGTTACATTCATAAGCGCAAGCTTGTCGGAAGCTATCTTTTCAAGGATGTGTTCGATGATCTCGCAATAGCAGGACTCGTACTCTTCAACAGGTATGCTCATACCGTGAAGTCCGTTGTTGAAATGAATGTAATCGTAATTAAATGCCGAAAGTACATAGCCGATCTCTCTCAAAAAATCAGGGTTGTCTATACCCTTTGATGTTATAAGGTAGCTGAAGCTGAGAGGGCATGCCTTATATTCGGCAGTAAGAATATCGCGACACTTTCCGAACGATCCGTTTGTGATAGAATCGCCAATAAAAAGGATACGCTTGTGATCCTTAGCCTGCTCGGGCGTAAGATTTGTGTCGTTGTGCCATATGTGGCACCATTCATAATGCTCTAATCGCGGATTGGGATTCATAAAATTACCTTCTTTCAATCGTTTAAGAGACGAAATTGTTATGTTTGTTTGCCAATAACCTTAGCTATACTTGTCTCCATATTTTGGAGCACTTTGATAAGTTTAGCACAGATAAATGCATTTGTCAACAGAAAAAGGCTTGTTTTACAAGCCTTTTTTACATATTTTATTGACCGTAATATGCGTTTTTTCCGTGCTTACGCAGATAGTGCTTATCAAGAAGCTCTTGTTGCATTCGTCCGATCTCGGGAATCATCATTTCAGTATGGAAATTCATAAAAGCGACCTCTTCAAGCACGACTGCGTTGTGTACAGCCTCATGAGCATCTCTTCCCCACGCAAACGGGCCGTGGCTCTTTACAAGAACCGCAGGTATGCTCATGGGATCGGTATCCCTGAACGCTTCGATTATAACAGTACCGGTCTCTTTTTCATATTCACCGCCGATCTCCTCTTCGGTCATTGCGCGTGTGCACGGTATATCTCCGTAAAAATAATCCGCGTGTGTCGTACCGAGCGGACGTATCGGACGCCCTGCCTGTGCGTATGCTGTTGCAAAGCGGCTGTGCGTGTGAACGATGCCTCCGATATTATCAAAAGCTCGGTAAAGCTCGAGATGCGTAGGCGTGTCGCTTGAAGGCTTGTATTTTCCTTCGACGGTCTTGCCTGTTTCAAGATCGATTATCACCATATCATCCGATGTCATTTCATCGTAGCTGACACCTGACGGCTTTATTACTACCATACCGCTTTTTCTGTCAACAGACGAAACATTCCCCCAAGTAAATGTGACAAGCCCGTGCTTTACAAGCATAAGATTGGCTTCACAAACCTCATTTTTCAATTGTTCAAGCATTATTTATACCTCCGCAAGTCTCTTTTGTGAGTCAAGTCCAAGCTTATATCGCGTAATATATTCGTCAAATCCTTTCGCACCGATATCGCTTGGAGTGAGCGTTGTAGTGTTCATTCTTTCAAAAACATCTTCGGCAAGCCACTGACCAAGCTTTTTGCCTTTTTTAAGCATCATGTAAGCCGCAAGCAGAGCCATACCCCATGCTCCTCCTTCACCTGCTGTATCCATAACAGACACGGGGGTTTTCATCGCGTCCGAGAGTATCTGTTGTGCAACGCCTTTGGTCTTGAACAGACCTCCGTGCGCCATAAAGCACTCTGCGGTTATATCCTCATTTTCAAAAAGAATATCCATACCGATCTTCAATGTTGACATTGTTGAATACAGCTGAGCTCGCATAAAATTAGCAAGCGTCATATCGCTGTCGGGTGTGCGGAAATACATCGGCTTACCCGATTCCACTCCTGTTATATGTTCACCCGAAAGATAGTTATAAGCACAGAGCTTTCCGCAGTCAGCATCCGCACTTAATGAGTGTGTAAACAGAAGCTCGTAAACGCGTGACCTGTCAAGCTCAGTACCTGCTAAAGAGGAAAATTCAGCGAACAATCTTACCCACGCGTCGAGCTCGGATGAACAGTTGTTGCAATGCACCATGGCAACCGGATCTCCGTCCGGAGTTGTAACCACGTCGATCTCCGGGTAAAGATTTTTTAACGGCTTGTCGAGAACAAGCATTGCGAATATAGACGTACCTGCCGAAATATTACCGGTTTTGGGCAGCACGGCATTTGTTGCCGTCATACCTGTACCTGCATCGCCTTCGGGAGGACACATGGGAATGCCGGGCAAAAGCCTCCCGGACGGATCGAGAAATTTTGCTCCTTGTTCTGAAAGTACGGTTCCCGAAGAGCCTGCCATCTTTACGATGGGAAGGATAGCCCGGATATTAAGATCGTATCCCTTTTGCGCTACAAGATCGTTAAATTTTGAGATCATTTCAGAGTCATAATCTGTGTTTTTAACAGGAAACATACCGGACGCTTCTCCGATGCCGACCTCATGAGTGCCTGTAAGAAGAAAGTGGATGTAACCCGCAAGTGTCGTAATGCGAGCAACCTTACTTACATGTTCTTCCCTGTCTATGATCGCCTGGTACAAATGAGCGATACTCCATCTTTGCGGAATGTTAAAGTCGAAAAGCTCGGTAAGTTCTTTGGACGCGCACGCTGTCGTAGTGTTTCGCCATGTCCTGAAAGGAGTAAGAAGATTTTCATCAGCATCAAAAGCGAGATATCCGTGCATCATACCCGAGATACCGATAGCACCTACTGTTGTCAGTGATTGTCCATAGTTACTTTCCACGTTGCGCGAAAGGTCGGCAAAGCAATTTTGTATTCCCTTATGTATCGCCTCAAGCGAGTAGGTCCAATATCCGTTTTCAAGCTTATTTTCCCACTCATGGCTTGCGTTAGCTATAGGAGTAAAAGTATCGTCTATCAGAACAGCTTTGATCCGTGTTGAGCCGAGTTCTATACCGAGATAACTTTTTGAAGTATTGATCTTATTACTCATGCCGTTGTTCTCCTGATATACACATAGATTTACATGTTTTTTCAGTAATTATATCACAAAAAACACGGAATTTCAATATGTTTTTATAATGAATAAAATAATCAAAAATAAAGATTATTTCCTTTGGAATACTTGTCTTCAAATAAACCTTGTCATCTTTTTGCTCCGGTGAAAGGGCAATGCGTACACCGGAAGTCCGCTCTATGCCGCTCGTATTTCAGATCCAATCTGACAGAAAAACACACCCAAAGAGGACAAGCCCCCTTAGGGTGTGTTTTGGCCCGCCCTACAGGATTTGAACCTGCGGCCAACGGAATCGGAATCCGGTACTCTATCCAGCTGAGCTAAGGGCGGATAACGCGGTGTTTGACCGCGTATATTTTTATAGAATGTATTATTTGTTTACACCGTCAACGTATGCACGGGCAAGATCGCGGATCTTCACAAACTCGCCTGCGCTAATAAGGTCCTTCTTAACGATGGCAGAGCCAACGCCGAAGCCGCAAATACCCGCGTTCATATAATCGCCGGTTTCAGCAGCAGATACACCGCCGACTGCAAGCATTTTTATATGAGAGAGGGGTGCTTTGATAGCTTTTACATAGTCAAGACCGAAAGTTCCTACCGGGAAAAGCTTTACAAAGTCAGCTCCCCACGCATGTGCACTGCATATTTCGGTAGGTGTGATCGCACCAGGAATAGATACCATTCCAAGCTCTCGGGTAAGTTTGATAACAGACTCGTTTGCATCGGGAGAGATTATAAAGCATCCTCCGGCATTACGTGTAGCCACGACCTTGCTTGTATCAACAACAGTTCCTGAACCTATACAAGCGTCATCCGGGAGTGCTTTGATAAGAGCGGAGATCATCTCTCCGGTTTCCTGTTCGGTAGTCTTTCCTGTTGCGTCAAATGTTATCTCCATAACACGTACGCCGCCTTCATAGATGGCTTTCGCAGTATTTATGAGTGCTTCTCCGTTTACGCCGCGGATTATCGCTATGACCTTGTTCTCATCAATTGATTTTATGACTTCTTCGCGTGTTTTTATGCACGGAAGATCATCGTTAAGTTTAAGTTCTGTGTTCATCATTATTCCCTTTCCGGCAGATAGTCGAGAGGATTTACGGTCTTGCCGTCGATCCTTACTTCAAAATGCAGATGATACGCTGTCGCCACTCCGGTTTTTCCGATAGCACCGATAACGTCCCCCTGCTTTACTTCTGCCCCTGTTTCTGTATATAATTTTGACATATGTGCATACAGTGTCGAATATCCGTCGGCATGTTCTATAGTGACATAATAGCCATACGAGCCGTTATAACCGGCGTAAGTTACCGTTCCGGAGTCAGCCGCCCATATGTCATTTCCGTAGCTGTTAAGTATATCGACTCCAAGGTGGAAATCATAGTTACCGAAAAGCTGTCTTCCGCCATAATAGGATGATATACCTTTAGGTACAGCGGTAGGCCAGACAAAGTTTCCGCTCGGATTTACTGTCGGTGCCTTCGACGTTCCTATGACCATGACCTCTGTTACAGGCTCGTTTGTAACAGTACGAGAGATCGCCGTTCTTGATATCTCGCCGTGCTTGTCATACTCGATCTCATACACGACCTCGGCGCTTCCCTCTCTGCCTGTGGTCTTAAGCATTTGAGTGCCGATATAATAGTCTTCGGATTCAATGTACGTAGTTTCGTACGGGATAGCCTCGGTTACGGTCTCGTTTTTAACATAGACAAGCTCAAGCTCATCAAAAAGCTCGTTTTTGTCGGTAGTGATCTTTGTTCCGTCGGAGAGCGTATGCGGTATGGCAAGTGCGTTCTGACCGCCCGAAAAACGGGTTATACCCGAATTCAATGTATCAAGCTCTTTCGCCCGGTCGGTAGCTTCCACAACTTCGACGCGGTTTATATCATCCGTTTCGGATACAGCCATCGGTTCGGCGCTTTCGGCAATTTCAAGTGCGAGAAGCTCTGCGATCTGTTCTTCGGTCATAACAGATGATTTCAGACAAAGTTGGTTAGATATACGAATATCATTTTTGACTGCGCCCGAAGTATCATCGCTTGTTAACTGCCTAAGCATTGCATTCAGTGTATCAAACTCACTGCTCGCCGCAACAAAATCGCCGTCTACATACAGCGCGTACGCATCGACAAAATCAGATGCCGCAATATTATACAGCGTTCTGTAGCAATCCGCATCATTCAATAGCTTGGGATCTTTAACATTAACGAAAGAATAGTCAATATCGCACTTGACCGTATACTCACTTCCGATAAGTGAACCGAGATCGGACTCGAGAGAAGCGAGCGCGGTGGTCATCGGAGACTTTGATTCAAGATAACCGACAAGATCTCCGTTCGCATATACGCCGAGAACGACCTCATATGATGAAGCGTTTATCATAAATGCGGCGCAGACCGTAACCGTAGCGGCAACTGCTAATATCTTTATCGGCTCGATAAGAACGGACAGCATAAAACCGGCTTTTTTTGCAAGACTGTCACATCTTTGTACATAGCGTTTGACAATAGTGGAATTTTTTCTGCGCTTCTCAAAAGCAGTATATGTATTGTACCAAAAACGAGAAAACTTTTTTATAGCACCGAAAATTAGATCGGCAAGGCTTTTTTTCTCGGTAAGCTGAACGAGTTTTGACGCAAGCGCATTGACAGTAGCTTCAAGTCCGCTCAGTCCGTTTTGAAGCGAAATATTGCGATGTTCCTTAAATGATGTATCACCCGAGCGCGCCTTTTCTATAGAATAATCATCGTATAATCCGCGATCTTCGGTACTGTCATTTTTGTTACTTACAGCCTTTTTTATGCATACCCCTCCTTTCCAAGCAAAAATTACCGCAAACTATTATACATTATTTTTTGAAATAAATCAACCCCCTTGCAAAATCTTCATATCAATGATACAATATAGTTAAATATTATCGTGCGGAGGTTATTATGTTTGACCGAAATATAAACTTAACTTTTATCTCGGTTTTATTAAACGCGATTTTATTAAAATTAATATTACCGCTTACTCAAAGCGGCTTGCTCACATATATCGCAGTATACTTGCTTTCATATCTTCTGCCGATCTTACTTGTCGGTTTCAGTACAAGAAAAGCCGATGCTGACAAGCGTGTTTCGATGTTCAAAATCGGTCGCGAGTCGACAAGCGTTTGTGCTGAGATATTTATCATTCTTACGGTGATCTCGACCGCACTCGGATATCTTTTTCCCGCTGACATCGTGCAATATGAGCTTTCGCCGGCAAATTTTGCCATTGCAGGTATAACTGCTCCTATACTTGAAGAGATATTTTGGCGCGGCACTGTTTTTAAGAAGCTTTCGCTCTACGGTACATCACAGGCGATGATAATTTCATCTCTTCTATTTGGAATGTTTCATAACGGCACTGCCGGTTTGATCTATGCATTTATTGCCGGAATGTTGTATTCATATTTATATGTACGTACAGGCTCGGTCCTTCCCTGCGTTCTGCTTCACATTATAAACAACACGTTATCGCTTATATCAATAAATTATAAGTGGATCATACTTGCCGCGGCAGCTTGTGCTGTACTTATAATTATTACGACGCATATTACACGCCACCGATCAAACTCAGATAATAACGAAGCTGCATACGTACCGATGTCATATACGGTGATAGCATCTCCGATCCTGTATTTTTCCATAATAGTACTGATACTGATAAGAACGACCGTATCTTGATCTGCCCGGAGGTTTACATTGAACAAGGATAAATTTTACATGGATATTGCAATATCTCACGCCAAAAACGCCGCAAAGAACGGCGAAGTACCCGTTGGTGCTGTTATAGTACGCGATGATGAGATCATATCCGTCGGAGCAAACAGACGCGAGACCGATAAAAACGCGCTCTCACACGCTGAGATAATAGCGATAAACGAGGCTTGTAAAAAGCTTGGAGGATGGAGACTTTCGGACTGCACATTATATGTCACTTTAGAACCGTGTCCCATGTGTGCGGGAGCGATCGTAAACTCTCGCATCAAGCGCGTTGTTTACGGAACGCGCGATGCAAAAGCCGGTGCGCTCGGAAGCGTGCTTAATATGAATTCATATCCTCTTAATCACAAAATCGGACTGTGTACAGGAGTTTGTGAAAGTGAGTGCGCGGGACTGCTTTCTGATTTTTTTAAAGAGCTCAGAAAATAATGTCAGCAAGGCCAGAATCGCAAGACCTGCTTTTTATACAATGACGGTGAAAGTCCGAATAATTGCTTGAACCGTCTTGAAAAATAAAACTCATCGCAAAAACCGTACTTCACGCTCACTTCTTTTATCGAATATTTTCCTGTTGATATATCGCGTTTAGCATCGTTAAAGATCAGCTTATCGACATAAGTGCCGAAGGGTATGCCGATCTCTTCCTTGAATTTTCTCGAAAGCATACTTTGGGATATGTATAATTCATCAGCTATTTCCGCAATAGACAGCTTTACAGATTTTGTTTCGCATATTCTGTGTACCGCCTTTTCGATTATGGGAGAATAGCTTTTTGCCGCCACATCTTTCAGCTCGCCCGCACTTATTACCTCGCATGCGGTATATGTAATGACCCACATATAGCGAGTTGCTATAGATATACTCGGCTCAAAAAAGTTTTCTCTTGAAATATCGCTTTCCGAAAACGGTGATCTGAGAATATGAATCTTACTGTAATCATCAAACAAGTCAAGTCCGTTGGACTTTATATAATTTACGTGAAAAAATATCTGTGTCATAAATGAGTCGCATCGGTACTTAAAATTTGCTCCCGCGGGTATAAAGCATATCTCACCGGGTACAAGCTTGTACACATTTCCATGTTCATCCGACACTTCTCCGCAGCCGTTAACGGTAACATACACTCTCGAATACGGTGATTTGTTATACCCGTAGTTCCATTTGCTGTCAAGTTCGGCATATCCGTTGCTTACAATTTTTATGTCAAGCTCGTTTATAAATTTAGCAAGCTCAGGGCTCGTTTCAATGCACATGCAACAATCTCCATGTTTAGTGTCCGAAAATTCATGGAATTTGAACACTTTTTATGATGTCATTAGTTAGACATACATATTTTATCATTTATTACACCGCATGTCAATACGTTAAATGAAATATGAATGTCGGCCCGATCTACCGCGGGCATAGTTTCGTTCAAGCTGCCTCATATCAAGCCTGATACAGCCGTACCTGTTATCGAGGTCTTCCTAATATAATATTTAATTTTGTTGACAAAGCGTCACCGATATGGTATCATTTTCATAACTATATTTCGCCGACCTTACCTCGGCAGACGGAGTAACTTATGAAAAAAGTCATTCTACTGATACTCGTATTTGTGACGCTTTTTATGCTCGTTCCAAACAGCAGTTACACACTTTCAGCTGCTGATCAGAAACCTATATATTCTCCCGCATCACTTTCAACGACATATCTATTCCCGAGTAACGCCTATGCAAAAGCGGTATATGATACTGATGAATACCTGCGCTTTACTCTTGCTCCCGGCACTTACGACGGAAATTCAGGTCTGATAGAATTCGGCGACAACAGCTTGAAGCTGTACGAATATCCTTATTTGAAATTTGAGTACAGAACCGATTCGACCGCTGATATAATCGATCTCACGATATGGACATCAAGCGGTGAGAGCTGGCCGGGTTCGCATCCAAAGAATGAAAGTGACGGTACAAACTGGGAAACCGTGGTATTTGATCTCGGTCAGATAACCAAGGGCGCTGAACCCGCTATGAATGAGTACGGCTCGGTTCTTCGCTTCAAACCGTGGGGCACGGGTTCACGCACTCTGACACAAGAGAGCTTTTTTGATATAAAGTACCTTGCGTTTTTCAAGACCGAACAAGAAGCAATTAATTATGTATACGACAGCGCTGACGATACACATCTTCCTACGTCTTATCCAACAGATCCCGACATAATAAAGGACGGTACGCAGATACTTGACACGCTCAACGATGAGTTTGACGCTCTCGCAGAAAAGATAACAAGATCGCCTACAAATGTAACCGTCACAGGTACAAGCTACTATGTTTCAAAAAGCGGTAACGATACCAATGACGGACTTACTCCGGAAACCGCATGGAAAACGATAAAAAAGGTCGATTCTTATTCTTTTGCCGAAGGTGACGGTGTTTTCTTTAAGCGAGGCGATCAGTTCAGAGCCGATGGCACGACGCTGACATTGCAAAGCGGCGTCACGTATTCCGCATACGGAAGCGGTGACAAACCCGTATTTGTCGGTTCTCAGGATGCGGCAAATCCCTATTTATGGGAAGAGACTGATACTCCCAATGTATACAGATACACGAAGATCATCCACGATTGCGGTTGTATTGTGTTCAACGGCGGCGAGTGTTGGGGCATTAAGGTAACAAAGAACCCAAAAGATCCCAACGGATACAGTTATGACAGCGCTACCGTAAGCAACGGCAGAGATGAGCCGTTCGTATCCGGCGGCAAGGAGTACAACGGATACATATCGCTTGAAAACAATCTTGAATTCACCAATTACAACAACAGCCTTTACCTCTATTGCAACGAAGGTAATCCCGGAGATGTTTTTTCAAGCATCGAGTTATCTCCCGGAATTCACGGAGTTAACGGTACCGTAATAGAAAATGTTATTTTTGATAACATAAAGCTGGTGGGCTACGGAAATCACGGCATATCTACACAGGATGTTACCAATTTCACCGTACAAAACTGCATTTTCGGCTGGATCGGAGGTTCAACAAATTCAGGCAGATTCGGCAATGCTGTTCAAAACTGGAAGAATGCCGACGGATTTGTTATCGACTCCTGCTGGGCATATCAGGTATACGACTGCTGTTACACAACTCAGTTCACAGGCGATGTGACCGAGGACGTATATATCAGAAATGTTGAATTCAAGAACAATCTTGCCGAATATTCCAATTCTGGTCCTGAGATATGGAACAACGATAAAAAGAACGACACATATATCCACTATGATAATGTAAAAGTATATAACAACTATGTCCGCAACGGCGGCTACGGCTGGAGTCATCAGCGTCCCAACAAGGACGGCAACTTCTATTACGGTGCGTTTGAAGCTCCCGGTCACAGTTGGAATGACTTCAAGGCGTATGACAACAAATTCTTTATCTGCTATAAGTACGGTCTCTTATCAAGATACATTTCAGAAAACAACGCGTGGTATAACGGAAATCTCTATGTCATAGGCGAGGACAAGTATTTTGCAAAGTCGGCTTTTGACCCCTTGGATCCCACGCGCCTTGACTTTGAATATCCTTACACTCCCGAATCGCTCGCAAAGCTTCAGGCAAACGGCGTTGAACAGGACGGCGAGTTTTACAGCGTTCCCGCGAGCTACGTTCCGGAACCGTTTGACTACGAGTCAGTCAAAGATATATACACCGAGAAAATGTTTGCAGATTCAGCGGACCACTGGGCAGAAAAGTATATTTTAAACGTGCTCCGCAAAGGATACTTCAACGGCATATCCGATATAGAATTCGCTCCGGAGAACACCATGACACGAGGCATGTTCTTTACCGTACTTTCACGGTTTGACACGACAGAAACGCCTCGCGGCGATAAATGGTATGACGGTGCTGTGTCATGGGCGGTTGATAACGGTTATACTACAGAGGAAAACGCCCGTCCCGATGCCTCTATCACACGTGCCGAGCTCGCAGTGATCATCAGCCGCTATTTCAGCGATAACTACATCTCCGCAAACGGTGAATCAAAAATTTTCACCGATGAAAGCAGACTTTCCAATGCCGTGACCGAATTATCGGATTACGATCTTGACGAGCTGACTTCGGCAATAGACTTCTGCGTAAAGGCAGGTATTATCGACGGTTATGACGATGGAAGCTTCAGAGCCGACGCTTTTACAACGCGCGCGCAGGTCGCCGCCATTTTCACAAGAATGGATGATTTTCTTGCAGATTGCGTATTTGATACTCAAGCGGCAATAGAAAACGGCGATATCTTCACGATCGACGCCGACGATCTTTACGAAATACTCAATGATTCGCGTAAATCCAGCACAAAATCACTGCTCGAAGAAAACGGTACCGACTTTGTCCGCTTTATCCCTTCAGAAAACAAGCAAGGAACCGTTCAAATCGATCTGCATCAAAACAAGCTTAACGGCATTGATTTTTACAAGCTTAAGTACATGAAAGTGAAATACAGGATCGATTTTGACCCATATATAACCGAGAACAGACTTGATGTAGGTCTGCGCTGGCCTGCCGAGCAATGGCTGTTTCCCGCTTTACGCCCTTTCATCCGCGAGACCGGAACATGGCACAGCGGACTCGTCTGTTACGACGATTTTAATGCCTCATCGGTCGATCTCCCGAATCAAAGTCTTGACACCTATTTCTACACATTCAAGCCTTGGGGCAACAACGTACAACTCAACACCGAACATTATTTCGATATTGAAGAGATCGTTTTCTTTGACGATCCGATAATAGCAAAAGCTTTCAAATTTGATTAAACAAAATATCCGGCGGATATCCGCCGGATATTTTGTTTATTTTAGTTTTGTGCAAGTAAGATCGCGGTGTTCATCATGTCGTCAAAGGACGCTTGCTTCTGTGCACAGATCTGCTTCATAAGCTCTACCTGCTCGGGAGTAAACTTATCAAGGTCGCCGTCCTTAAGCTTGTTTTTGAACATTCTGTCAACGATAAG
>JAFUMW010000123.1 GCA_017482465.1 Clostridia bacterium
AACGGTAATATTCCTTTGCTATATTCACAAACTTGGTTGCTACTCTGAGTGGTCTGAGAGGATCATGCTCAAAACCCTTTTTCGCGGCTACCGCCATACGGCATTTGCCGAATCCGAAGTCGAGAAGCTCATATACATCGGGTGAGTATTCGAGTAGGATATCCTTTCCCGCCACACCGATGTCTGCCGCCCCTCTTTCAACGTATATCGCCACGTCAGACGGCTTTACCCAGAAATAACGTACGCCCAGCTCGGGGTTTTCAAAAACGAGCTTGCGATTGTTTTCATGTATCGACGGGCACTCGTACCCTGCCTTTTCAAATACTTCAAGAGCGCGCGAGCCGAGTCTGCCCTTGGGAAGTGCTATATTTATCATCTGACTCATCCTTTCGCTCTTATATCTATGATCCTTGAATACATACCCTCGTCTGCGACCGTTTTTTGCAGATCGAAGGACGCACCCTCGCTTATAAGCCTGTTCTTTTCGGCTATTATCTTATCTGTGTCCGTGTCCGCACTGTAAAGCACGAGCACAGGCTTTTTTACATTGCTTACCTCACGCTCAAGGTATTTGAGCCGGTCATGATATACGGCAAAGCCTACCGCACCCGAATGTTTGCCGAGCTTCTTCATAAGCTTGTCGTAACGTCCGCCCGAGAGCACAGCCGCAGGCACACCGGAAACAAAGCCCTTGAAAACTATACCGTTGTAATAATTCATACTGCTGACCACAGAAAAATCAAGCTTGATATGCTCGCCGTCACCCAAATAACGTGCAAGCGCTTTTATATCGCAGAGTGCGGCATCTGTCACATCATTTACATTGAGCGATTCAAGCTCGGGAATGATCTCCTCAAAGCCCCCGTAAAGTCCTACCAACCTCTTAAGCTTATCGGCTCTGCCATCAAGCAGTTCACCAAGTCCGTGAGCATTCTTCTCGCCGATACACTTGAGTACGGCGTCGGTATCACAGTCGCCCGCATCCTTTATAAGTCCGTCGACAAAGCCCAGATGCGACACATCGAGAACATATTCGTCGGCAATGATCTCAAGGCTCTTTTCCGCAAGCGAGAGCACCTCATATATATTATATATGTCAAGCTCGCCGATGCACTCGACTCCGCTTTGCATGATCTCGGTAAAATCATGCGTTCCCTCGGACATTCTGTACACATTCTCGTTATAGCAGACGCGCTTGACGTATCCCGGGATATCTACCGAATTTTTGATTATAGAAAATGTAACGTCGGGCTTGAGCGCCATCAGCTTTCCCGATGCGTCTGTAAAGGTGATAACTCCGTCGCTGATGAGAAAGTCCTTGTTCTTTCCGTAAAGGTCATATTCCTCAAACTTGCTCATCTTGAACTGCGTATACCCGCTGTTTTTATAAAGCGAGCGAAGCGCGTATATTATACGCTCATCGCGGTTTAGCATTATCTCATTTGTTACGCTCATAGCTCATGCCTTCTCCTTATTCTTCCCTTCAAGCCTTTCAAGCACGATACCGTAACCGCCGCTTCCGTATGAGAGGCACTTGTTGACACGGCTTATCGTAGCTGTGCTCGCGCCGGTGCTTGACGCGATCTCGGTATACACCTTGCCGCTTTTCAGAAGTGACGCGACCTCAAGCCGCTGTGAAATATCCTGAATTTCCTTTATCGTACATATATCCTCGAAAAAGCGACGGCATTCGTCGGGAGTTTCGAGTGTCAGAATAGCGTTCCAGAACGCTTCAAGCTCGGATGTTTTGAATTTTTCCATCATTACAGAAATTCCTTTCCGATGCCGTTTTTTAGGGCATCTGCCTGTGACTTTTATATTTTATCACGTTAAAGTGCTAAAGTCAATAGTTTTTCGGACATTTCTTTTGAAATATTCACCAAATTTTATTGCAATAAGTTACAAAATGGTGTATAATATTATAAATGCTGTTCATAAGAGGAGAAAACAATGAAAAGATCGCTTGCAATAATAGCAACGGCGCTGTGTATTCTGCTTTGCTCATGCAGTGAAAGCAACAGTGTCGGTATCATCGGCGGCTCAGACGGTCCTACCGCGCTGATCGTCAGTACGGATTTCGCACTTCTGCCCGTTTTAGCCGTCATAGTCGGTATAATTATCATTGTAGGTATTACAGTGGTTCTATGCCTTATCAATAAACGTAAATAAGCACAGGAGATCAAAATGTCACAAAAAAAGTTGAACGCTCAAACCCTTAAAAACATCGCCATAACTGCAATATGCATAGCTTTGTGTTTACTTCTGCCGCAACTGTTTCACCTTATTCCGAGTGCAGGAAAGCTCTTTTCGCCAATGCACATCCCGATACTTATATGCGGACTTGCGTGCTCGTGGCAATACGGTCTTATCTGCGGTATATCCGGAGTAACACTTTCATCGCTTATCATGTCCATGCCGACTTTTGCACAGCTTCCCGGAATGGTGACAGAATGCGCTGTATACGGGCTTGCCGCGTCATTGCTGATAAAGCGTATGAATAACAGGATGTCTTACAAAAACATATACATAAGCCTTGTATGTGCGATGCTCTTGGGTAGGATAGCCGGGGGTATTGCAAAAGCAATATTCTTTACGAATACATACAGCTTCTCTGCATGGGTAAGCGGATACTTTGTCACATCTTTCCCTGCGATAATCCTCCAACTCATTATAATACCTCCGATAATACACGCGCTCACGCGCTCCGGTTTTATCGGAGAAAAGTAAAAAAACACCGTCGGAGTCACCCGACGGTGTTTTCACTTGATCACATATCGGTCATAAAATCACAGGCATAGAATACCAAAAGCTCATCGCCGTCGGAAAGCACAGTTTGATCGAGTCCGACATCTCCGTATTCACCGTTGACCTTGAAAAGCCAACCCGACATATCGCCCGCATCAAAAGTGTAAATGTTGCCTATGCCCTTGATGTACGCCGAGTCATGCTCGAAATGGAGTTTATTATCCTTGAGCGCACGCTCGAGAACGGTAAACGCGCTCTCGCCCTCATTGAAGCCGACCGTCACATCCTTGAGAAAATATCCGTCCGTGGGCACAAGCGCCTGCTTTTCTTCGGATATAACGCTCATGTCTTCAAGTATCGACTCGCACGAAACGGTCACTTTTGCGCTGTAGGTGTAGCTTTCACCCTTGCCCGAGCAAGCGGTAAGAGCAACTGCGAGCATAAGCACGGCGAGCATTGCCGCGAAAATTCTCTTTTTCATTTTGTTTATCCTTTCATCGGCACAAATTTCCGACTTCATTATACATCAAAGAAGCGCATTTGTCAACCGCAAATACCGTGCACGGTATACGCCCTGTTTACGCATCACTCATATACCTTTTACATAAGGGGAGCAAGCCTTATAAAGCAGGCTTGCCGACAGGATCATACTCGGCAACGAATACGATATGTATATGTGGGTAAGCGGATATTTTATAAAGGCTTTCCCTGCCATGATCATACATTTGATTTTGATACCGCCGATAGTCCGTGCTTGCAAAATCGGGATTTATCAGCGAAAAGTAAAAATACCGTCGGCTTTACCGACGGTATTTTTTACTTACGTAATCGTTTATACAAGTCAAACGTACATTATTAAGCGTTTTCAGCTCTCACTATGGGCAAGGTCTCATATCCCGACCATTTTGCAAGGTATCTTGCGAGTATAACCTCATCGCTTGAACCTACAATACCGTCACTGTCGAGATCTGAGTTTGCTTCGTTTGCGGTGTAGCCTGTCCATTTTGCCACGGCTCTGGACAATAGCACACCATCCTCAGTGTTTACCTCGCCGTCGGCATTGACATCACCTATAAGCTTATTTTCCTCTTCAAAGCCGTCGCTGATGGCTTCATCCACAGTCTTATAAAAGCCTATAGACTCTATCTCGAAATATGTGTCTGCAGCACTCTTGTTTGAGTATGAGTACCACAGCTTTAATGTGAGAGAGTCATATTCCGACACTTCATCAGCAACATCAAAGCCATAACCTGCACCGAGCGAGCTGTTCGGGAAATCATCGTTGTCAAGAGAATCAACGAATATATGCTCGCTTGAGTCCGGATCAAACTTCGGCTTATAGGAGAACAGCGTAAACGCTGTACGCGTACCCGATTTATCGTAGGTAGTTCCGATGTTTAAATCAACGAGCATTGTTCCTTTGGCCGAGTTGATATTCGTTTTATACTTTATCTTAACGGCGGGATATTCTTTGAGAAGAATATCATAATCAGCAAGCGAAACGCTTAACTGTGCATTTGAATACTCACCATCCGAATATATCTTGACCTTACCGTCTGTTAAAGATTTTGTAAGCCCCGAAGATACCGAAGAGATCTCGTAAAGCTTATCAGCATCGATCACATAATGCTCACCGACCTCGATCGGTGTAAAATCAATCTTACTTCCGATCTTAACGATACCGATATCGACCATCTTCTTCATCATATACTCTCCGAGTATACCTTCGGCTTCATCGCTCGGGTGAAGGTCTCCGTCATAAAACAGCTCGGGGGTATCTGTGAAATCGGTTTCTTCGGCATTATATATATCAATTACCGGGATACCGTATTCGTTGCATACGGCGATGACTCTGTCAACATAATCCGAAAGAGGTACGGTATTCGTGCTTGTTCTCAAGCACTTTATGGGAGTAAAGAATACTATTTGATTATCAGGAAATCTCGTTATAAGACTTTCTATAAGAAGTCTGAGACCGCCCTCAAAGGTCGTCCTTGTTCTTGTACCCGATTCACCAAGCGGTATCAAGCCGATCCAGTCGTTGACGCCGCCCTTTACCGTAACAAGGTCAGCATCTGTATCCATGGTGACCGATCTTACAAGGAACGAATTATCGGAGGTGTCGGAAATGCGCGTTCCCCCTACACCGTAATTGCGGTTTTGAATATTGTAATTTTCAGCCCACCATGCATGGTATGTACGTCCTGTAGGATCAGCCCACTCGGTTATCGAATCTCCGAGAGCGTTTACCTTTACTGTTTTGCCGTAGTTTTCCGTGTCTGTACTCACTATCGTAACAGTTCCGGGCTTTCCTGCCACGACCGTACACTCTGCAGATACATTTCCAATGGCTGCGCTGACTGTAGCAACACCCTCTTTAAGTGCGGTTACCTTTCCGTTTTCATCTACCGATACGACCGTATCGTCACTGCTTTTATAAACGACATCGTCAAGCGTACCGCCGACCACGGTCGTCTTGAGTGTAAACTCATCACCTACGCCAAGCCTGTATGCACCGTAGTTAAGCGATAAATCCGGCTCAAACTCGGGATGCTCGTACGCGAGCGCGTCCGCTTCGCTCTTAAATGCACCGATATATTCAACAAGGAAATAATCGTCTGCTGAAATTGCCGCACTTCCGTAATACGGCTTTAATCTGACATAATTTATCGGAGTATCGTCAATAGAATCAAATGAATACACGCCTGCTGCGGCATGCTCCGCACTTGTGTAGCTTTTCAGATCGAGAATAAATGAGGTATAAGTGCCGGAGTTGTCAACAGTCACTCTTTTGCCCCAAAGACGGGTCTGTTTACCGTTATAGTTGATTCCGACGTTCACATCGGTGTTTTTCGCCGAAGCCAAGTATGCCTTGTATCCAACCTTAATGTAAGGATAATCCTTGGTGTTGAATCCCTCAAAAAGCCCGGAAAGTGCAAATGAAACCCCGGTGCTGTCTACACCGTTTGCGAGCTCTCCGTTAGGATAAGTCCCGACATACGCTCTTTTTTCTTCCTCGTTAAAGATAAGCTCGCTTGCATGCTCAAAGCCTCCGGAAGCATAGCTGGAGGCATTCAACAAGAGATCCTTAGCGCCGGCAACAACAAAATCGTCAGAAGCGCAAACAGAAATCACCGCTCCAAATACAATCAATAAGATCATCGGTACAACAAGCATTCTCTTCATGGTAGATTTTCCTCCTTTAAGCCTGATCAAAAGTCAGGTTAATTATATTTCTGTACCATATTTTAATTGTATCATCAAAGAAATGTCATGTAAATATGTAAAATTTCAGTCAAAACTATACAAAAAAACAAATTTGCAATTCGATTATATCCACTATTTTTCAGCCTTTTATTATCTCACCTGTACGTTTCCGCGGATGCGCTCTTTTACAATGATAATCATATCACAAACCTGCACTTGCGTCAATAAATCTCATTCCGAAACTTTTCCGAATTTGATCTAATGTATCGAAAGTACTGTATTACAGATCACAAAAAGGCTGTCGGTTAATCACCGACAGCCTTTTATTATCTCACTTGTCCATTTCCGCGGATGCGGTATTTTATAGTCGTAAGCCCTTCAAGCGCGAACGGTCCGCGCGCGTGAAGCTTTTGCGTTGATATTCCTATCTCCGCGCCGAAGCCGAACTCCTCTCCGTCTGTAAAGCGGGTCGACGCGTTATGGTAGACCGCGGCGGAATTGATGCGGTCAAGAAACTCCTGCGCCCTCTCACTGCTTTCGGTCACTATCGCCTCGCTGTGACCTGTGCTGTACGCGTTTATATGCGTGATAGCCGCATTTATATCGGAGACAACGTAGATGCTCAGAATGTAATCGTTATACTCTCGTGTAAGATCGTCCTCGCTCACAGGCACAGCCTTGACGCATGAGCGCACACGCTCATCTCCGCGAAGCTCGACATTATTTTCAAGCATCGCCTTTTCTACCATAGGCAAGAATTTTTCTGCAATACTCTCGTGTACGATCAGCTTTTCGGCGGCATTACATACCGACGGGCGGCTGACCTTCGCGTTTACTATTATATCAAGTGCCTTGCCAAGCTCGGCGTACTCATCAACGTACACATGGCAGTTGCCTGCACCCGTTTCTATCACGGGTACGCTCGCGTTCTCAACGACCGCCGAGATAAGCCCCTTGCCGCCGCGCGGAATAAGCACGTCGATATATCCGTTTAAGCGCATAAGAGTACTTGAGCCCTCGCGTGACACGTCGTGAACAAGGTTTACAAGCTCGTGCGGCAGTCCGACGCCCTCAAGCGCGTCCTTAAGCACCTTTTCTATGGCAAGGTTGGTGTTGTACGCCTCCTTGCCGCCGCGAAGTATAGCCGCGTTACCGCTTTTTATGCATATAGCCGCAACGTCGACCGTAACATTCGGCCTTGCCTCGTATATCACCGCAACATTACCGAGCGGAACGCTCACGCGTTCGATATAAAGCCCGTTCGGACGTGTCCAGCCCTCGCTTTTACCAAGCGGATCGGCAAGCGCCTTGAGCTTACGTACCGATGCGGCAAGCTTTTCTATTCTTGCTTTATCAAGAAGCAGTCTGTCGCACATTGCCGCAGACATACCTGATGCCTGCGCCGCCTCTATGTCAAGACTGTTCGCGCTTATTATCTCGTCTGCACGCTCTGTTACCGCCGTTGCGATAGCTTCAAGCGCACCGTTTCGCTTTGTGTCGCTTGAAAGAGCAAGTATGCTCTGCGCTTCTCTCGCTTTTGTGCACAGCTCTGTGAGATATTCTCTGATATTTTCCATAATTACTCCGTTTATCCCTTGCGCTCGGCGTCAAAGAAAGTGCCGTCAAGCTCGGCGTTGAATACGATATCGTAAAGCACCTTTGGGTCCTTACCGTTTGTTATCACCATAGGTATGCCCATGTCGGTGGTGATGGTAGCCGCTTCAAGCTTTGCAAGCATACCGCCCGTACCGCGGTCAGAGCCTGCGCCGCCTGCATACGAGCGTATTCTGTCGTCGATCTTATCTACAAAGCGTACAAGCGCCGCGTCCGAATGCTCGCGCGGATTTTTTGTGTAAAGTCCGTTGATATCCGAGAGGTTTATAACAAGATCGGCATCGCACAGAAGTGCAACGTAGGACGAAAGTATATCATTTCCGCCAAAGCCGATACCCTCGTAGGATACCGTATCGTTTTCGTTTACGATCGGCACGCAGTGAAGCTTGAACAGTGCCTTGAAGGTGTTTTCCGCGTTATGACGCTGTACCTCGTTTTCCCATACGTCGCGATTGAGCAACACCTGTGCGACAGTACAGCCGAATTCGGCAAAGAACTTGCTGTACATCTTCATAAGCTCGCACTGACCGACAGCCGCTACCGCCTGCTTGCCCTCTCTTGTGTCGGGGCGTGCCTTAAGTCCGAGACGGGATATACCCGCGCTCTGCGCGCCCGAGCTTACAAGCACGATCTCGCGACCGCTGTTTACAAGATCGCACACGACCTGCGCCAGCGTTTCAAGCCTGCTGAGATTAAGAAAAAAGTTATCGTATGTAAGCGTTGACGTACCGACCTTTATTACTATTCTTTTAGCTTCCTTAAGCTTTGCTATTTCCATTTTTGCGTACCTTTCGTTTGCGTAAACTGCCCGGAATTTATACTTTCTGTTTATTTTACCACTTTAATACGAAAAAGTCAACCGTTATATAAAAGAAAAAGATAAGACCAAAAAATTACCGCCTTGCCGCCTGCTTAGACAGTCTGTTATGATCTTGTAAAAATTCGTATTGACAACAAGATTTTTTTATTATATAATTAATATGAATTTCACAATTTCACCTTGAAGTATCAACGTTTTAAGGTGATACGGCTCGCAGAATGTAAAACAAAAAAACAAAAGGATATTGATATGTATACTCATACAGGAAAACGCTCATTTCAGCATCCCATCGTAATTGATATGATCGGCGTCAATATAAAGCAGACACTTGTAGCATTAAATGACGGAAACTATTGCAATCAAATTATCTGGGTATCCGAGGGCAGGATGACGGTATGCATTGAAAATAAACAGATATTGTTGGAAAAGGGCATGGGCATCTTTGTTCCGCCGAATACACCGATAGAATACTTCCCCTCAGATAACAAGCCTTTGCGTACATCATGGTTTACCTTTACAAACGCAAGCCATCTTTTGGAATACCACAAAATATCCGGCTATTTTGTATTTAAAGCTCCCGAATGGGCAGAATCAAGCTTGGAAGAACTTCACGATTATGCCATAGCCTGCATCTCACCTACGCTTCTTGCGGCTGAAGGCTTTCGTTATCTGGCAAGACTTCTTGACATGATACACCCAAGTCCTCCCGAAAGAGTCGACGAGATCAATAATTATCTGAAAAAGAATTTCTTTAAGCAGCTGTCACTTGATGATATCGCAGAGCATTTCAAAACAGACAAGTACTCTCTGTGCCGTTTATACAAAAACAAGACCGGCACAACAATAATGAACAAGCTAAAAAAAATACGCATCTATCAGGCGAGGCAGCTGTTATGGCAATCGCCGATGTCGATCGAGGAGATCGCGCGTATATGCGGATACATGGATACGAGCTATTTTATCAAAAGCTTCAAAGAGGTCACAGGCCACACTCCAAAGAAATACAGGGAACGCGTAACACGTACCAATAAGTAAACAATGGCGGCAGAATTTCTGCCGCCATTGCCGGTCGCTGTGCCGTGCTTTATTCACGGCGTTTTGGAAGATAACCCTCTACTTTAATTTGCAGTTGCCGACATCGTACTGCCGTACACGTCATACGTTATACCGTCAAGCTCATATACAAGATATGCTCTTGCATACCATGTGTCACCCGTGCTTACTCCGTTCTTATTTATAACAAAAGCAGGCGTCGGGTTTGTATTGTTTCTGATTCTGCCCACAATAACGTCATCGGGAGAATTTACCGTCATGTCCTGTGCTATATCAGAATTATTCGTAAGCAAGAAGCCGTGATCAACGTGAACAGCATTTTCGGGAAGCTCAAACACACCGCTAAACTTAATTTGCGCCGCGTCTGCAAGATATACAGCCTCAATACCGTTAATTACGGCGTCTTGATCTTCAGCTGCAATTTCTTCTACGGTCATACTCTTGGTAAACGAGTAGTTAAAGCTGTATTTTTCACTGTAGGAAAGAGCATATTCAACCGCCTTGCCGTCTATTTCGGTTATCGTCCATACAACGCCTTCAAGACTTGATTCAAGGCTGATCTCATCATTATAGCTGATACCTGCGTACGTTGTACTGTCAACAACACCGTTTGCATACTTCACCGTAAGTGTAAGTGTCTCATTGGTCTCTTTCGTATATGCCGCCTTATATACGGTCACACCGTCAAGGGATAAATACTCGCTCCAGCCGGTCGGAGTATATCCGTAACGCCTCGGAAGCTCGGGAGCTTCTCCTTCACCTATCACTTCTCCAATAACAAGTCCGGCATAGTCTATATAAAGCTTTACCTGTGCATCAGATGCAACAAAAACAGGACGGTAATAAACGTCTGTGCCGAGCGGATAAGCCTCAAGCGTATCACCAAGTGACATAAATACGTTTATTCCGCTCGAGCTTGTTGTTCTTAACCAATAAGCGGTCTTGTACCCATCATTTGCATTCGCCGTGATCATAGTCGGATGTCCGCTGTCGGCATAATCACTAAAATCATCATATAAGCTGCCGCCTACAGTAATGCTTCCCGCTTCACCCGAACCGACGCTTGCAACAAGCTTTGTCGCAAGCGATATCGTTTCATCTATAAAACGCACCTCAATATCTATGCTCTTGCTCGCCTCAAGCACGTAAGGCAGGCTTCTTGAAAGAAGCACATTTCTTCCGTCAGTTACCTCATACACGCCCTCGAGCCTGTAGCCTTTATCAGCAACGGCATTGACCGAAATAATTTCTCCTTCATCGTATTCTCCGCTGAAGCTCTTCACACTGTCTCCGCCGTCCACCGTAACGTTACCGTAGCCGATAGCGTTTACGTTAACGGTGTACTGCTTCTTATCGGGATCAAACGCGTTCGCGTCCTCTTCGGTTTTGAAGTATCCCATATATTTTACGTCAACATAATCGTCTGCCGCCGTGTAAGCAGTTCTGAATATAAAGCCTCTATAAAGCCTTTCCGTAGTTACAAGCGAGTTCCAGTTACTGCTGTACTTCTTTGAGTTATCGCTAACATGCGAATGCCAGCTTCCGTCGCCAAGATACTTAAAGGAGTAGTTGCCGGGCGTTTTTGACGGATTATCAAGCCAACAGTCAACACGCATACTCTTTTGCGAGGTACCCCCGCCGATGTTTGATCTGTAAACAATCTTCAGTACCGGATATGCCTTTGCTATCGCGGGATTAATCATGGTATAAAGGTCGAAGCGTCCGGAGGAAACAGCCTTTTCGCTTTTTACTCTCAGATACTTTGAACCGTTGTCCGCAAGCAGTTCGCTGTTCAATCCGCCGTTATTTTGAAGCACGATGCTTTCGCTTAAATATTCGCTGTCGTAGTAATAATATTCAGGAAGATCTATATATACAGGTATCACAATACTTGCAGAGCCTGCCGTAACAGTAATTTCCGTATATCCCTGTGTAAGCGCGGTAAGCACACCGTTTTCAAGAGCTGCAACCGTATCGTTATCCGGCAAGGCATACGTGACACTGTAATCACCTTCCGAATCGACCTTTATTTCAAGATCATCAATATCATAGCTCGCTCCGATATCAAGCTCGATCTCACTTACTTTCGAGCTGATAGCAACACTATCCTCGGCAAATGCCGTCAATCGGAAAGAAGTGATCGCAAAAGCGAAAACAAATATCAGTAAAAATACGACAAAACGCTTTTTCATAAAAAAACTTCCGTTTCATACAAAATTTGACACTCGAAGGTATCTGTTAATATTTTATACCCTGAAAGGCATTTTTTCAATATTGCCTCTTTACCACTTTTGTAATGTATTTTTACCTTTTGCTCAAATCCGACAAAAAAGTCCGATCGGCATTTTCAGCCATCGGACTCTGTTTTTTCTTTTTTATACTCCGCTGGGGTAACACCGTAGCATTTCTTAAACTCCTTGTAAAAGGCTGTCTTGTCTGTAAAGCCGACCATACGGCATACCTCGTCGACGGTAACGCGACCCTCCTTGAGCAGCTTTGCCGCCGTATTTATTTTTACGCTCCTTACATACTTTGCGAAGGTAACACCGGTAAGCTCCTTAAATCTGCGGCTGAAATACGACGAATTGCAATTAAACCACTCTGCCATCTCGGTAAGCGTAAGCCTTGATTTGCAGTATCTGTCCACATACTCGGTAACGCTTTCACGTGTCAGCTCGCTTCGCTTAAAGTGTATACGCTTGTCTGTCATTTCACGGAACACTACATTTAATATAATATTTATCGAGCTTTTAAGGACGACGTGAACGTCCGCACCCGGATTTATGTACTCTCTGTACATTTGTGCCATCAGCTCCTTTACAAGGTGCGCGCTTTTTGTACCGAGAGTTATCACAGAGTGCTTGCAGGCAAAGCATTTTTGGGCATCCGAAAAATCGGGAAGCGTAAGTATGTCGTAAAAGTCACGGGAATAATCAAGCTCGGGCGACACTGATGCCGGGAAAAAGCAGACGTAATACATATCCATGACCGAATCTGTTGAAAGCTTATGCGTCTGTCCGATATTGACTATTATCACATCGTCCTCTCCGACGCTGTAGCATACGCCGTCGATCTCATGAACACCGCTTCCCTTAATAACGTATATGATCTCAATATAATTATGCGTATGGACTCTTACGTCCTTGGGGTCGGTCTTGCTTGTGATGGTCCTGCGTCGCATTTTGAAGCCGTAAAAGTCGCTTTTAAGCTCACTGCAAAAAATCATTACACATCTTCTCCCCTGTTTTCTCACGTTTTTTTAATTATATCATAACAAAAGGTAAAAATCAAGTATACGAAAGAAGCAACGAAAAAACCCACGGCATATACCGTGGGCAATTTCGTTGCTGTGCATTTTTACTTATGCGAGAGCGTTTAACTTCTTTGTGAAGCTGCTCTTTCTTCTTGCAGCAGTGTTCTTATGGATGATATTCTTCGCAACTGCTCTGTCGATCTTCTTAACAGCGTCCTTATATGTTTCCGCTGCAAGAGCCTTATCACCTGCTTCGATCGCTGCCTCATACTTCTTGATAGAAGTCTTGAGCGATGTCTTAAACATCTTGTTCTGCATTGTCTTTGTAGCTGTAACGATCACACGCTTCTTAGCTGACTTAATGTTCGGCAAACCGTTCACCTCCCTCATACCTTATGTTACTATCAGATTCCCATAGGGTATAACTTTTCCTATGAAATGCCATTACATTCATATATAATATCACAAACAAATCGAAATTTCAAGTGTTTTTTTAATATTTTTTTATTTTTTTGCACTATCACACACTTTTTTAAGTTTTTTATCTATATTTTAGAAAAAATGTAAAAAAAGGCTTGACAACTCACATAAACTGTGCTACAATATTATACTGCATTATAATCGCTAAATATGTTTATTTTTCGAAACCCATAAAAACGAAATGCCGTGAAAAATAAACCTGCGCCGAGATTTGTTTCCTTATATTTATTATAACACATTATAACACAAGGATCGGCGTTTGACAATATGAAAGCCAAAATTTGTTGAAACGGAGTGATTTAATTTATGCTCAAGCCCCACGTGCAAAAACTCGGAAGGAACACTCGAATGAGCTTCTCCAAGATCGGCGAGACACTTGAAATGCCGAATCTTATCGAGGTGCAGAAGAAATCCTATAAGTGGTTCCTTGAAGAGGGTTTGACGGAGGTCCTTCACGATGTGTCCCCCATCATCGATTATTCCGGCAATCTTGTTATCGAATTTATCGACTACACGATCGACCCCACGCCGAAATATCCTGTTGAGGAATGCAAGGATCGTGATGTAAACTACGCCGCTCCCCTGCGCGTAACCGTCCGTCTTACCAATAAGGTCACAGGAGAGGTAAAGGAGTCGCCAATTTACATGGGTGATTTCCCGCTCATGACAGAAAACGGAACATTTATTATAAACGGTGCGGAAAGAGTTATCGTTTCACAGATCGTTCGTTCACCCGGTATATACTACGGAACCGAGAACGATCCCAAGACTCAGAAGCCCGTTTACACATCAACAGTCATTCCGTACAGAGGCGCTTGGCTCGAATACGAGACTGATGCCAATAATGTCTTCTATGTAAGAATAGATAAAAACCGTAAGATCCCGATCACAGTCCTTATCCGTGCTCTCGGCGTTGAGACCGATGCGGATATCATCGAAATGTTCGGTGATGATCCCAAGATCCGTGCAACATTCGAAAAGGACACTATACCTGCCGAAGCAGAGCGTGTAAGAGGAAACCTCGGCGATGAAGCGCTCAAAGAGATCTACAAAAAGCTTCGTCCCGGAGAGCCTCCGAACGTTGAAAGCGCACAGACGCTCATCAACAACATGTTCTTTGATCCGAAGAAGTATGACCTCTATCCGGTAGGACGTTATAAGTTCGACAAAAAGCTTGCTATCAGCCACAGATGTGAGGGTCAGACTCTCGCACGTGACGTTTTCAGCGCCACAACAGGCGAGCTTCTCTACAGCGCGGACGAGTTCATTACGCCCGAAATGGCAAAGAACATCGAAATGAACGCTGTAAACGAAGTATATGTAAAGATGCCCGAGAGCGAAAACGGCGAGGAGATCAAGATATTCTCCAACCACACCGTATACCCCGAGTCCATTCTCGGATTCGACCTCAAGGATTGCGGCATCAACGAAAAGGTGAGACTTGCTGTGCTCAATGATATCATCGAAGCCTGCGGCGGCGATGTTGACGCTATCAAGGATATGGTACGCGAAAGAGCAAACGAGCTTGCCCCCAAGCATATCACAAGAGACGACATCTTCTCGTCTATCAACTATCTCATCTGTCTCTCCCACGGCATCGACGTGTGCGATGACATCGACCATCTCGGAAACCGCCGTTTACGTTCTGTAGGCGAGCTTCTCCAGAATCATGTCCGCATCGGCTTTGCGAGAATGGACAAAAACATCAAGGAGCGCATGAACATCAACGACGCGGAATCGCTCACGCCTCAGGCTCTTATCAACATCAGACCTGTAGTTACGGCTATCCGTGAGTTCTTCGGTTAAAACCCGATCTAACAGTTCATGGACCAGAACAACCCCCTTGCCGAGCTCACTCATAAGAGACGTCTTTCGGCACTCGGCCCCGGCGGTCTTTCGCGTGACCGCGCATCCTTTGAAGTACGTGACGTTCACTACACGCACTACGGAAGAATGTGCCCGATCGAGACTCCCGAAGGTCCTAATATCGGTCTTATCTCCTATCTGTCTACCTACGCGCGTATTTCGGATTACGGCTTTATCGAAGCTCCCTACCGCAAGATAGATAAGGAAACAGGTACGATAACAAACGAGATCGTATATATGACAGCTGATGTGGAGGATAACTACACAGTTGCACAGGCAAACGAGCCTCTCACCGAGGACAACAAGTTCGCAAACCGCCGTGTATCGGCAAGACGCCGCGGAGAGATCCTCTCTGTTGACGCCTCCGAGCCCGATTACATGGACGTTTCGCCGAAGATGGTCGTTTCGGTTGCAACAGCTATGATCCCCTTCCTTGAAAACGATGACAACTCCCGTGCGCTAATGGGTTCGAACATGCAGAAGCAGGCAGTGCCGCTCATGGTAAACGACTCTCCTATCGTTGCTACGGGTATGGAATACAAGGCTTGCGTTGACAGCGGCGTCGTTGTTACCGCAAAGGCGGCAGGTGTCGTTGAAAGAGTAAGCGCGGACGAAATAATCATACGCACCGACTCGGGCAAAAAGGACACCTATCATCTCATCAAGTTTAAGAGATCCAACCAGGGAACCTGCCTTAACCAGCGTCCTATCGTAAATGTAGGCGAAAGAGTTGAGGAAGGTGAGGTCATCGCAGACGGTCCCGCTACTTCAAACGGTGAGATCTCGCTCGGTAAGAACGCCCTCATCGGCTTCATGACCTGGGAAGGTTACAACTACGAGGACGCCGTTCTCCTTAACGAAAGACTCGTAAGAGACGACGTTTACACCTCTATTCATATTGAAGAATACACACAGGAAGCAAGAGATACAAAGCTCGGCCCGGAGGAGATCACTCGCGAGATCCAGAACGTGGGCGAGGACGCACTCAAGGACCTCACACCCGAAGGTATAATCAGAAAGGGTACAGAGGTAAGAGCAGGCGACATTCTCGTCGGTAAGGTATCCCCCAAGGGTGAAACAGAGCTTACTCCCGAAGAAAGACTGCTTCGCGCAATCTTCGGCGACAAGACAAGAGAAGTACGCGACAACTCGCTCAGACTCCCCCACGGTGAATCGGGTATCGTTGTTGACGTTAAGATCTTCTCACGTGAAAACGGAGACGAGCTTCCTCCCGGAGTAAACAAGGTAGTACGCGTATATGTCGCACAGAAGCGTAAGATCTCTGTCGGCGACAAGATGGCGGGCCGTCACGGTAACAAGGGTGTCGTATCACGCATCCTTCCTCCCGAAGACATGCCTTTCCTTGCTGACGGTACTCCTCTTGATATCGTGCTCAACCCGATGGGCGTTCCGTCACGAATGAACATCGGTCAGGTACTTGAAGTACACCTCGGTATCGCCGCGCGAGAGCTCGGATGGAAGATCATGACTCCCGTATTCGACGGCGCAAACGAGCGCGACATCATCGAATGCATGAGAATGGCAGGCTACTACCGCGATATTCTCCCCGGAGAAAACGTTGACGGTAAGGCGCTCTTCATAGAAGGTATTGACCCCGAAACAGGCAAAAAGACACTTGAACGTCTTGATCCTTCGGTAACAAAGGATACAGAAGAGTATCAGTCCCACCTTGCTGACGGAAGTCTTAAGGTCATCGACGGTAAGAAGATCCTTTACGACGGCAGAACGGGCGAGCCCTTCGACAACCCCGTAACGGTCGGAATCATGTATTACCTCAAGCTCCATCACCTTGTTGACGATAAGATCCACGCACGTTCAACAGGTCCGTACTCTCTCGTTACACAGCAGCCTCTGGGCGGTAAGGCTCAGTTCGGCGGTCAGCGTTTCGGAGAAATGGAAGTATGGGCACTCGAGGCATACGGTGCTGCTTATACTCTTCAGGAAATACTCACAGTCAAGAGTGACGATGTCACCGGACGTGTCAAGACCTATGAGGCGATCGTCAAGGGTCAGAACATCCCGACTCCGGGTGTTCCCGAATCCTTCAAGGTCCTTGTCAAAGAGCTTCAGTCGCTTGCTCTTGATATCCGTGTTCTCGACCACGAGGGCAACGAGATCGAGCTTTCTACTCTCGGCGAGGACGAAACACCCGAGGTCACGACCGGAATCACAGCTGCCGATATCGGCGAAGCCATCAAGGATGAGGATGATTTCGAGGCTGCGGGATATGTCACCAAGGACGCTGACGAAGAAGATGATATAAACGACCTTATGGGCAGCTATGAGGACGATTCGCTCGATGACGGCGGATTTGACGATAGCTATGATGAAAACTAAGCGGCGAAGGAGCGAAATTATTTAATGGAACATAATGTGTTTGATTCGATAAAGATCGGCATTGCCTCTCCCGAAATGATCAAGGACTGGTCATCCGGTGAAGTAACAAAGCCCGAGACCATAAATTACAGAACGCTCAAAGCTGAACGCGGAGGACTTTTCTGCGAGGAGATCTTCGGTCCTACAAAGGACTGGGAGTGCCAGTGCGGTAAGTACAAGCGTGTTCGCCATAAGGGCATAGTATGTGAAAAGTGTCATGTCGAAGTAACCTCCAAGAAGGTACGCCGCGAGCGTATGGGACGCATCGAGCTTGCAGCTCCCGTATCCCACATCTGGTATCTCAGAAGCTCATCCTCAAGAATGGGTCTGCTTCTTGATATTCCTCCGAAGCTTCTTGAAAAGGTTCTCTACTTCGCAAACTATATTGTAATCGATCCCGGCGAGACAGACCTCGCCCAGAACGCGATACTCAACGAGCGTGAGTATCTCAACAACTATGAAAAATACGGTAAGACCTTTAAGGTAGGCATGGGTGCCGAAGCGATACGCGAGCTTCTTGAAAAGATCGATATCGACGAGCTCGTTAAAGAGCTTAAGGAAAAGGTGACCGAGGCAACAGGTCAGAACAAGAGCCGCCTTATCAAGCGTCTCGAGGCTGCCGAAGCCTTCAAGGTATCGGGTAATAAGCCCGAATGGATGATACTCACCGTTCTTCCCGTTCTTCCCCCCGAGATAAGACCTATGGTACAGCTCGACGGCGGACGTTTTGCTTCCAGCGACTTAAACGACCTCTACCGCAGAGTTATCAACCGTAACAACCGTCTCAAAAAGCTCATTGAGCTCAGAGCACCCGAAATAATCGTCCGTAACGAAAAGCGTATGCTCCAGGAAGCTGTTGACGCACTTATAGACAACGGTAAACACGGTAAGCCTGTTACAGGTCCGAGCAACCGTGCGCTCAAGAGCCTTTCCGAAATGCTTCGCGGTAAGCAGGGACGCTTCCGTCAGAATCTTCTCGGTAAGCGTGTTGACTATTCCGGACGTTCGGTTATCGTCGTAGGTCCGAGCCTCAAGATCTACCAGTGCGGTCTTCCTAAGGAAATGGCACTCGAGCTCTTCAAGCCCTTCGTAATGAAGAGACTTGTTGAAACACAGAAGGCTACAAATATCAAGGACGCAAAGAGAAAGGTAGACAAGGTAAATCCCGAGGTATGGGACGCACTTGAAAATGTTATCAAGGAACACCCTGTACTTCTCAACCGTGCGCCTACACTTCACAGACTTTCCATCCAGGCATTCGAGCCTGTACTTGTTGAAGGTCGTGCGATAAAGCTCCACCCGCTCGTTTGTTCGGCGTTCAACGCGGACTTCGACGGCGACCAGATGCCTATCCACGTACCGCTTTCCGCAGAAGCGCAGGCGGAAGCACGCTTCCTCATGCTTTCTGCAAACAACCTCTTAAAGCCCGCCGACGGTAAATCGGTAACCGTTCCGTCACAGGACATGATCCTCGGTTCGTACTATCTTACGATAGACCGTTCGGGCGAAAAGGGCGAAGGTCACGTATTCAGAGACTTCGATGAAGCAATGATGGCATACGAGAACGGACTTCTCGGTATCCACGCTCCCATCAAGGTGCGCGTATCCCGTGAGATCGACGGCGTTATGCACACAGGTCTTATCGACGCAACTCTCGGACGTCTTATCTTCAACCGTCACATTCCCCAGGACCTCGGCTTCGTAGACAGAACCGACCCTGAGCACATGCTTGACCTTGAGATATCCTTCCCCACCATCAAGAAAAAGCTCGGTCAGATCATTGACCGTTGCATCAAGATCCACGGCAACGCCGTAACATCACAGGTGCTTGACGAGATCAAGGCAATGGGCTTCAAGTATTCCACACGCGGTTCGATCTCTATCTCGGTTTACGACATGATGATCCCGCCGAAGAAATATGAATATATCGCGGAAGCCGAAAAAACTGTTGAAAAGATCAACCGCGACTTCACACGCGGACGTCTTACCGATGAAGAGCGTTATAACAATGTTGTCAAGCTTTGGGAAGACACGACAAAGGATGTCATCGCCGCACTTCAGGACAACTTCGACACATACAATCCTATCAAGATGATGGTAGACTCGGGTGCCCGCGGTAACGTCACACAGATGCGTCAGCTTGCCGGTATGCGCGGACTTATGTTTGCTACAAACGGTAAGACGATCGAGATCCCGATCAAATCAAACTTCCGTGAAGGTCTTAACATCCTCGAATACTTCATGGCTGCCCGCGGTGCGCGTAAGTCGCTTTCCGACACAGCGCTCAGAACAGCCGACTCCGGATACCTTACCAGACGTCTTGTTGACGTTTCTCAGGACGTTATCATACGCCATGACGACTGCGGCTCAAAGAACGGTATCTGGGTAAGCGATATCAAGGACAACAACAATGTTGTTATCGAATCTCTTCGTGACAGGATCGTCGGCAGATATGTTATCGGCGATGTCAAGGATGAAAGCGGCAACGTGATCGTTCCCGACAACACGATGATATCCGATACTCAGGCAGACGAGATCATATCCAAGGGTGTTGACAAGGTTCTTATCAGAACCATTCTCCAGTGTAACTGCGCTCACGGCGTATGCGCTCACTGCTACGGCTCCGACCTTGCCTCGGGCAAGACGGTCAGCATCGGTGAGACCGTCGGTATCATTGCGGCTCAGTCTATCGGTGAACCCGGTACACAGCTTACGATGCGTACCTTCCATACAGGCGGTGTTGCAGGAAGCGATATCACACAGGGTCTTCCGAGAGTTGAAGAGCTCTTTGAAGGACGTAAACCCAAGAAGGTCTCAACACCTGCCGAAGTTACAGGTACTGTCAGCATAGGCGAAGTTAAGAACAACAACCGCATGGTAACGGTCGCAAACGATCTTACAGGCGAATCTGTTGTTCATTCGATCCCCGTAGGTACTCACCTTATCGTTACAGACGGAAAGTATGTACTCAAGGGCGAGGCTCTTACAGAGGGCAATCTCAGTCCCGCTGATATCACAAGACTTCAGGGTCTCGATGCTGTTTACGACTATATCATAAGAGAAGTACAGCGCGTTTACCGCTCACAGTCTGTTGAGATCAACGACAAGCATATCGAGGTCATCGCACGTCAGATGACAAGAAAGGTCAAGATCGAGGATTCGGGCGACACCGATCTTCTGTTCGGTTCTCTTGTCAACCGCACCGAGTTTGTTGCGGCAAACGAAGAGATCGACCGCCGCATAGCAAACGGAGAGATCACTCTCAAGCATGCGGTAAGTACACCTGTCCTGCTCGGTATCACCAAGGCTGCTATCAGCACCGACTCCTTCCTCTCCGCGGCATCCTTCCAGGAGACCACAAAGGTTCTTACAGAAGCTGCTATCAAGGGTAATATCGACCATCTGCTCGGTCTTAAGGAAAATGTTATTATCGGTAAGCTCATTCCTGCCGGAACTGGTATGGAACGTTACCGTTCTGTTGAAGTCGAAGCTAACAGCGATGATCTCGTTGTTCCCTCCTCCGACAGCACGCTCGTATCAGCCGGAATATAAGTACTACAATCAAAAAGGGAGAACGATTAAATTCGTTCTCCCTTTTTTGCCGCTTATGTAACAGGTAGGTTCAGTTATCAGAAGATACCATCAGCACTACCTTTCCGATGTTTTCGCTTCTTTCCAATATGGCATGAGCTTCTTCCGCCTGCTCAATAGGCAAAATCTTGTAAATTGACGGTCTTATCTCTCCGCTTTCGATTTTAGGCCATACTTTTTTTACAAGCTCGGACAAAATATATGCCTTGAATTCAGGAGTTCTGTTTCGCAACATACTTCCGACCAAATGCAAGCCCTTGGTCAATAACGGTCTCAAGAGTATATTCGTCTCTGTTCCCGCAAGCGTCGAAATAACGATCCAGTATCCGCCTTTTGCCATGTACGGCAGGCTTTTTCCGAGCGTTTCACCGCACAGACAGTCCATTGAAACATTCACCGGAGTATTATTTTCTTCCTCCGCCTTTAATACGTCCTCAACATTCTGCTCTTTGGAATTTATGATCACATCTGCGCCCAGATCTTTGATCTTTTCAGCTATTTCATCAGATAAAACAGAGGTTATCACTCTTGCACCGAATGCCTTTGCCATAGGAATAGCCACTGATGCAAGACCACTTGCTCCCGCAGGAATAAACGCAGTCTGCCCTTGTTCAAGATGTCCTTCTATAAACAAATTGAGATATGATGTTGCATAAGCCTCGGGAAGCGCCGATGCTTCCTCCATTGTAAGTCCCTTCGGTATAGGCATCAGCATATCATATTTGACGGCAACATACTGAGCATATCCGCCGCCGCCAAGCAAAGCGCAGACCTTATCGCCGACTTTCCAGTCTGTAACATTCTTACCTGTCTCAACAATAACACCGGCTATTTCCAGACCCATCCATTCGGGACAACCTGCGGGAGAAGGATATTTACCTTGACGTTGCAAGAGATCGGCGCGGTTAAGTGCCGCCGCGCATATCTTCACCAACACCTCATCGTCTTTTATGATCGGATCGGCTACATCTGACCACACAAGCCTTTTATTTTCATCAACAAGCATCGCTTTCATATCAATCTGCTCCTTCCGTTGACGGCATTCTTACGCCGTTACATGCTTTGTTTTCTCTCAATAACTGTATACTACTTCACCGTCGGCAACCGTCATAACACATCTGTATCCATTTTCGCTTTTAATACGGTTTCCCGATCTATCGGTCAGATCAAAGCCCTTGTCTCCGTGATCGAAAACTGCAATATCGGCACGTCTGCCAACCTTTAAATATCCCCACTCATTTGCTTTACCTAAAGCTTTTGCCGGAGCTGAGGTCACCGAACGGAATATATCTTCTTCATTCATTCCAAGGGCTTTAGCTATACTCATGCACATGGTCATTCCGTATCTGCCGCCCCTTTTGTATGCACTGAATCTTGTTATATCGGTACTTATAGTATCGGGGATCGCTCCGCATCTGACAGCGCTTTCCATTATTTGAAAATCGGTGTGAACATGACCTGCTAAGCCCGCATCTATGATAATACCGCGTTTTTTAGCATTTTTTATGCACTCAAAGTTATCCTCCGAAACATTGTTTGCTCCGCCGTGATACGCATGAGTAAATATATCACCTTTTCTCAACGTATTCAAAAGCTCGGTCATGGAAACCGGGGAATTTGAAGAATGGACCATCACTTTGAGACCCTTATTCCGGGCAAATTCCACCACCTCGCAAATCGGTCTGATATCCTGCACCTGTGACATGAGTGTATCGAAATAAACTTTTATTCCGATAGCCTTTTCGCCGTATTTTTCAAGCATTATTTCTGTTTTTTCAAAATGTGCTTTGTTGTCCTTGAAGTATGCAGGCACAAACACAAGGTTTTTAAGCGTAAATGATTCGAGCAAAGCCTTGTCTCCGTTTTCACCCGCCGCGTCAACTGCGGCTGTTACTCCAAAAGGCAAGCAACTCATTTCCGCATGTATGCCGAATTCGGTTGAAGAGATACCCTTCATATGTACATGGGCATCCACAAGCCCTGCCGATACGATTTTCCCTTTTGCATCAAATACAAAATCTGCCTCTGCGTCTATGCTTTCGGCAATTTCCGATATTTTTGCATTATCGGTCAAAATGTCGGCAAAATAAAACCTTTCGCCGTTCCAGACCTTGCCGTTTTTTATAAGTAAGCTTGACATATCAGTTTTCACCCACTACTCTGCAAAGCGTTCTTTGTACTGCAAGCTCGTGAGAATACGGATAAAGGTCGGCTTTTTCTCCGATAACCGAGCTGTAAAAATCCTTCATCATCTGATCGTACCGTGAAAGGGTGGGAACATCATTTACGTCAACCTTTTCTCTCATATCGCTGTAAGCGTTTTCGGCAATGTCTGTTGTAGACACGTACATCTGTACAGCGAGCTCGATAGGCTTGATCTCAACAGTTCCCTTACTGCCCATAACCGCAAATCTTCGCATACCCCAGCCGTTGACCTCGACTGAAAGCGTGGTTATCCTTGCGATCGCCTTTTCGTATTCAAGGACTGCAAAGCCGTTGTCGTCCGAGCAAACGCCCTCATAGCCCGTTTGCTTTATAAACGAATGAACCTTGCAGGGCTCGCCTAAAATACTCACGACCAGGTCAATAAGGTGCGAGCCGAATATGTACATTGAGCCACCCTTAAAGTGCTTTAACCACTGTCTGTACTCCTTTGAGTGATATGTACTCATCTCCGCGTCGATCTGGTATATCTCGCCAAGCTTTCCGGATCTTATCATTTCCATCAGCTTTTGTATCGCGAAATTATACCTGTACATATACCCGAGCTGTACGGTCAGCTCCTTTTGAGCGGCAGTATCAAGAAGTGCCTCAAATTCGGCTAATGTACCGCTTGCAGGCTTGTCAATATGAACGTGCTTGCCTGCATCAACACACATTTTCGCAACTTTGGTTAGATTCCATACATCGCATTCAACCAAAACCGCGTCAGACCTTTCAATTATTTCTTCAACGCCTAATCTCGGCAGATCCCTGTAGCACGAAAGACCTCCGCGCTTTTTTACCCATTCTTCGTCTTCCTCAGCATAGCCGATGACTTCGAAAAGCTCGGGAAACTTTCGTACCGCAAGCATCTTACCCTCGCCGTGATTATGACCTATACCGATCTGACCTATTTTGATCCTTTTCATCAAAGACCTCTCCAATCAAATACCGTACCTATGGGGAAATCCTTATCATCGCACAGCTCGTTAAATATCTGCGGCGCGTTCTCGGGCGACTCTATTCGGGATACTATCGGCTCTACGCTGATACGCTTTGCAGCGATCATGTCAAGTATCGCGTTGCAGTCGTCATGGTGAGTCCAATGATGCGGGTATGACTCATGCTTCGGACGCACGAAATTATGCGCGCCTATAAGCTTTATTCCCGGACGGTGTACCTGTGTGTAATAATCGACCATACTATCCGAAACTCTCGTACATCCGAGCAGAGAGATCCTGCCCATCCATGCCGCACATTCGAGCGCCTGATTCATTGCCTGCGCTACGCCTGTGACCTCAACACAGCCGTTAACTCCTTTGCCCTTGGTGACCTCTTTCACCTTTTTTACAAAGTCCTTATCCGACGGATCAAAAGCATAGTCAGCTCCGAGCTTGAGCGCAAGCTCTCTCCTTGCAGGATTAAGATCAACTGCGATCAGGGGATTCGCACCCGAAAGTCTTAAAAACTGTACTGAGAATATGCCGAGCAAGCCCAGTCCCATTACCATTGCGCTCTCGCCAAGCTCAAGCTCAAGCTTTCTTACTCCGCCGAGTCCCATGGAAGCGATAATGACAAATGCCGCGTCAAGCGACGGTATATCGTCATTTTCAACCTTGGTTATCTCGTCCTCGGTACGTATATTATACTTTGAGTGACAGCCGTGGTAAACCAGAACTCGGTCGCCGACACGCACTTTTTTTACATCCGGGCCGATCTCCTCCACATATCCGACACCGCAATATCCAAGTGACATCGGGAACTTTTGTAAAGTATTGTTCATACCCAAAATACACGCTCTCTCAGTACCGCCGCTGACAACAGTATATTCCATCCTTGCGAGAACCTCGTTTGCGGTTACTTTGCGTACCTCGTTCTC